>CAZRZB010000095.1:0-10454 GCA_964604435.1 uncultured Aestuariivirga sp. | reverse complement strand
GGGTCATTGCGCTGGGCGTTCATGATGCCGCGGTAGAAACTGTCGCCTTCGGCCGATTGGGCAATCTTGTCCATGGTGGCCACCGCCTTTTCAGGCCATGCGCCGGCAGCGCTTTCGGCGGACAGCATGATGGCATCGGCCCCTTCATAGACCGCAGTGGCCACATCCGAGACCTCGGCACGCGTCGGCACCGGTTCGATGATCATAGATTCCAGCATCTGGGTTGCCACGACAACCGGCTTGCCGGCCCGGCGGGCCGCCCTGGTCAGTTGCTTCTGGCGTGCCGGCACGGTCTCCAGCGGGAGCTCGACGCCCAGGTCACCACGGGCCACCATGATGCCGTCGGAAACTTTCAGGATATCCTCCAGGCACAGCAGGGCCGAAGGCTTTTCAATCTTTGCCATGACGCCGGCGCGGCTGGCGATCAACTCGCGGGCTTCCACCACATCTTCAGGGCGCTGGACGAATGACAGGGCTATCCAATCCACGCCAATGCTGGCGGCAGCTTCCAGATCGGCGCGGTCCTTTTCAGTGAGGGCGGGGATTGGCAAAAGCGTATTGGGGAGGTTTACGCCTTTGCGGTTTGACAGGGTGCCGCCGAAGATAATCACCGAGTCGATGCGGCCGGGGGTGACACCGGTTATTTCGACGCGCAAACGGCCATCATTGAGCAGGAGGAAATCGCCGACTTTGGCCGAGGCAAAGATTTCGGGGTGGGGCAAGTGAACACGCTTGCTGTCACCCGGCGTTTCATCCGTATCGAAGCTGAACGTATTGCCGGCCCTGATCTGGACTTCCTTGTCCTTGAACGTGCCTATGCGGATCTTTGGTCCCTGCAGGTCCGCGAGGATACCGATGGGCCGGTTCAGCTTGATTTCGACATTGCGGATGTGGCGGTGGAGTTCTGCCAGCAGGGCATGGGAGGTGTGGCTCATGTTGATGCGAAAAACATCCACCCCTGCCACAAAAAGCTTCTCGATCATCTCCGGGCTTGAAGAGGCGGGCCCCAGGGTTGCGAGAATTTTTACTTTTCGATTTCTGCGCACGTGCGGCTATTGTCCCTGGCTGGTTTTTTCGCCAGACAAGGATATGGTCCAATCGGCCTCCTCGGACGTATCAACTTCGAAGAAGCCGGTTTTCTGGTAGCCGCGTTCGGTGCAGCTGTCGATGCCGCGGATAGTGAAAATCTTGTCACGAATGCACATCATCGCCTTGCCGCCCCAGGAGCCACCCTTGTCATAGTCGACGGCGTAAACGTAGTAGTAGCGGGCAATCAGGGTACCCTTCAGCAAGGTCAGGCATTTCTGGGGCTCGGCGGTCCACCAACCTTCGCTGGCCCAGCCTTCGCGGTCCTTGTAACCAATGGCGACGCCCACGCGGCTTGCCGTGTTATTACATAGTTTGAGGTCAGCGCGGGCCGGGGTTCCGGCAAATCCAAGCAGCGCCAGGGCACTTGCACCCAAGGTGAACGCCCGAACCATTTTTTGGCCGCCCAGCAATAATCTCGAATCGCTCATGACATTCCTTTTAATCCGGCGGGCAGGTTTGGCAAAGATACTGGTATTCCACCTATTTTGCAGCCTATAGCATGATCTACCAAGGTTTTCCAAATCAGGTGTGGATGAGGTGTCCGCCCCACTGGAAAGCTTGGGATTAGGCGTTATGAAGGGCATCAGGGACCGGTATGAAACACGATAATAGGACACAACTGGAACTGGAAGCCGCAGCATTTCGCAGGCTCCTGGCTCACTTGCGGGGGCGCAGCGATGTACAGAACATTGACCTGATGAATCTCGCGGGTTTTTGCCGCAATTGCCTGTCAAACTGGTTTGAAGAGGCGGCTCGCGAAAGAGGCGTCGAAGTCGCCCGGGAAGAGGCCCGAACCATGGTCTATGGAATGCCGCAGGAAGAATGGAAGGCACGTTTCCAGAAACCCGCCAGCGAGGCCCAGACGGCGGCATTTGACAAGATTGAAAAGCATTAGATTTTTTGGAGGCATCAGACGTGAATAACAAGTCAAGTTTCGCCCAGGGACAATTAAAAAGCATTGTCGAGCGCATTGAACGCCTTGAAGAGGAAAAGAAGACCATTGCTGCCGACATCAAGGAAGTTTACGCCGAGGCCAAGGGTAACGGTTTTGATACAAAGGTCTTGCGCAAGGTGATATCCCTCCGCAAGAAGGACGCCAATGAGCGCGAAGAGGAAGAAGCAATGCTTGACCTCTATCTGCAGGCCCTCGGCATGCTCCCTGGCGGAGCAGTAGAGGCGGCTTGAATCCGCTTCTTCCTTCATCGCCGGAATTTCCGGAAATTAATTGGTTTCGAGCTGCCCCACGGTCAGGAGCCCATTGAGAAGGGTGGTAAGGCCTGACGGAAGACTGCCTTTGCCGGCGCGTTCGACCACCAGCATGTCACTCTTGCCGGATGTCACGGAAGATTGGGTCAGGTTTGCCTGGACATTAATAGTGGCATTTGTCCGCATGACAGGCTGTGCCAGTGCGTTGGGCACAAGAGAAATTTCAGTCGTCGAAATTTCCTGTGGTGCGCCATTCTGGCGGATGGATTGCGCCGGATTGTCGATCAATTGCCCAGGCCACCAATTGATGTCCGATCCAGCAAACGATGCCAACATTGGCTTGATCAAGGGGGTGTCCTTGGCCGTGCCATCGCGAATTGCGTCGGCAAAACTTCCTTTTGCGGCTGCATTCGACATCTGCGCCAGCGTTTCTTCCTCGGTCAAGTTCCCTGCCACTTCACCCACGCCCAGGTTGTCGGTGACGGTGGAAGTCTTGGCTCTTTCAATCTGGGTTGGCGGCGGGGCCGAGGCGGGCTCGATCGTCATGTTGGCTGCCGCCATCATGAGAACCTCAATTGGCTTCGGCCGCGGCTTGGGGACGGGATAGCCTTGAACAATTTCCTTTGGCACGTCGGGAACCGCCTTTGCCGCCGGAGATTTGCTGGCTTCCTCGCTCAATGATGCGAGATCCTCGTCAACACCTTGATAGGCGGCCTCCAGCACTGCCGCATCTTCATCGGCGGCGGAGGCTACCACGGTCGTGTCCCGGCGGTTCAGCCTGGCACCCAAGGTCTTGCGGCCATCACGGAAAATCTGCGCCATTTCGGTCCGGCTGATTGCCGGGCCCCAGTGGCGGACGCTGCCTGAATCAAGATGAACAAACCCGGTCGGACCGCCGGAACTGCTGTAGTAGCCAACGCCGCCGACCTTCCGGACCAGCGCGCTGTTACGAATTTTCTTGGTCGGGACATCGGGGAAATAAAGGTCAATGGCCCGGCCCACCATGTGCTGGCTCTTCTTGGCCACATTGCGGCCAACCCGCTTCAGGAAGGCATTGGTTTTGGGTGAACGATAGCCGCAGACGATGTGAATCGGCGCGCGCGAGCCTAAATCGGCATGCAATTCCCATATTAAATCGATCGTTTTGGGATCAATGGTGACGACTTCGTTGCGGCGCCAATCGCGCATGAGATAATTGATCTTCTTCATGGCCGAGGGAACATAGCGGCCCTTCACCATGTAGGTGACGGTGATGCTTTCCTTGGTATGAATATGATAGAGGGAAACCGTGCGGGTTTCTCCGCCTGCCATAGTAGGTGTCCCGAGACTCCAGCCCGCGGCAACGGACAGCGCTGCAACGATGGTGGCCGAGGCCAAGAGCTTTTTGACACGCTTTATCAATATCTGACGATTCCCCACATCCCGCGAACCCACAATCATACGCAAACACACACCAGGCAGAAGGTTCCCGGTTCCCCTTCAGTTTCCCCGTCCAAGCGTTTGTCGCCCACCTGACGACTTACACCCAAACAGGACATCAGACAAGAATATGGCCGCCCTGAGGCGTCCATTGCCTACAATTAGAATGAATTATTATCATTAACAGGCACTTAAGGGAGCCGATTTAGCCCCTTGGCCGTCAACAAATTCAGTTTTGCACGAGTTTTTGCGTTGAACTGGCTTCGCGTGCTGCCGCCAGTGCTGCCAAGGCCCTGCCCATGGCCTCATCGCGCTCGTACATATCATTGAAATAATTCAATTTTCCAGAAGAATCAGGCCATGCGGTAAAATAGGTGATATGGACCGGGACCTTGCTGTTGAGGGGTATCGACTGGCTCTTGCGGCTATCGGTCTCGGCGTCAACTTTGGCACGGTCCCAACCCAGCAGAACGGTTGCAAATTCCCGGGGATTCTGGACGCGGATGCAGCCATGGCTGAAAGTCCGGGTTGTTTCCGAAAAGAGATTCTTTGTCGGCGTGTCGTGCATGTAGATGTCATGAGAATTGGGGAACAGGAATTTGAGTTCGCCCAGCGCATTGCTCTTTCCCGGCGGCTGCTGCACGCCAAAGGGCGGCCTGCTGCCGTAGGAAGCCCAATCTATCGAGCCTGACGGGATAACCTGCCCATCCGGCGCGATCACCTTGAAGCCCTGGCGATCCAGATAGCTGGGGTCGCGGCGGAGTTTTCCGAGGTACTCGTTGACGATGATGGATTGGGGGACACCCCAGGACGGGTTGAACACCACGGTCTCCAGTTCATCGTGAAACGCGGAGGTCTGGTTCAGGGGCTTGCCGACAATCACCTTGCTCCGCCAGACCTCGTTGCCATGGTCCATGACGCGAACCTCGAAGGCAGGCTGATTCACGAAAACATAGCGATTGCCAAGATTCTTCGGCAGCCAGCGCAGGCGTTCCATATTGTAAACGAGGCGCTGAATGTCCCTTTGACTGGTGTCGCGGTTCAGGCTCTTGACTGTCGCCAGATCGAGCGTGCCGGTCTGACGCAACTTGACCGACTTCTGAAATTTCTTCAGGGCGGCAGAAAGGCTCTCATCCAGCGTATCAGCAAGTTCTGGCCCAATGGCGCTCTTTTCGCCACTCAAGAATTCCATGTCCCGCAGGCGATCTCGCACGACCGATATGCGCGGATCGGAACTCCCCACCTTGACGGATTTGCCCTCGGCGATTTTTTCGTAAGGAGGCTTGCTATTGCTGGCGCGCAGCTTTGCCAGTTCAGCCTTCATCAAGGCATAGGAAGGGTGCTTTGGCATCAGATCGTTCAAATAGAGTTCCGGAAATGGAATCCATGCCAAGATCCTGAGGGCTTCGGCTGCGTCAACGCGCTCGGGCTTAATATCGTTGTAGAGGGACAGGCGGTTGGGATCAAATTGGCCGCCCGAAATCTGACGGGCCAGCTTGAGCGCCGCGGCCGTCATTGAAATGTCAAATTGCGCCAGCGATTGGGGGTCAATGCCAACCTGCTCGTCGACGTTATTGAATGAACTCAGGCTTGCCGGAAGATAGGCCAGCGGTTCCATCCCGTCTTCGGAGGTTTTCGATGCATAGGCCAAGATCCGCTTAGCGCGCTCCGAGGGTTCGTTTCCGGTCAGCCAAAGAGGTTTGAAGCCCGTATTCCGGTAGAGATCAAGAATGGGCTGTCGCTCTTCCTGGGCGACACGCGTTATGGGTTTCTGGGAAGAAAGCTCTGCGAGAATGGCCTGACTCTGGACATCCGCTGCAGTAAATTTGGAAAGAGAGGAATCCGCCAGCGGCACGAGCTTGGGAGAAATATAGGCGAGGTTTCCCATTCCCTTGCCTGGAATCGGTTCCGGGTCGCCAAAGTCCTCCTCGCCATAAGCTCCAAAATCATTGCCATAGATGATGTTCACGCCACCATCGTTTCGCCACCAGGGCAGGATCGACTTGCGGGATTTCTTTTTCTTCGGGGCCCCGAACAGGTTTTCGAAGAACCCCTTGTTTTTTTTCTCGCTTGAGAATGTGTCGGCCAGCACACCTTGTCCGGCAAAGGACACAGCAATCGCTGCAACAGATAGCTTCAGCAGAAGCTTGTGTATCAAAATTGCACCTTTTTTGATTCTAGCCCCGCAATCTAGGCTTGTGAAATGGGCAATTCAACGGGTGTGAGACCGCTAAATGAAAAAATGCCCGGACTGTCACCCAGTTGCCTCGTCAAGTCCCATATCCCGCATTTTCCGATAGAGGGTTGAGCGTCCGATGCCCAATTTTCGGGCGACTTCCGACATTTGGCCACGATAGCGGTTGAGTGCCAGGCGGATCATGTCGGCCTCCACCTCCTCCAATTTGCGGATATGGCCACCATCAGTGACCGCCGGAATGCCGAGCGCCATGCCATCGCTCACCTGACTGCCAGATGACCGGCTGACCGGTTGATTGCCACCCACCATGGCAGGTCCCGTAGGCAGAGCGGGTTTCTTGTTGAGCGCCGGCGCAGGCGGCACGATGACCTCGTAGCCCTCAACAAGGGAGGCGATCTGTGGGAAATCCTGGATATCCAGAAGGTCACTTTCGCACAGCACAATGGCGCGGAAGACAGTATTTTCAAGCTGCCGCACGTTGCCCGGCCAGCTGTAAGCCTGCAGCATGCGCAGCGCTTCGGGTGAAATGCCGCGAACCTTGCGACCTTCCTCAGCCGAAAGCCTGACGATGAAGTGTTCAGCCAGGGCCGGAATGTCATCCTTGCGGTCGCGAAGCGGCGGCACTGTGATGGGATAGACATTCAGGCGGTAGTACAGGTCTTCGCGGAACTGGCCCGCCTTCACCATCTCTATCATGTTGCGGTTGGTGGCCGAAATCAGACGGATGTTGACTTTGACCGGCTTGCGCGATCCCACGGGGTCAATTTCGCCCTCTTGAATGGCACGGAGAAGCTTCACCTGCATGTCGAGAGGCAGTTCTGCCACCTCATCGAGAAACAGCGTGCCGCCGTCGGCCTCCTGGAATTTGCCGCTATGCCTGCTGGTGGCCCCGGTGAAAGCCCCCTTTTCGTGACCAAAAAGTATGGATTCAACGAGATTCTCTGGGATTGCCCCACAGTTGACAGTCACAAAGGGACGCCCTGAGCGCTCGCTTTCGCCCTGGATGGCGCGCGCGATCATTTCCTTGCCGACGCCGGATTCACCTTCAATGAGTATGGGAATATTCGATTGGGCGCCGCGGCGGCCGAGACGCAGGACATTGGCCATGGCAGGCGAAGCGGCGATGAGATCGTCAAAGCTCAAGGCGCCGCCGACCTTTTTGTTCAGGCGCTTCACCTCTTCGGTGAGGGCATTGACCTTCAACAAATTCTGAATCGAAATTTTCAGGCGCTCAGGTGAAACGGGTTTTACCACGAAATCGTCGGCGCCGGCGCGCATGGCCTTGATCACGGTTTCAATGGAGCCCTGGGCGGTTTGCACGATGACTGGCAGGTCGCCACGAATCCCTTGCATCTTTTCAAGGAATTCCAGCCCGTCCATCCCGGGCATCATCAAGTCGAGGATCACCAGCTCGATGGCCCCCCCCTTGGGGCCGGTCAAGACTTCGATGCCCTTTAGTCCGCCATCCACGGCCACCGGGTCAAAGCCAAAACGCCTCACCAGTTCTTCAAGAATTCGCCGCTGTGCCGGATCGTCTTCAACAATCAAAATGCGTGAAGCCATGTTGTTCAATCAACTCATCGTCAAAGGGCCAAATTCAGGTGTGGCCGGCAACAAGTGTACCCAGTCGTCTTGTTTGCTTTGCTTTCCCTGTTACCCCCACTTTCGCAGTGAAGGGTAAAGACCCTGTTAATGAGATAGGCGATTTGGGGACAAATTCGGGGCGGTTGCCGAAGTTGCGGGCATGGGCCATATGGGAACCGAACTGTTAGCAAGGAATGGACATGACCGCTTTTGTGGCCCTTGGCAATTTGCCTGAATGGAATTTGACGGATCTCTACGAGGCCCCCGATGCGGCCGCCTTCAAGGCAGACATGCAAAAGGCCGAGGCGGAGGTCAAAGCATTTGCGGAAAAGTACAAGGGGAAACTGGCCAGCCTCCCGGGAGCGGAATTGGCGGAAGCGCTCAAATCCTACGAAGCGATTTCTGATCTTCTGGGACGCACCGGTTCCTTTGCCCAGCTTTACTATGTGGGCGACACGACGGATGCGGGGCGCGGCAAGTTCTATGGTGACGTGAGCGCCAGGCTCACGGACATTTCAACCCAGCTCCTGTTCTTTGAGCTTGAGCTCAATCGCATCGATGACGCGGCCCTTGAAACGGCCATGAAGGTTCCGGCTCTTGACCATTATCGGCCATGGATCGAAAACCTGCGGAAGGAGAAACCTTACCAGCTCGAGGACAAGCTGGAGGAACTTTTCCTTGAGAAGTCGCAGACGAGTTACAGTGCCTTCAACCGGCTGTTTGACGAGACAATGGCAGACCTGCGCTTTGAGGTTGAAGGCCAGTCGCTTGCCATTGAACCGACCCTCAATCTCCTGCAAAGTCCGGATGAGGCCAAGCGCAGGGCGGGAGCCGGGGCGCTCGCCAAGACCTTCAAGGAAAATCTCCGTCTTTTCACGCTGATCACCAACACTCTGGCGAAGGACAAGGACATTTCCGATCGCTGGCGGGGGTTCAAGGATATTGCCGAGGCACGCCATCTTTCCAACCGGGTGGAACCGGAAGTGGTGGATGCCCTGGTGGCCGCCGTGCGCGAGGCCTATCCCCGGCTTTCTCACCGTTATTACAGGATGAAGGCAAAGTGGCTGGGCAAGGACAAGCTGATGCATTGGGACCGCAATGCGCCGTTGCCCGACGAAGACACGCGCGAGGTGCCCTGGGCGGAAGCCGAGAAAATGGTGCTTTCGGCCTACGGGGAGTTTTCGCCGGAGATGGCGGCTATTGCCAAAACCTTTTTTGAGCGGAAGTGGATCGATGCGCCGGTGCGTCCCGGCAAGGCGCCGGGCGCCTTTGCGCATCCGACCGTTCCTTCGGCCCACCCTTACGTGCTGTTGAATTACATGGGCAAGACCCGGGACGTCATGACGCTTGCTCACGAGCTTGGGCACGGCGTGCACCAGGTGCTGGCGGCAAAGCAGGGCGCCCTGATGGCCTCCACGCCCCTGACCCTGGCGGAAACGGCCAGCGTGTTCGGTGAAATGCTCACCTTCCAGGCGCTGCTGCGCCAGACGACGGAGCGGAAGAAACGCAAGATACTTCTCGCCTCAAAAGTTGAGGACATGCTCAATACGGTGGTTCGCCAGATTGCCTTCTATACCTTTGAACGTAAGGTTCATATGGCACGCAAAGAAGGTGAGCTAACGCCTGATAAAATAAATGAAATATGGATGAGCGTTCAGGCTGAAAGCCTAGGCGAATCAATCGCTTTCGGTGAAGGCTATGAGACCTTCTGGGCCTATATCCCGCATTTCATCCATTCGCCATTCTACGTCTATGCCTATGCCTTTGGCGATTGCCTGGTGAACTCGCTTTATGCGCGCTACCAGGAAAGCGAGAGCGGCTTCCAGGAAAAGTATTTCACCATGCTGAAGGCGGGCGGCACCAAGCACCATTCGGAGCTGTTGAAGCCCTTTGGGCTCGATGCCACGGACCCGAAATTCTGGGACAAGGGGCTTTCGGTGATCTCCGGCATGATCGACGAGTTGGACGGCATGGAACAGGCCTGAGTGGCGATAGCGTGACTCATCGCCGCGTATGTTTGGGGTGCTTGCGGGGGCCGCGCGGCTTGGCTACACATCATCCGGAGATTCATGACGTTCCAGGGGGCTTCAATCATGGCAGACCATTCTTCGGGCAATCACTCACATGGCATGGAAGTGCACCGCAGCACCTATGAGGGCTTCATCACGGGTTCCATTGCGCTGTCCATCATTTGCGGCTTCGTGTTGGTGTCGCTGGTTTCCTTCCGCTTTGCCCACACGCTGAACGTGTTTAGCGGCTTCGCGGGGCTGATTCTCGGCATCGTGGCGGTGCTGATCGATGCGCGCACGGGCGGCAAGTGGTACTTGTCGGGCGGGTTGCTGGTGGTGTTTGGACTGATCACCGCCGTCAATGTCTCGTAGGCCGCGCAAACCATGAAGCTTGCGGTTCTTTCTGAAACAAGCCCCGGAGAGCGCCGTGTTTCGGCAAGTCCGGACACGGTCAAGGCCTATGTCAAAAAAGGGCTTGCCGTAGTGGTCCAGGCCGGGGCGGGGAGCGGGGCCCATATCTCCGATGACGCCTTTACGGCTGCCGGCGCCAGCATCATAAAATCTGACGCGGGACTCAAGGACGCCGATGTGGTCCTGGGCGTACGCCGCCCCTCGGACGCCACCCTCAAGAATCTGAAGAAGGGTGCGGTTGTGGCCGCAGGCCTTGACCCCTATGGCGACCGTAAAGGTCTTGAGGCTCTCGCCAAATCGGGCCAGTCGTTTTTTGCCATGGAATTGATGCCGCGAATTTCGCGGGCGCAATCCATGGATATCCTTTCCTCCCAGTCCAATCTGGCGGGCTACAAGGCGGTCATCGATGCGGCGGCAAATTATGGCCGGGCCTTCCCGATGATGATGACGGCGGCGGGAACGGTGCCGCCAGCCAAGGTCTTTGTCATGGGCGTGGGCGTTGCGGGGTTGCAGGCCATTGCCACGGCGCGGCGCCTGGG
>CAZRZB010000094.1:0-10528 GCA_964604435.1 uncultured Aestuariivirga sp. | reverse complement strand
GCGGCGGCCGCACCCCCGGCTTCACCGAAAAGCAAAGCCCATGGGCCTGGCCTTCGCCATGATAAGGATCCTGCCCCAGGATCACCACCCGCACCTTTTCCAGCGGGGTGGCATCAAGGGCGTGAAACCATTCCGAACCCTTGGGGAAGATGCGTTTGCCCTTGGCCTTTTCCGCCAGCAGGAAGTCTTTCAGCGCCGCCATATAGGGCGCCTCAAACTCAGGCGTCAGCGGAACCTTCCAGCTTTCATGCAGATTGACCATCACCTTACTTGGCCGATCATTGGGCCGCTAGGCAAGTGGTCCGATAGGGTGAAAAGCAAAGGCCGCGGATTTTTTCAAATCCACGGCCTACAAAATTCACAAATCTAAACTTGCTTAGAACGCCCCGCCGGCCCCGGCGCCGCCGCCGAAGCGCTTGGGCTTCTCGATCTTCTTGGGCATCGGCAGCAGGCCTTCGCGCTGCAGCTTCTTGCGGGCCAGCTTGCGCGTGCGGCGCACCGCTTCCGCCTTCTCGCGGGCCTTCTTCTCCGATGGTTTTTCGAAATGTCCGCGCAGCTTCATTTCACGGAAAATGCCCTCGCGCTGCATCTTTTTCTTGAGAACTTTCAGGGCTTGATCGACATTGTTGTCACGGACTACGACTTGCAAGTGCTACCTCAAAATTAGCCAGAGTTTCGAATAATTGAGGGGCCCCTGAAGGGGGGTCCCAAAAAAGCTGGCGTGGCGTACCACAGCCCGTCACCCCTGTCGAGGGGTCAGGACATTTATGTGGCCCATTTTCCGCCCCCGCCGGGATTCGGCCTTTCCGTAGTAATGCACGCCCGTATTGGGGGAAGCACCATATTCGGCCCAATTGGCGCTCTCGGCCCCGAGAATGTTATGCATCACCACGTTGGAATGCCGCTCCGGGTTGCCCAGCGGCCAGCCGCAAATGGCCCGGATATGCTGCTCGAACTGTGACACGACACAGGCATCCTGGGTCCAGTGGCCGGAATTGTGGACCCGCGGCGCAATCTCGTTAACGATGAGCCCGGTGCCGGCCACGAACATTTCGATCCCCATCACCCCCACATAGTCCAGGGCGGCGATGATCCGGCCCGCCATGGCGCGCGCTTCATCGGCTGTTTTTCCTGCAATATCAGCAGGTACGGTCGATGTCCTGAGAATATGGTTCTCATGATGGTTCTCGGGCACGTCATAGACTGCGATGGTCCCGTCCCAGCCGCGCGCCGCGATGACCGAGATTTCCTTGTCAAAGGAAATGAAGCCTTCCAGGATGGCGGGCGCCTTGCCGATTTCCGCCCAAGCGGCGGCGGCCGAGGTTCTTTCCCCGATCTTCGCCTGGCCCTTGCCGTCATAGCCGAAGCGCCGCGTTTTCAGGATCGAAGGCCTGCCAATCCGGGCAATCGCTGCCTCAAGTTCCGCCTCGCCATGCACAGCGGCAAAGGGCGCAACCGGGATTCCCAATCCGGCGATGAAGGTTTTTTCGTCAACCCGGTCCTGGGCCGTCTTGAGGGCGGCTGAGCCTGGCGCAAGCACCGCTACCTGCTCCAGAAAAGCCGCCGTGTCCCCCGGCACGTTCTCAAACTCATAGGTGACCACGTCGACGCGTCTGGCAAATTCCTCCAGCGCCCCGAAATCATGGTAGCTAGCAATGGTATGGGCCGCGCACACCTGAAAGGCCGGGCTGTCTTCCTCCGGCGCAAAGACATGGCACTTCACGCCAAGCCGGGCCGCCGCCAACGCCAGCATGCGCCCCAGTTGCCCGCCACCAAGGATGCCAACCGTTGCTCCCGGCGCCAAAGGTTTCGAAAGACGCATCAGGCTTCATCCTTGGGGATGTTGGCGACACTTGCCGTCTGTTTTTCGCGCCAGGCCTCGAGCCGCTTGGCCAGGGCTTTGTCGCTGAGCGCCAGGACGCTGGCCGCAAGCAGGCCCGCATTCGTTGCACCCGCCTTGCCGATGGCCAGGGTGCCAACGGGAATTCCGGCGGGCATCTGGACGATCGAGAGCAGTGAATCCTGGCCCGAAAGCGCCTTTGATTCCACCGGGACACCAAACACCGGAAGCGTGGTCAGGGCCGCCACCATGCCCGGCAGGTGGGCCGCCCCGCCGGCGCCGGCAATGATCACCTTGATTCCCTCGGCCTTGGCCCCGCTAGCAAAGTCGTAAAGCCGCTTCGGTGTGCGGTGGGCCGAGACGATTCGCGAGTCATGGGCCACCCCCAGCACGTCCAGGATTTCGGCGGCATGCTTCATCGTGGCCCAGTCCGACTGGCTGCCCATGACAATGGCGACAGGTGCTTTCAAGATGCGGGGCCTTTCACGCGATAATGTTGGGAATCAGCATGTTCTCGATCGCTTGTATCCGATCTTTCAAATCAAGCTTCATTTTTTTCAGGCGCCGCAGCTGCAGCGGGTCGCCGGTTCCTGATTCTTCCAGCGAGGCAATGGCCGCATCCAGATCCCGGTGCTGCTGCAGCAGAACCTGCAACTTTGACCGGAGCGCGACCTCCTGCAATGTGTCCATGGCGTTCAATCTGCATTCAACCTGTTGATTTCACACCTCTTCAACTATGCCCTTGAAAGCCGTTCGACAAGCCCCCACGTCTATGTCATCATGCTGTCGTTAACTTGAGCATTAGCGGAGGACTTTAATGACCCTTCAGGCCCACTTGAGTGAGTTGATCTCCAAGCATAAAAACTTAGAAAAAGAACTGGCCGACGCCATCGCCCATCCCGCCTCCACCGACCAGGAAATCGCCGAAATCAAGCGCCGGAAACTCAAGATAAAGGACGAAATAACCCGACTGGAATCCCAACCCCACGCCGCCTGAATAGGCTGAAGGTAGAATTTATTGAGGCGAGAAGGCAACGCCGAATTCGGCCTTCTGCCTGAGATCACATTTTTTCGCTCGTCGTATTTCCCCATGGCCGTCCATTGAGGCGGCCATCCAGTATCATCTCGGGTTGTCCGGCAAGCCATTATGCGGTCCGAGCTTGCGCTCCGGCCTGTCCTTCCAATGCCTTTCTCCTATTTCCGCATTGCGTTTTGGGTGAAGCGGGTAGTCGATCCGGCTGCGCCACCGCGATGCCTCGCCGACGACCAACAGCCTCACGTCATTGGCGGAATTATTGAGAAACGTGTGCGCAACGCCGGTGCCCGCAGGAAAGCCAACACCGTCGCCTGGCTTCAGGTGCCTGAGATGTCCATCAATCCATACATCTGGTGTTCCTTCCAGAACATAAACGAACTCCTCTTCATCGGCCTCCGCATGGGGCCATGAAAGCCGGCGGCCAGGTGGCAGACGCTCATGGTGAATGCCAAGCCGCATGAGCTTGAAGTGTTCGGAAAATGCTGCGCCAAATGCAAAACGTTCATCCGAATTCGGATAGGTCCAGCTGTCGTCACCCTCGATCTCGGTAAAATGGGCCACAATATCCGCAGACTCTTTATGTGCAGCCATCTCAAATTTCCTTCGCCTTTTCCCGGAGCTTGAACTTCTGAATCTTGCCAGTGCTGGTCTTGGGCAATTCAGTGAAGACCACGTGTCTGGGCACTTTAAATTTGGCAAGCCCTTTCACGCACCACGCAAGGATGTCTTCGGCGCTTGCTGTCTTCCCCGGCTTCAGTTCGATGAAGGCGCAAGGGGTTTCGCCCCATTTCTCGTCGGGCTTGGCGACCACCGCCGCGGCCTGGATGGCGGGATGCTTGTAGAGGCAGTCCTCGACCTCGATCGACGAAATGTTTTCGCCGCCCGACTTGATGATGTCCTTCGAGCGGTCTTTGAGTTCGATATAGCCATCCGCATGCATGACGCCGAGATCGCCGGAGTGGAACCAGCCGCCCTTGAAGGCCTCGGCGCTGGCCTTGGGGTTCTTGAGATAGCCCTTCATCACCACATTGCCGCGGAACATCACCTCGCCCATCGTCGAACCGTCGGCGGGAACCCGCCGCATGGTTTCGGGGTCCATCACCGTCAGGTCTTCCAGCGCATGGTAACGCACCCCTTGCCGGGCCTTCTTCGTGGCCCGCGAGGGGCCTTCAAGCATTTCCCATTCCTGCTTCCAGTCATTCACCACGGCGGGGCCATAGGTTTCGGTGAGGCCATAGAGATGGGTGACGTTGAACCCCTGCTCCGCCATGGCCGAAAGCACGGCCTCCGGCGGCGGTGCGGCGGCGGTGAAGAACTCCACCTTCTGCTTCAGCCCCCGCTTCTCCGCGACTGGGGCATTGAGAATGGTGGACATGACGATCGGCGCGCCGCAGAGCGACGTCACGCCATGGTTGGCCAGCGCCTCCCAGATCAGGCGCGAGCGCACCCAGCGCAGCGTCACATGGGTGCCGCCCACGACCGAGATAGACCAGGGAAAGCACCAGCCGTTGCAGTGAAACATCGGCAGCGTCCAGAGATAGACCGGATGCTTCGCCATGGAGGTCACCAGCACATTGCCCTGCGCCAGGAGGTAAGCGCCGCGATGGTGATAGACCACGCCCTTGGGATTTCCCGTCGTGCCCGAGGTGTAGTTCAGCGAAATCGCCTCCCACTCGTCGGCGGGCCACAGCCACTCGAAATCCGCATCGCCGCCTGAAATGAACTGCTCATATTCGACCGAACTCAACCTCTCGCCCTCCACCGCGAATTCCGGATCGACATAATCGACCACGATGGGCTTCGGCCCCTGCATCAGTTGCATCGCATTCTTCGCAAGTGCCGAGAACTCCTTGTCAACAATGAGGAATTTCGTTTGCGCATGGCCGAGTGAAAAGCCGATTGTCGCCGCATCGAGGCGGGTGTTGAGGGTGTTGAGAACCGCCCCGGTCATGGGCACGCCATAGTGGCACTCCAGCATCGCCGGCGTATTGGCGAGGATAACCGAAACCGTATCACCCTTCTGGATTCCCGCCTTCACCAGGGCCGAAGCAAGCTTGCGGGCCCGTGCATAGAACATCGCGTAGGTCGTGCGCTGCTGCCCGTGAATGATCGCCACATGATCCGGATAGACCGCCGCCGAGCGCGCCAGGAAGGTGAGCGGTGTCAGTGGCTGGTAATTGGCGGCATTCTTGTCGAGATCGAGATCGTAGATGGACATGAGGCAATCCCTTGGCTGCGAACTACCTCATACTGTAAAGATTCACTGCCAAAGTGAAGCTAAACTTTGCCCGGCGGACAGCGGCAAGGCTCAAGTTTCGCCGGCCAGCAGGCGATCAAACTCCCCCTGCGCCGCCTTGCCGTGCCACCAGCGCGAAACCGGCATCATGGCGAACCAGATCACCAGGGTGAGCGCCCAGGCCAGATAGCTGTCCACCGCATAGTGCCAGCCCAGATGGATGGATCCGATAAAGATCAGGACGGCGTGGGCACTAAGCAAGTGGCCCGCAAAGCGGCTGACCTGATAGCCCGCAAGGGCAAATAGCAGGGCCGAACCATTGTGCATGGAGGGCATGGCCGAGATGCCTCTCACAATAACCGAGTCGTCGATGTAGCCCCGCCACAACTCATCCTGCAAAGGAAGTGCTGAAACTGACAGCGTCTCGTTCGCCCGTGCCAGATACGCCATAAGTCCGGCATAGGGATCGGGCGAAAGCCCCAGCCTGCCGTAGAAACAGGGGCCAGCCGACGAAAACCAGATGGCCAGCAAGCTGCCGACAAGCACCCAGATCGTGAAAAAGCTTAGAAAAAAATGGGTGCGAAGTTCACTCGGCTTGTCGGCGAAAGCAAAATGGACCCACATCATCCAGGTTGCGAGGAACCAGAGATTGTAATTGATATTCAGCAAATAGGTGACGGGCGCGTAGCCCAGAAGCGGCTGCAGCCACTCCCATGGCTGGGTTCCAAAATGCAGGGCGCCATCCAGCTGCGACAGATACCCATCCCAAGACAGTGGATTCAGCACTGGAATAGCGGCCTTAACATTCGAAAACACATACATGAAAACCATCATGATGAGGACCATGGGAAGGCCGTTTGCCAGACGCCGATGGTCGGTCATGAATTGCTTCATGTGTTTCAGCAGTGCGGGTAAGGGACGCTCCGGCTTCACATGCCTTGCGATGTGGTAAAATTGTGTGATGAAGATGCAAAGGGTAATGAAGCCGGCCGAAAGCGCGGCGAACCCGATGGTGGCTACCAGAAAACTGGCCGGCACAAAATCCGGACGCAAACGCAACAAAAGGACAAAACCCGCGCAATAGATCCCGACAATTGCCAGGAATATCCCATGGGCCGAAAAACTCTGCCGCAAGAGTTCCCGGAACCTGGTGGCAGGCGAGGTCACAGTACTCAAATTCGTTGCCGCGCCAAATATGTCCATTGCTTGCAATCCAACAGTGCCCTGCCGGCCAATATGGCCAGCACGCCCTTAGTTTTAGTTAAGTGCCTGAGCAAACCATGGTAAATACCAGGTAAAATGCTTTGAGCCGGGCTTGCCCGCCCGTTCCGGAGAGGCTTGGCATTTATTCCGCCCCAGGTTATTCAAGCTCCAGAAATCTCAGGGCATTCGATGAAATCCAACACGCCGGTCCAGGCCAGCTGGGCCACCTTCACCCTCTTTTTGCTCCACGGTATCATGGTAGGCTCATGGGTTCCGCATATCCCGCTGGCCATGGAGCGCCTTGCCGTGGGTCCTGCCGTGTTTGGCCTGGCGCTCCTCGCCATCGCCGCAGGCGCCGTGACGGCCATGCCGCTGACCGGCGCCATGATCAACCGCTATGGCAGCTCCCGTGTCGTTCTTGTCACCGGCATTCTGTTCTGCCTTGCCTTCATCGGACCGGTGATTTCACCGGCATTGCTGCCCTTCGCCATCATGGGTTATCTCCTTGGAGCCTTCATCGGCAGCCTGGATGTCGCCATGAATGCCCATGGCATCGCCGTCGAAAAAGCCCTGAGGCGCCCGATCATGTCCATGCTCCATGGTGGCTTCAGCCTCGGCGGCATGGTGGGGGCTTTTCTCGGCGCCTGGACCATGAAGCATATGGGGGAACTCGCCCACATCGCTCTCGCTGCGGCAACCTGCCTTGCTCTTCTCTTTGTCGCGGCCCGGTTTCTCTTGCCGCGCGCCACCGACAAGGGCTTGTCGGATAGCCATTTTGGCTGGCCGACAAGAGCCACCGTAGGCTTGGGCCTCCTCTGCTTTCTGGCCCTCATGGCGGAAGGTTCCGTGCTGGACTGGAGCGCCATCTACTTCCGGACGGAGTTCCACGTCGATGCCGGTACGGCAGCCCTTGCCTACGCCTTCTTTTCGGGCGGCATGGCGGCCTCAAGATTCACCGGCGATTGGTTGCGGCTGAAGTTCGGGGCGGTTCACCTGGTCGTTGCCAGCGCCCTTCTCACCGCCCTGAGCCTCGCGCTTGCTGTCAGCATCTCCTCGTTTCCCCTGGCGGTTTTGGCTTTCACCCTTGCCGGTATTGGCATTGGCAACATTGCGCCTGTCTTGTTTGCCGGCGGCGGCAGGCTGGAGCCCGAAGCGCCCGGGCGCGGCATCGCCGCCGTATCCACGCTTGGCTATGCGGGTTTTCTCGCCGGTCCTCCCCTGATTGGCTTTGCCGCCGAACTCACCAGCCTCGGCCAGTCTTTCTGGCTGGTCGTACTCGCCGCCCTTGTCATCGCCGCATTTGGCGGCCGTGTTAAATCCGCGGACACTTACTAACCGCGCGGATTTGAGTTAGGTTCAGCCCATGGACTTCAAGGGAAAACGCATTTTCATCACCGGCGCCGGGCGTGGCTTGGGCGCTGCCTTTGCCGTTTGCCTGGCCGATGCTGGCGCTGAAGTCATCATGACCGGCCGCAACCTGGAAAATCTCGCCTCCTTGGCCGAGTCCATCAAACTGCGCACCGGCAAACGCCCGGAGACCCTGCACATCGATCTGGCCGACATCAGCCAGGTAACCCTCACCGCCAAGAAGCTGCGCGACATGGGCACCCCTCTCGATATTCTCATCAACAACGCGGCCCAATGGCTTCCCGGTCCCATGGACAGCCATGATGCCTACGCCATCGCCAGCACCATTACCGGCAACGTGACCGGCACCTTGCTGCTCACCCGCGGGCTTCTGCCGCTTCTCGAAAAATCCGGCGCCGGCGATATTGTGAACATCGTTTCGATCAGCGGCATGTCCAACGTGCCCTTACAGGGCGCGTCCGTTGCCTACATCGCTTCCAAGCACGGCCAGGCCGGCCTGACCGACGCACTGCGCCAGGAATTGCGCGGAAGGCATGTGCGTGTAAGCGGTATTTATCCGCCTTTTATCAGGGATATTTCGCCCCTTGATGAAGCTGTTTGGAACGCCACGCCGCCTGAGACCTCCTGGCCCACCAACCGGGATATTGTTGAATCCGTGCTCTTCGCCTTGAGCCGCCCGCGCCATCTGACAATCGCATCGCTGCTGCTGGAATCAGACAGCGGCAATTTCCATACCCATTAGGAGAACATTTTGAAACTCAAGGACCGCATCGCCATCATCACTGGCGCCGCCCGGGGCATTGGCCTGGCCTGCGCCGAACGCTTTGCCGCCGAAGGGGCCCAGGTGGTCATCGCCGATGTCCTCGATGAAATTGGCACGGCCGAAGCCAAACGGCTTGGCGCAACCTACCTGCACTGCGATGTATCGCGATCGGCTGAGGTCAATGCCGCCGTCGGCGCCGTGGTGAGAAAATTTGGCGCGATCGACATCCTGTTGAACAACGCCGGCGTGAATTCGAGCTGCGATTTTCTCGATATCAGCGAAGCCGACTTCGACAGGGTCGTCGACATCAATCTCAAAGGTTCGTTTCTGATGCTGCAGGCCTGCGCCCGCGAAATGGTCAGGCAAGCCGGGGCGGGACGGCAGGCGGGCGCGGTTATCAACATGTCTTCGGTAAACGACACGCTCGCCATTCCGGAAATCGTGAGCTATTGCGTGGCGAAAGGCGGCGTCTCGCAACTGACCCGCGCCACGTCGATTTCCCTGGCCGCCCACGGCATCCGGGTGAATGCCATCGGCCCTGGATCCATCATGACCGACATGCTGACCGGCGTTGTCACTGACAGAGCCGCCATGACCCGCGTGCTGTCGCGCACCCCCATGGGCCGTGTCGGCCAGCCTTCGGAGATAGCCTCCATCGCGGTGTTTCTGGCCTCCGCTGACGCAAGCTATGTCACCGGGCAAACCATCTATGCCGATGGCGGCCGCATGCCACTTAACTATACTGTGCCGGTAAGGGAATGAGCCGAAAACAATCTTCCAATATTCATCATGACCGCGTCGAGCGCGGTCATGATGAGAGGGGTGATTACGCGATAATAATGACTTGCCCGGTAATGGCACCTTCGACGCTCTTGGCGTAGGCAAGCCCCACCCGCTTCGATGAAACGGTTTCATGGCCCGGGAACAGCCCTTCGTATTTCTTTGCTGACTCTTCCAGAAGCCCGGGGCTCACCACATTGATGCGGATGCCACGTTCCAGTTCGATGGCCGCTCCCGTCACAAAACCTTTCAGCGCCGCATTCACCGTGGCGGCGTTAACGGCCTTCAAGACCGGATCCCGGTCCGGCACCCCGCTGGTGAGCGTGAACGAGCCACGGTCATTGACGTATGGTGTGCCGAGCAGGACAAGGTTAACCTGCCCCATCAGCTTGTCTTTCAGGCCCACCATGAATTGCGCTTCGGTCATGGTCGCAAGCTGTCCGTAATAGGCATGCCCGGCGCAGGCCACCACTGCATCGAGCTTTCCGAGCTTTTCATACATGGCGCTGATCGAAGAAGCATCCAGGAGATCAACGCGAACATCGCCAGAAGACCGCCCAGCGGTGATCACTTCATGCCGTGGCTTGAGTTCCGCTACCGCAGCCCTGCCGACATTACCTGCCGTGCCAACAATGAGAATGCGCATAGTTATTCTTTGCTGGCTTCTTCAGTAGGCTCAAGCAGCTTCAGGCCCTTCAGTTTGGCGAAGACCGAGTCGGCATTGTACTGCTTGTCATCATTCCTCACCGATTCAGCGGTGACGGCTTTTTCGGTCTCGGCAGCAGCGGCAGCGACCGCCGCAACATTTGCCGCCGTTCCCAGAACCTCAGCCGCGGGGATCAGGGTGCGCGCCGGTGCGGCATCGGCAACCTGGCCCTTGCCCGCCTTGCGCGCCGCCTTCTGCACCGCGAAGTCCAATTCCAGCTGCGAACACAGTCCCAGCGAGACCGGATCAACCGGCTTGATGTTGCTGGCATTCCAATGGGTACGGTCGCGGATCGCCGCAATGGTCGTTTTCGTGGTGCCCACCAGTTTCATGATGGCGGAATCAGGCAATTCCGGATGGTTACGGACCAGCCACATGATGGCATCGGGCCGCTCGCCCCGGCGCGATACCGGCGTGTAGCGCGGTCCGCCGGTGGATTTCTGCACCGGAATGTTAACCTTCGAAACCAGGATTTTCAGGGCGTAGTTTGGATCAGCTTCGCCCTTCTGGATTTCGTCGCGGGTGAGTTGGCCGCCGGTCACCGGGTCGAGCCCCTTGATGCCGGTGGCCACGTCGCCATCGGCAATGCCCTTCAC
>CAZRZB010000093.1:0-10701 GCA_964604435.1 uncultured Aestuariivirga sp. | reverse complement strand
CGCAGTCGGCGGAGCCCTTCTTCGCCAAGGTGGTCGAAAGCCAGAAGGCCTGGGTAAAGCGTGTTGTCGGCACGCAATTCGAGCTGGAAGTCGATCAGAACATGGCCTTCGATCACTTCTTCAAGGCTTAGCCGGGCAATATTCACCTTCCCCCGTGAGGGGGGAGGTGGGGCCGAGCGGGAGATGAGGGATGCCCTTGGGAGTTAGCAACGAGAATACGCGCCATGAAGCGTGAGCGGTTGCCCTTCATTCTCTTTGCTGGCGGCTTGACGCTTGTCATTCTGGCGATCTTCTGGTCGCTCTATGCCTATGGCGAGGTGGGCCGGATGGTCGCCCCCAAGGGCCTGCGGCCCGCCAACAGTTTCCATTGCCTGATGTTTTCCGGCGGTGTCTGCGATTTATTGCCCGCCGCGCATGCGGAGAAGGGCTCACAAGCCTATTCACCCCTGATGTTTTGGGCAGGCGTCCTAGCGGTGATCGGCAGTTTCGCGCTGCATCTCAGGCCGCGCACAGCAGGCGAAGCCTGGAGCGCCCGGTTGCAACGCCTGCTCATCCCGGTCGATCAGGTGAGCGCCTTCATCGGCCATTTCTTTGCCTGGAGCATCCTGTTGCTGACGTTGGCGGTCAGCTTTGAGGTGTTTTCGCGCTATGTCCTGGGCGCGCCCACTGCCTGGGCTTTCGACGCAAGCTACTTCCTTTACGGCGCCCTGTTCATCATGGCGGGCGCCTATGCGCTTTCGCGCAATGCCCACGTCCGCGGCGACTTCCTGTACCGCTCATGGAGCCCGAAGACCCAAGCGGGAATGGACCTGGCTCTCTATTTCCTGTTCTTCTTCCCCGGCATTATCGCCTTCATTTATTCGGGATATGGTTTTGCGGCGCAATCCTGGGTCAATCACGAACATTCGGCCTACAGTCCCGACGGCCCCCCCATCTACCATTACAAGACACTCATTCCGGTAACCGGAATATTCCTGCTGCTGCAGGGTGTCGTCGAAGTGGTCCGCTGCCTCGTCTGCCTGCGCACGGGCTCATGGCCGCAACGGCTGCACGATGTTGAAGAGCTGGAGAAAGTCATCCTCGAACAGCATGCCGAGGTCAAGCCATGACCGACCCGCAACTTGGCGTTCTCATGCTCATACTTTTTGTCGGGCTGATCATGCTCGGCTTTCCGATCGCCTTTACGCTCATGGCGATGGGTGTGGGATTTGCCTATCTGGCATTTGACGGCAACTGGGAGCCGGTCATGTCGCTGCTGGTGCAACGCACCTGGTCGGTGATGACGAATGATGTCCTGATTTCGGTGCCACTATTTGTCTTCATGGGCTATATTGTCGAACGCGCCAATATCCTGGACCGGTTGTTCCGCTCCATCCAGCTTGCGGCGGGCATGCTGCCCGGATCGCTGGCTTTGGCCACGTTATTGACCTGCGCCCTGTTTGCCACCGCTACCGGCATTGTTGGCGCGGTAGTGACCCTGATGGGCCTTCTCGCCTTTCCGGCGATGCTCAAACAGGGCTATGACGTGCGGCTTTCAGCGGGGGTTGTTTGCGCGGGAGGCTGTCTCGGCATTCTTATCCCGCCCAGCATCATGCTCATTCTCTATGGCGCCACGGCAGGCGTTTCGCCGGTCCAGCTCTATGCGGGGGCGCTATTTCCCGGCTTGATGCTTGCCGGCATGTACATGGTCTATGTGGTCATTCGCGTGATGATCAATCCGGCGCTGGCGCCACCGCTTCCTGCGGTTGAACGTGATGTGCCATTTGTCACCATCCTCCGTGAATTGCTGACCTCCTTTGTGCCTCTCGCAGTGCTTATTTTTTCAGTGCTCGGAGCCATCATGTTCGGGCTTGCGACGCCCTCGGAAGCTGCTGCCATCGGGGCGCTTGGCGCCCTGGTCCTTGCTGCGGCCTACCGTTCGCTGACATTCGAGAAGCTCAAGGAGTCGGTCTTTCTGACGGCGCGAACCTCGGCCATGGTGTGCTGGCTGTTTGTCGGCTCGTTCACTTTTTCGGCAGTCTTTGCCATCCTTGGCGGCGACGCCGTCATCAAGGATTTTGTGGTTGGCCTCGATCTTTCACCCCTCATGTTCCTGCTGGTCACGCAAATCATCATTTTCATCCTTGGCTGGCCGCTGGAATGGACGGAAATCATCGTGATCTTTGTGCCGATTTTCCTGCCATTGCTCGATCACTTCGGCATTGATCCGCTGTTTTTCGGCATCCTGATCGCCCTCAACATCCAGACTTCGTTCCTGTCGCCTCCCGTGGCCATGGCGCCCTTCTACCTGAAGGGAGTCGCACCCAAGCACGTCTCGATCAACGACATATTCGCCGGCGTGATGCCATTTATCGTTATTGTTGTTTTCGCCATGGTCATGCTCTATTTGTTCCCTGCGATAGGGATGTGGCTGCCGAGCTATCTTTACGGCCGTTGACGTCCGGGATTGCCCGTACCGCCGTGGCCTTGAAGCGGGTTGCTTTGGGCCCATATAGACGCTAAACCGCCCGGAAATTGAAACAGGTTCATAGCCCATGCAAACGGTTCTTCTGGTCATCCATCTTATTGTCGCCCTGGCACTGATCGGGGCGGTGCTGCTGCAACGCTCGGAAGGCGGGGCGCTGGGCATCGGCAGCGGCGGTGGCGGCGGAAACCTGTTTTCGGCGCGGGGCGTCGGCAATGCCTTGACGCGGACCACGGCCATTCTGGCCCTGTGTTTCTTTCTGACCTCCATTGGTTTGACGCTGATCGCCGTGCAGGGCGTGGGCTCGGGCGGTTCGCTGTTTGACGGGGCTGCGGCGCCGGAAGGCCAGGAGCCCGCAACCGGCGGGACGGGCGGCAGCGTGTTGCCACAATTGCCCGCGGCCCCTGCGACACCCCAGGTTCCTGTTTCACAATAATTGTTTCACGGTTCTTAACAATAATCTGAAAACTGCGTTTTTCGGACTACGAATCATATTGGCAAGCGAGTAGGCTGAACTCCCATGGCGCGATACATTTTCATTACCGGCGGCGTGGTTTCCTCCCTTGGCAAAGGCCTGGCTTCAGCGGCGCTTGGGGCACTTCTCCAGGCGCGCGGCTATAGCGTGCGTCTGCGGAAACTGGATCCTTATCTCAATGTCGATCCGGGTACGATGAGCCCCTACCAGCATGGCGAGGTGTTTGTGACCGATGACGGGGCGGAAACCGATCTCGATCTTGGCCACTATGAACGCTTCACCGGCCGGCCGGCCAACAAGCAGGACAACATTACCACCGGGCGCATCTACCAGGACATCATCGCCAAGGAGCGGCGCGGGGATTTTCTCGGCGGCACGGTGCAGGTCATCCCCCATGTGACGGATGCGATCAAGGATTTCATCGGCGCGGGCAACGAGGACTTCGATTTTGTCCTTGTGGAAATCGGGGGAACGGTTGGCGATATCGAAGGTCTGCCATTTTTCGAAGCCATCCGCCAGTTCGGCCAGGAAAGCCCCCGCGGCTCCTGCATCTATATCCATTTGACCCTGCTGCCCTACATTCCAACGGCCGGCGAGCTGAAGACCAAGCCGACCCAGCACTCGGTCAAGGAACTGCGCTCGATCGGCATCCAGCCGGATATCCTGCTGTGCCGGGCGGACCGGGAAATTCCAGAGAACGAACGGCGCAAGATTGGCCTGTTTTGCAATGTTAGACCATCTGCCGTCATCCAGGCGTTGGACGTCAAAAGCATCTACGACGTACCGCGAGCCTATCACGCGGAAGGGCTGGACAAGGAAGTTCTGGACGCCTTTGGCATTCAAAGTGCAAGAGAGCCCGACCTTTCGAAATGGCATGCAATCATGCAACGGGTCACTCATCCCGAGGGCGAAGTGAAAATCGCCGTGGTCGGCAAGTATACGGGCCTGCTCGATGCCTATAAGTCATTGAATGAAGCCCTGGTTCACGGCGGCATTGCCAACAATGTCAAGGTTCACCTTGAATGGATCGAATCCGAGGTTTTCGAGAAGGAGGATCCCGCCCCCTTTCTCGAAGGCGTCGATGGCATTCTGGTGCCTGGAGGCTTTGGCGAACGCGGTTCGGAAGGCAAGATCAAGGCGGCGACATTTGCGCGAACCCGGGGCGTGCCCTATTTTGGTATTTGCTTCGGCATGCAGATGGCCTGCATCGAGGCGGCGCGCAATCTTTGCGGCATCGCGGATGCGAGTTCGACCGAATTCGGCCCCACAAAACAGCCGGTGGTTGGCGAGATGACTGAGTGGATGAAGGGCAATGAACTGGAGCTTCGCAAGGCGGGCGGCGACCTCGGCGGCACCATGCGGCTCGGCGCCTATGACGCGACCCTGGCCAAGGGCAGCAAGATTGCCGAGATTTACGGGGCAACGCGGATTTCAGAGCGCCACCGCCACCGTTACGAGGTGAACACGCGCTACCGCGGGCAGCTGGAAAAGGCGGGCATGCGGTTTGCCGGCATGTCGCCTGACGGGCTCCTGCCGGAGACCATCGAGTATCCCGGCCATCCCTGGTTCATTGGGGTGCAATATCACCCGGAACTGAAATCCAAACCCTTTGAACCCCATCCCCTGTTCGCATCGTTCATTGGGGCGGCGGTCCACAAGAGCCGGCTGGTCTAGCGATGAGCAAGGCGCTCCAGATGGTCAAATTCTGGTTCGCGCTCATCGCATGTTTGTGGTTGTTCATTGGTGCGGCTGCCGCCTTTGACGAGGCCGTCATCGGGCAGGCAGAGCGGGCGGCACTGTCATTCCGGGCGGAGCTGCAAGCCATTGACAGTGAACTGGCACTGGCCACCATTACCGACCAACGGCTGATTGACCACCGCAAGACCCTTGAAGACATTCGCATCAAGGCCCTGGGCCAATCGGGAAATTTGGACGCTCCCATCAAGGAAATTTCCGAACAGGTTGCCAAGCTTGGGCCACCCCCCGCGGAAGGGCAGACCGAATCGGTTGAGATCGGGGCACAGCGAAAGCTTCTGAACGATGTCCTCAACCGCTTGCAGGGCGCCATGACGCAGCTCGAACTGGTGGCGGTGGAGGCTGAACAGCAGTCGGGGCGCGCCTCAGCCATTCAACGCAACCAGTTCTTCCAGAGAATCTTCGAATCGAGCAAATCCATTCTCAACCCCTATCTGTGGAGCGATGCCGTCACCGGCCTCACGGTGTTCCTGCAACGCCTTGGGGCGCTCATCGGTAACTGGTGGAATGATATTCAACATACGGCCAATGCGACATCGCTGCTGTTATTGCCGCTGATCGTTTTCCTCATTCTGGCGGTGTGGTGGATGGTTGGCCGGATATTGCGGGAGCGCTACAAGGCAAGAAGCCTCGAGAGCGACTTTCCTGACAACTTGGAGAGGCTATGGCGTGCGGTTCGCGCCACCCTCGGCAGTTTCATACTGGTCAGCATCCTTTTCTTCGTGGTGCAGGGATACCTGCAAAACGCCGGGTTCGTGACCCCCCGTTTCAACTTGGTGCTTGACAGTCTTGCGGCGTTCACCACCTCTGTCCTCGTTACCGGTGTTCTCGTCTACACACTTGCGTCGCCGCAACAACCCGATTGGCGGCTGATTGACCTCGATGACGCAGCGGCTTCTCGCTTCGCGCTACTTGCAACGGTCTGCGGGGCCATGTCAGGCGCTACTGATGCCTTCCGCAACCTGGCGGACGGCCTTTATCTGCCGGTGAACTACTCCATCGGCCAATCGGCGCTCGCTTCCTGCCTCATGCTAATCCTGCTGGCATTGCTGCTGCTGAACTTTCGCAAGCAGGCCGGTCTGGCGGAAAAGGCGCCAAACCGTATCGTGTATTTCCGTTGGAGCGCAGCTTTCCTGGTTCCGACCTGGCTGCTCATCGTTCTTGCAACGGCAGCACTTCTCTTCGGCTACATCGCCCTGGCAAACTTCATCGTCTTCAAGCTGTTCGACACGACGCTGGTCGTCACATTCCTTTTCCTCCTGCATCACACGGCTGATGAAGCGGTCCACATCAGTTTTGACCCCGGCAGCCAATTGGGAAAATTCATCCGGCGGGTTTCAGGCCTGGGCGAACGGGCGATTGAAAGGGCTGGGCTGCTCTTCCGGGTTGCCGTGGACGTCCTGCTGGCACTTCTTGGATTGCCGGTCCTATTCCTGCTGTGGACAGTCACATGGATCGATTTCCGGGCGCTGGCGAACAAGGCGTTCTTTGGCTTTGATATCGGCAGTGTCACGCTTTCACCGTGGTCCATCCTGCTTGTGGCTTTCGTGCTCTTCGGCGGCATTGCGGTCACCAAACTTGTCGTGGGCTGGCTCAACCGGCGCATCCTTATGGAAACCCGCGTTGACAAGGGGGTGCAGGATTCTATCCGCAAGAGCGTCACCTATGCAGGATATATCATTGCAGCGGCTTTCGCCCTGACGACGGCGGGCCTGGAGTTTTCCAACCTGGCCATCATTGCCGGCGCCCTCGGCGTCGGTATCGGTTTCGGCCTTCAATCCATCGTCAACAATTTTGTCTCGGGCCTTATCCTTCTGGCCGAGCGGCCCATACGGGTGGGCGACTGGGTTTCCATTCCGGCGGGCGAGGGGCTGGTCAAGAAGATCAATGTGCGCGCTACAGAGATCGAAACGTTCGACGGGTGCTCGATTATCGTGCCGAATTCAAACCTGATTACGGAGCCAGTGAAGAATTGGACCCACAGCGACACCATGGGACGGTTTACGGTGAATGTCAGCGTTGCCTATGACAGCGATGCAGAGATGGTGCGCGAGCTGCTGCTGCAGTTGACCAAGGCACATCCCAATGTGCTGACTTATCCCGAGCCAGTTGTGACCCTGCAGAAATTCGGCGCCTATTCGCTGGATTTTGAGATCAAGGGAACGGTGGGCGACATTTTCTACGGGATTTTCGTGGCGAGCGACCTGCGCTTTGCAATTCTCAAGGCATTCCACGAAAAAGGCATTGTCATTCCGCAACCTCCCGTCGTGGCGGTCGCACGATAGGACCGCGGCAGAAGCAGCTGGCGCCTGCATTCGGGGTCTTGGGTGCCACGGGGTTGCTGATGGGATACTATCTGGCAATCGATGGGAGTTTGTCCGGCTTCACGGTTTGCGCGGCGGCCAGCCTGACTGAGATCAATCCGGCAATCAGGATCAGGGCAAGACCGGTGAGCGTGCTCCAGCGGGGGATTTCTCCGAAGAACAGGACCCCCCAGAGCGGGGCCCAGATCATGCCCGTATACTCGAATACGGTCACAAGATTGGCATCGGCCATGCGATAGGCATTGGTGAGGAGTGACATGGCAATGGCGGCAATGGCACCGCAGATGGCCATGAGAAACAGATCGTAATTGTTCGGCCAAGCCCATGGGCGCACCAGAAAATCAAGGCTGGGATGACCGAGATGATCAATTCCGGCGGCTGCGAAGAATGCCGCGATCAAGAGCGCCCCCAGGAGATAGACGGCATTCTGATAGAAGGCCATCACCGTGGCCGATTCCGACACACCAAGTTTGCGGGCAATGATCATGGCCAGGGCATAGGTGGCGGCGCTGACCAAACTGAAGAGAGCGGCCGGATTGAACAGGGCCGTGCCGGGCTGCAGGATGACCAGAACACCGAGGAAACCCAGGGCAATGGCAGCCCATGACAGGACTGAAACCCTTTCGCCCAGCATGGGCACCGAAAGGATGGTCACAATGATGGGCGCGGCAAAGAAAAGGGCTATGGCCTCGGCCAGAGGGAGGGCAGGCAAGCCCATGTAATAGGTGGTGTAAGCCACCAGCAGAATGCAGCCACGCAGGATCAATGCCAGGTAGAGCGGTGAACGGAGTTTTGCCAAACCGCAATCGAAATGGACCATTGCCAGGAGGAGCGGGAGGGAAACGACACAGCGGATAGCCATGGCGAGGGTTACGGCATGGTCATGGCTGATCGCCTTGATAATGGCGTCCTGGGTGGAAAACAGCATCACGCCGAGGGTAAGGTAAAGGATGCCCAGAAGATTGCGGTTTGCGACCATCGTCAGGATTCGACCGCGACCGCCCGGTGGCGGCGCTCACGATGGAAGATGTAGAGGCCTGACGCGATGATCAGCGCGGCACCTATCCAGGTCCATAGGTTCGGCCAATCGCCCCAAATGATGAAGCCGAAGAGAGTGGCCCAGACCAGCGATGAATAACTGAAAGGCGCCACCACGGAAGCGGGTGCCAGGCGAAGGGCCCGGATCAGGCAGAGATGGCCGAGGGCCCCAGCCAATCCGCTGCCCACCAGAAGCAACCAGTCAAAGGCGGTCGGCCAGGCCCAGAACCACGGAACGATGAGGCTTGTAACCAAGGCTCCGGCGGTTGCCGTGAAGAGCAGGGTGGTGAGCGGATCGTCATGCCGCACCACGCGCGTCATGATCTGGTAGTTGGCGTTGAGCAAGGCTGCGGCCAGCAGGAACAGGACGCCTACACCGGTGCCGCCAAAGCCGCTTTCCCAGGGCTGGACCACAATAATGGCGCCGAGGAACCCCACGAGGATGCCGGACCAACGGCGGATTCCCACTTTCTCGCCGAGCAGCGGAATGGACAGAAGCGTGATCAGGATGGGACTGAGGAACATGATGGTGGTTGCGGTTGCCAGCGACGTCGAGCGGATACCGGCATTGAACATGGCCGTTGTCGACATCAGAAGCACGGAGCGCAGCGCCTGTTTTCCCGGCACATGGCTTTTTGCAAGTTTTCCAAGATTTGGGCCGCAAACAGCGATTGCTATGATGGTTGCGAAGAAGAACCGCGCCCAAGTGACCTGTACCAGCGGATAGCGTTCCAGCAGATGCTTCATGATGGCATCAAGGGTGACGAAGCAAAGCAAAGTTGCCAGCATCCAGAGGATGCCGAGCTTGCGGTTTTCGTGAGAATCCAGAGGGGACATTCTCTCTCTTTAGAGGGCTACGGCAGGTTATCCCACTGCGGCTGGGGTGCTAGCAAGGTTGCGCTATTTGCATGGCGCCAACTCATCTTCCATGTGCACCCGGATGATGTCCTCGAAATTGCTCTCGGCCTTGAATCCTAGGGAAAGAGCCCGTTGGGGATCGAAGTTGCGGGGCCAGCCGGAAACGATCCGGGCGATGGTTTCGTCGGGCTCGCGGCGGATGAGTTTCACGGCGTCGTTACCGGCGACCTTGCGCAGAGCTTCGATCTGCTCGGCAACAGTGCAGGAGAGGCCCGGAAGGGTGAGAGTTCTGCGGTTTCCCAGCCTTGCGGTATCCAATTCGGCGGCCTGGACCAAGAACTGGACGGCGGCGCGCGGCGAAGCATGCCAATGGCGGACGGTATCGCTCACCGGCAGTACCGCCTCTTTGCCGGCGAGCGGCTCACGGATGATGTTGGAGAAGAAACCGGAGGCGGCAAGATTGGGTTTGCCGGGGCGGACACAGACGGTCGGCATGCGCAGCGCCACGCCATCAAAGAAGCCGCGCCGGGAATAGTCGTTGAGCAGAAGTTCGTCGATGGCTTTCTGGGTGCCGTAGCTGGTGAGCGGCGTGGTGAAGAACTCGTCGCCAATAGCCTCCGGGAAGGGGGCGCCGAAGACGGCGATGGACGAGGTGAAGATGAGCTTCGGCCGGTAGCCGCCGCCGGTCCTGCGGATAACCTCGAAGAGTATTCGGGTGGCATCGAGGTTGATGCGGTAGCCCTTCTCGAAGTCTTTTTCCGCCTCGCCGGAGACAATTGCCGCAAGGTGGAAGATCACATCGGGCCTGGCGGCGATGAGTTTTTCCGCTTCGCCGGCCGCCGAGAGGTCGCCGACGAATGTTTCAACCGGAAAGCTGGCCTCCGGTGGAGGAGAGGGGATCACCGCATCATAGCGGGTCAAGCGGGTAATGTCCTTCCCGTCAAGGGCGCGGTCCGCACCCAACTGGGCAATAAGCTTTGCGCCAAGCATCCCGCCGCCACCGATAACCAAAATATGCACCTGAACCTCCGAAATTGAGTGATGCCGGCGGAGGCAACTCCACTGACGGGTTTTCCCCTAGTTTTGTCCGCACGATAGCCGCAGGTGTGGCAGGGGCTCAAGGGGTCTAGAGAGGAGATTTTGCCGGCGCGGAGCGCCAGGCGGTCCCGACAGCTATACGGCCGTTGGCGGCCGGGCAGGCACCTTCACCAACGCTTCCCCTTCCAGCACCAAGGTCTTGCCCACCCGGCAGCGGCAGGCCAGTCTTACCCGGCGACTTTTTTCCACCAGCTCAACCACTTCCACACTGGCATTGACGACGTCGCCGATCTTCACCGGGGCTCTGAAATTCAGGGTCTGCGACAGGTAGATTGCCCCCGGCCCGGGAAGCCTCGTTCCAATCACCGCTGAAATCAGGCTTGCCGTATAGAGGCCGTGGGCAATGCGTCCGCCGAAGGGGGTCTTCGCCGCAAAATGCTCCGAAAGGTGAATGGGATTGCGGTCGCCGGTAATTTCGGCGAAACCCACCACATCAGAAGATTTTACCTCCTTATCATAACTTTCGGCCATGCCGATGCAGAGGTCCTCGAAGTACAGTGTGCGGGTTGGCGGCTGCATATTTCAGGCTTTCTCCAGCGACAGGCCGCATGAATACCTCAGATCGGACACGATGCACCCCCAAGAAACGTGCGAAAGGGGAGGGATTCAAACCTCGGGAAAACTTCCACTTGAAAAGGGTTTTAAGCCCGGCTCCATCGACCATCGTTGCCCCCAGCCATTAGGTCCAC
>CAZRZB010000092.1:0-10900 GCA_964604435.1 uncultured Aestuariivirga sp. | reverse complement strand
AGGCCGGAGCGCCAGAAGGCCGTTTCGAAGTTGGCGCGCGTGTGGGCGCAGCCCAGGTAATGGGCGCCGGGGCCAACTTCGCGGATGGCATCCATGGCCTGGCCATTTTCCGAGAAGTCCGCGCCTTCGGCGAGCTTCTGGAACATGGTGAGCTGATCGGCATCCATGATGAGTTTCTCGTAGCCTGATGCCAATCCGCCTTCCAGCCAGCCGGCAGCGTGGAGGCTGAAGTTGACGCCGGAGAGGATCGTCGACCACAGCGTGTTGGAGCTTTCGTAGGCCGCCTGCGCGTCCGGGATCTTGGAGCCGCACAAGCCGCCGCCGGAGCGGAAGGGCACGCCCATGCGGCGCGCCAGTTGGGCGGCGCCGAAGGTGACAAGCGCCGGTTCCGGCGTGCCGAATGTCGGTGCCCCCGACTGCATGGACATGGAGGCGGCAAAGGTGCCGAAAACGACGGGAGCACCAGGCCTGCACAATTGCGTGAAGGCGATGCCAACCGAGGCCTCCGCCAGAATCTGCGTAAGCGTTCCAACCGTGGTGACAGGCGACATGGCGCCCGCCACGATGAACGGCGAGATCACCGTTGCCTGATTGGCGCGGGCATAGACCTTCAGCGCGCCAAGCATGACGCCATCCCACACCATGGGAGAATTGGCGTTGATCAGGCTGGTCATCACGCAGTTCTGGTCGACGAACTCCTTGCCGAAAAGAAGTTCCGCCATGGCGACCGAGTCGGCGGCGCGCTCGCCTGAGGTGACCGAGCCCATGAACGGCTTATCGTTGTACTTGATATGGGTGTAGACCATGTCGAGATGGCGCTTGGCCACCGGTATGTCAACCGGCTCGCACAGGGTTCCGCCGGCATGATGCAGGCTCGGCAGCATGTAGACGAGCTTCGAGAAGTTGCGGAAATCCTCGATCGTGGCATAGCGGCGGCCTTCATCGAGATTGCGGATGAAGGGCGGGCCATAGACCGGCGCGAAAACGGTATTGTTGCCGCCGATGGTGACGGTGTTGGCCGGGTTGCGCGCATATTGCTGGTATTCGCGGGGCGCGGTCCTGATCAGGGAGCGCACGAGGCCCTTGGGAAAGCGCACGCGGTAGCGCTTGGCATCGGTCTCCGAGTGCTTGACGTCGGCGCCGGCCTCTTTCCACATCTGCACGGCTTCCGGATCTTCGTAGAAGTCGATTCCGGTTTCCTGAAGGACTGTTTCTGCATTGTGCTCGATCAGTTCGAGTTGGTCATCGCTGAACGGCTCATAGGTCTTGATCTTGCGGCGGATGAAGCCCGCGGGCGGGGTGACTTGATTGGTGCGCGCCGCACGGCGGGCATCGGCCCCGCCACGGGCGCGGCGGCCGGTCGGAGCGGGCTGTACATCGGTCATGGTCTGGCCTGTTGAGAAAGTTTCACGAGGGGGTAGCTTTAGGCGCAACCACGGGTAGGGGGAGGCGGATAAGCGTCAGACGAGGGTGCGGAAACGACTTCTCCACTTTGCATTGAGGGCCCTCAGAACCTTACCCGCAATTCCTCCAGCCCGTGAAAGTGATAGGAGTCCCTGTAACGGGGCGGGGCGGCCAGCGCCAGTTTGGGCAGGCGCCTGAACAGGGTTTCGAAGGCAACCAGCATTTCAAGCCGCGCCAGCGGCGCACCGATGCAGAAATGGATTCCGGCCCCGAAGCTCACATGCGGGTTGGAATCGCGCGTTGAGATGAACTGGTCCGGATTGGCAAAGCGGGCCGGGTCGCGGTTGGCAGCCCCCAGCATCAGGCCCACCTCTTCGCCCTTCCTGAGTTTGATCCCGGCGTATTCCATGTCTTCCAGCGCGTAGCGGGTGAACAGGTGCAGCGGCGCATCAAAGCGCAGGGTTTCATCGACGAGAGTCTCGCTGATGGGGCCTTTGACGCCTAGCTCAAGCAGGGTTTTCATGCCGTTGCCGATGGCATGGACCGTTGCCTCGTGGCCCGCATTGAGGATCAGGATGGCCGTGGTGATGAGTTCGTTTTCCGTGAGCTTCTGGCCTTCGGTCTCAGCCCGGATGAGGGCCGACAGCAGGTCGTCGCGCAGGTCCTTGCGCCGCTCCTTCACCAGTCCCCGCATGTAGTCGCTGAAGGCGATGGTGGCCGCAACAGCGGCGTCTTCCACCGCCCGGTCGCGCCGCGCCATGTACATGGCCACCATGTCATGCGACCAGCGCAGGAGCTGGTCCGCCATGTCCGTCGGAACCCCCAGCAGCTCGCAGATGACGATGACCGGAATGGGCGTGGCATAGGCCAAGAGCAGGTCGACTTCACCCTTTCCCTCAAAGCCATCGATCAAGCGATTGGAAAGACTCTCTATTTTGGGGCGCAGGCGTTCCACCTGGCGCGACAGGAAGGCCCGGCTGACCAGGCCGCGCAGGCGTGTGTGCACCGGCGGCTCGAGCTCCAGCAGCGAATGTGCCTCAAAATCATAGAAGGGCTTCAGGCGGGCAGGGATTTCAGCCAGCCCCAGTTCCTCGCGCGTCGCCACATGGAGGATCTGCCGCCCGAAGCGCCGGTCGCGCAGCAGGGCGTTCACCTCCTCGAAGCCGGGAAAGCACCAGTAGCCATACTCCTCCCACTTGAATGCGGTGAATTTCTGGCGAAGGTCATGGTAGATGGGGTAAGGGTTTTCGTAGAACTGCGCCTCACGCGGGTCCAGGTTGACACTTCGGCAGTTGGAATCAATCTTCATGGCGGCTAGCCTAGCGGAAATGAAAGTCTACATCAGTGTCGATATCGAAGGTATTGCAGGGATAACCCATTGGGACGAGGCCGAGAAGGGCCATGCCGACTGGGCCGAATTCCGCGAGATCATGACCCGTGAAACTTTGGCGGCCATCGACGGCGCAAGGGCCGCAGGCGCCAGCGAAATCTGGGTGAAGGACGCCCATGACAGCGGGCGTAACCTGATGACCACGATGCTGCCGGCCGACGTGACGCTGATCCGCGACTGGTCCGGCCACCCCTACAGCATGATCCAGGAACTCGACGGGAGCTTCGCCGGTCTGGTGATGATCGGCTACCACGCCGGCGTGGGCTCGGAAGGAAACAGCCTGGCCCATACGCTGAACACCAGGACCCACATGATCACGCTGAACGGCAGCCCGGTGTCCGAGTTCCGCCTCTGTGCCCTGGCGGCGGCCAGCCTCGGGGTTCCCGCCGTATTTGTCAGCGGCGACAAGGCGCTGATGGCCGAGATCGAGGCGGCCAATTCCCATATCGGGCGGCTGGCGGTGAAAGAAGGGCGGGGACAATCGACAATCTCAATGACGCCAGTGGCCGCGCAAGGCGCCATCCGGTCAGGCGTGGAAAAGTCCCTGCGCGGAAAGCTGAAAGACTGCCTGCTGCAACTGCCGGACCACTTCACCCTGGATGTGACCTATGTGAGCCCGGCGCTGGCCTACGAGAAAAGTTTCTATCCCGGCTGCCAGTACCTCGGCAACCGCACCAACCGGGTCGAGGCCAAGACCATCTTCGACGTGATGCGTGCCCTGCGTTTCATAAAATAGAATTGAGACCGATGACCGACGAACCCACTTCGCAGAAGGAATTCATTTTCCTTGTGGCCCTGCTTACCGCCATGGTGGCCATGTCGATCGACACCATGCTGCCGGCGATTGGCACCATGGCCAGCGAATTTGGCGTCTCCGATCCCAACCGGCGGCAATATATCATCAGCGCGTTCTTTGCCGGCATGACCATTGGCACGCTGCTCTCCGGGCCCATCTCCGACAGCACCGGGCGCAAGCCCGCGATCTTCGCGGGGCTCCTCATCTATCTCGCGGGGTCGGCCCTCTGCCTGTTTTCAACCAGCTTCGAGATGCTGCTGGCGGGCCGGGCCCTGCAGGGCTTCGGCGCGGCCAGCCCCCGCATCGTCTCCATGGCCATGGTGCGCGACGGGCAGGGCGGGGCCGCCATGGCGCGCATCATGTCCTTCGTCATGTCGGTGTTCATGCTGGTGCCGATCCTGGCGCCGTCGATCGGACAACTCGTTCTTTTCGTGGCCAGCTGGCGCATGATCTTCGTGGGCCTGGCGGCCATGGCGGCGCTTGCCGCATTGTTCCTCGAACTGCGCCAGGAAGAAACCCTGCCGCGCGAAAGGCGCGTGGCCTTCTCGGCCGGCAACCTGTTCCGCTCGGCGCTGGTTTTTTTCCGCTTTCCCGCCGCCTGGGGCTACACCGTTGCGGTGGGCTGCATCTTCGCCTCGTTCATCTGCTACCTCGGCACCTCGCAGCAGATCTTTGCCGAGCAGTACCAGCAGGGCGAATGGTTTGCCGTGTGGTTCGGCCTGTTTGCCGTGGCCATCGCCTGCGCCATGATCTTTAACGGCCGGCTTGTGATGCGCCTCGGGATGCGGACCCTGGCCAAATGGGCGGTGCGCGGCAGCATTGTGTTTTCGGCAATTTTCCTTGCCGTGGCCTTGGGTTTCGCCGGCCATCCGCCGCTCTGGAGCCTTGGCCTCTACCTGTTCTGCACCTTCTTCTGCTCCGGCATCCTCTTCGGCAACTACAATGCCATGGCAATGGAGCCGGTGGGCCACATCGCCGGGATGGCGGCAGCCATTTCCGGCACCCTGTCGACCCTTGTGGCACTGACCATCGGCACCTGGTTCGGCCAGCAGTATGACGGCACCATCCTGCCCCTGGTCTATGGCTTCCTGTCCATGGGCGTGGCGGCCCTGCTGTTCAGCGAGGCGGTGGAATGGGCAAAGCACAAGCGGTGAAAATCCCCGTCTTGTCGATTGCGGTGGATTTCTGGTAGGGGTCGGGCGTGTTCAAGCCGTATTCAGCACTGGCCCTTGCCCAGCACGCCCTGCAACCCGACCGGCCCTGGCCGCGGGCCTGGCGCGCCGCCGAACCCAAGAGCTCCTATGACGCCATCGTCATCGGCGGCGGCGGCCATGGCCTGGCCACCGCCTATTATCTGGCCAAGAACCACGGCATGCGGAACATTGCCGTGCTGGAGCGGGCCTATATCGGCTCGGGCAACGTCGGGCGCAACACCACGCTGATCCGCTCGAACTATGTGATCGACGGCAACACCCAGTTTTTCGAGCACTCGCTGAAACTCTGGGAAGGGCTTTCGCATGAGTTAAATTTCAACTGCATGGTGTCCCAGCGGGGGCAAATCGTCCTCGCCACCAGCCCGGGCCAACTCGATGTCTTCGCCCGGCGTGGCAACATCATGCGCCTCAACGGCATCGACGCGGAGCTGCTGGACCGCGGCCAGGTGATGAAGCTTCTGCCCTATCTCGACTATTCCAGCGAGGCCCGCTGGCCCATCTGGGGCGGCATCCTGCAGGAGCGGGCGGGCACCGTGCGCCACGACGCCGTGGCCTGGGGCTATGCCCGCGCCGCCGACACCCTGGGTGTGGACATCATCGAGAACTGCGAGGTCACCGGCTTTGTCATGGACGAGGGCAGGGCGGTGGGGGTGGAAACCTCGCGCGGCAGGATCCTTGCCGGAAAAATCGGCATCGCCGTGGCCGGCCACTCTTCCCATGTGGCGAAAATGGTCGGGCTGCGCCTGCCCATCGAGAGCCACATCCTGCAGGCCTTCGTCACCGAGCCGGTGAAGCCCATGGTCCATCATGTCGTGTCGTGGGGCGCGGAACTTTTTTATCTCTCGCAGTCCGACAAGGGCGGCATGGTCTTCGGCGGCCATATCGACGGCTTCAACACCTACACCCAGCGCGGCCAGTTCCCGCGCATCCAGACCGTGGCCGAATGCGCCGTCTCGCTTCTGCCCTTCATGTCGAAGCTGCGGCTGCTGCGCCACTGGGGCGGCATCATGGACATGACGCCTGACGGCAGCCCCTTCATCTGCCGGACCAGCGTCAAGAATCTGTATTTCAATGGCGGCTGGTGCTACCAGGGCTTCAAGGCCACGCCCGCCAGCGGCTGGACTTTCGCTCATACCATCGCCCATGATGAAGAGCATGTATTGAACCGCTGCTATTCCCTCGACCGCTTCGAGAAGGGTCGCGAACTCGATGACTACGGCATCGGCAACTGGACATACAAGCAATGAGACTTCCTTGCCCCCATTGCGGCGACCGGGACGTGAGCGAATTCCGCTACGGCGGCGATGCCACGAAGCAGCGCCCGAAGCATGGCGAAGGCGACCGCAAGGCCTGGCACGACTATTATTTCCTCTTCGACAACCCCAAGGGCCCGCACACGGAATACTGGCAGCATGTGCTGGGCTGCCGCCAGTGGTTCAAGCTCAGCCGCAACACGGCCACCAACGAAATCGGGGAAGCATTATGAGAGCCAATGCCGCGCCAATGAGCTTGTGGCAAAGGGCCCTCATCCGCCCTTCGGGCACCTTCTCCCATTCGCTGCGCGAACGGGCGAAGGCCCATCCGGTTATCGCCTTCTCCCGTGCCTCTTGGCATGGGAGAAGGTGGCCGACAGGCCGGATGAGGGCGTCTTTGACAGATGGGAGCTTGTGCCCATGAGCGCGTTCCGCAGGCTTGAAAAGGGCGGCCGCATCGACCGCGGCAAGGTGGTGACTTTCACCTATGACGGCAAGCCGCTGAAGGGTTTTGCCGGCGATACCCTGGCCTCGGCCCTGCTGGCCAACGGCAGGACCCTGACGGCGCGCAGCTTCAAGTATCACCGGCCACGGGGAATTGTATCCGCCGGAGTCGAGGAACCTAATGGCCTTTTCACCATCGGCCAGAACGAGCCCAACATTCCGGCGACGACCGTTGATCTCGCTGAGGGACTCGTGGCGAAATCGCAGAATGCCTGGCCATCGCCGGACTTTGACTTGATGGCGGTGAACTCTTTGCTCAGCCCCATGTTCCAGTCGGGCTTCTATTACAAGACCTTCATGGGGCCGTTCAAAAAGTCCTGGATGTTCTACGAGCCTTTCATCCGCAGGGCGGCGGGCCTTGGCAAGGGCTCCTATGAAAAGGATCCGGATCGCTACGATACGGCCTATGAATTCTGCGATGTGCTGGTGGTGGGATCGGGCCCTGCCGGACTTGCCGCGGCGCTCACCGCCGGGCGGAGCGGGGCCCGCGTCGTTCTGGTCGAACAGGATTCCGATTTCGGCGGGCAGTTGCTGTCTGAGGCGGGGTCTGAAATCGACTCCTGGCGCAAAGCCCAGGTGGCTGAACTGGCATCCCTTTCCAACGTGAAACTCCGCGCACGGACGACCGCCCAGGGACTCTATGACGGCAATCTTGTCGTGTTGCTGCAACGTCACGCCAGCCATGACGCGGCAAGGGGCAGGCCGCGCCAGACCCTGATTTCGCTCCGGGCGAAGGCAATTGTCTTTGCCACCGGCGCCATGGAACGGCCCCTGGTGTTTTCTAACAACGACCGTCCCGGCGTCATGCTGGCCTCGGCCTTGCGCACCTACCTCAACCGCTTTGCCGTGGCCCCCCTCAAGCGCGTCTGCATGGTCACCAACAATGACACGGCCTACCTCACCGCCTTCGATCTGGCGGAGGCGGGCATTGCCGTCACCATGGCCGACCACCGCAAGATCATCCCCCCGGACCTGCTCTCAAGGGCGGCGATGCTTGGCATGGCGATGTTTCCCGGTACTGGCGTTGCCGATGTGGAAGGGGTAAGGCAGGTGAGCCGCGTGCAGCTCGCCGGCGCCCATTCCGCCTCCATCGAATGCGATGTGCTGGCGATGTCCGGCGGCTGGAGCCCCGCCGTGCATCTCACCTCGCATGGCGGGATCAAGCCCGTTTATGACGAGAAGATTGCAGCCTTTGTGCCCGGTGGCTTTGCCGCCAGCCATTTTGGCGCGGGCGCCCTGATGGGCCGCTTTGGCACGCTGGCCGCCGTGACCGATGGCAACGAGACGGGCGCCAAGGCAGTTGCTGGCCTCGGCAAGACCGCAAAGCCCGTGACCCTGCCGGGAGGCAAGGACCGCGCCTATCACATTCTGCCCGTATGGCAGCCAACAACTCCGGGCAAGGGCAAGGCCTTTGTCGACATGCAAACGGACGTGACGCTGAAGGACGTGCAGACCGCCCACCAGGAAGGCTATGCCAGCGTCGAGCATTTGAAGCGCTACACCACGCTCGGCATGGGCACCGACCAGGGCAAGACCTCCAACATCAATGCGATTGCCATCATGGCGGGCCTGCGCGCCATGCCGATTGCCCAGGCGGGAACCACAACCTTCCGCCCGCCCTACACGGGACTTGCCATTGGCGCCATTGCGGGCCGCAGCATCGGCCATCATTTCAGGCCTTACCGCCTGTCGCCGCTGCATGAGGCCAACAAGGCCCTTGGCGCGGTCTTCATCGAAGCGGGCCTGTGGATGCGCCCCTGGTACTACGCCTGGGCGGGAAGCACGCCGGAGACCGCCTACATCAGGGAAATGGAACTGGTGCGCAAAGGCGTTGGCATCGCCGATGTTTCAACCCTTGGCAAGATCGATGTGCAGGGACCCGACGCGGCGGAGTTCCTCAACCGGGTCTACGTCAACGGCTTTGCCAAGCTGCCGGTGGGCCGCGCCCGCTACGGCGTGATGCTGAATGATGACGGTGTGGTGCTGGACGACGGCACCACCACGCGCCTTTCCGACACCCAGTTCTATTTGACCACCACCACCGCCCAGGCGGGCGAGGTGATGTCCTGGCTCGAATATCTGCTGCAGGTCCATTGGACCGACCTGAAAGTCCATGTCGCCTCGCTCACCGACGAATGGGCCGGCATGGCGGTTTCCGGGCCGAAATCGCGCGAGGCCCTGCAGCTGGCGTTTCCCGGCGCCGATGTCTCAAACGAAAATCTTCCCTACATGGGTTGCCTTGATGTGCATCTCGATGGCGTGCGCGTCCGCCTGCTGCGCCTCTCCTTCTCCGGCGAACTGGCCTATGAGGTCCATTGCCCGGCCGATTACGCCCATGCGCTTTGGGAACACGTCCTGAAAGTGGCGGAACCCCTTGGCATCAAGCCCTATGGCCTTGAAGCACTGGCCAGCCTGCGCATCGAGAAGGGCCATGTGGCAGGCCTCGAACTTGATCACCGCAACACTTTGGATGACCTGGGGCTTGGCCGGATGGCCGCCAAGGAAAAGGCCTATGTCGGCAAGGAACTGCGCCAGCGCGAAGACCTGCAATCACCCGAGCGCTGGAGCCTCGTCGGCATTGAACTCATAGAACCCGGCAAGAAACTGCGCGGCGGCGCCATCCTGTTTTCCAGCGAAGACGCGATCAAGGGCCATGGCCGCGGCTACATCACCAGCGTGACCTGGTCCACGGAGTTGAACAAGTTCATCGCCCTTGGCCTTTACCAGGGCGGATTGAAGCACGCGGGCGAAGAGATCATCTGCGCCTATCCCTTGAAGAACGAACAGGTCAAAGCCCGCATCGTCTCGCCGCATTTTATCGACCGCGAAGGAGCCCGCCTCAATGCTTGACCGCCGCTCCGCCCTGGCCGGTGCCAGGCCCTATGCCAGCAAGGTCCTGCAGATCGGCGAAGCGCGCGGCTTCTCTCTGTTGCAGGTTGCGGGGCCTTCAAAGGTCATAAACCCGATCACCGGCAAGCTGCCGTCCAAGGTGGGTGTGGCAACCCAGAGCGAAGGTCGCATCCTGATGCGCACCGGCGAAAACCAGTTCTGGCTCATCGGCCCGGAGAATGACGATATTGCAGAGAAGCTGCACGGTGTTGCCGTCCTCACGCCGCTGTCGCACAGCCGCACCCGGATATTTGTGGAAGGTGCGCCAGCCCGCGAAGTTCTCAGCAAGGGCATCCCGCTCGACTTCCATCCCACGGTGTTCAAGCCCGGAATGTTTGCCATGACCGGCCTTCACCACACCCCCGTGCTGGTCCACTGTGTCGGCGAGAACCGCTTCGACATCTACGCCCTGCGCAGCTTCGCCCTTAGCGTCTACGACTGGCTCACCGACGCAGGCCTGGAATTTTCGAATTAACTATCCATCTGTCATCCCGGCGAAAGCCGGGACCCAGACTTGACACATGTGTGCTGGCTGAAAGCCTGGGCCCCGACTTACGTCGGGGTGACAGGGGGTAAGTGAGATTTCGCCGGAATGACAGAATATATCAGGAGCGCATCCGCTCGCCCTTGGGGTCAAACAGCGGCTCGCTGATGATTGTCGCCTTGCGCTGTTCGCCGATGATTTCCACTTCAAACGCACCGCTGCCGAGATCGCCCGCCAGCTCTTTCGGCACATAGCCCTGGGCCACGGACTTGTTCACATAATGGGCAAAGCCGCCCGAGGTGACCCAGCCCACCACCTTGCCCTTGTGGCTGATCGGCTCGTCGCCCAGCACATCGGCGTCGCCCGCCTCGACCACCAGCGAGACGCGGCGGAGCTTGCCGCCGTTGCGCTTTTCTGCCATGGCCGCGTCGCGGCCGATGAAATCATTCTTCGTGAGATCGATGAAGCGGTCCATGCCCGCTTCAAAGCCGCCGTAGATCGGGCGCAGTTCGCGGTACCAGGTGGGGAAGTTCTTTTCCAGCCGCATGGCGAGCAGGGCCCGCATGCCGAAGTTGATAATGCCCTCGCCCGCACCCGCCTTCATGATTTCCTGGTAGAGGCGGCGCTGGTATTCCGGGGCCACCCAGATTTCATAGCCGAGATCGCCCGTATAGGTGACGCGGTTGATCATGGCGGGGACATTGCCGATGTCCATGGCGCGGTGGTCCATGAACCTGAAGGCGGCGTTCGACACGTCCGCATCGGTGAGTTTTGCCAAAACCGCGCGGGATTTCGGCCCGGCGATGGAAAGCCCCACCAGTCCCATGTCAAAGCGGTGGATGTGCACGCTGCCATCGCCAGGCTGATGCTGTTCGAACCAGCGCATGTGATATTTCTGCGCCTGGGATGAACCCCACATGTAGAAGGTGTCATTGCCGGCATTGGCGATGGTGAAATCGCCGATCA
>CAZRZB010000091.1:0-10906 GCA_964604435.1 uncultured Aestuariivirga sp. | reverse complement strand
TCGCCAGCCAGGCGGTGATCACCGGGGCCTTCTCGATCGCCCAGCAGGCCATGTCGCTGGGGCTCCTGCCCCGCATGAACATCACCCACACCAGCGAAACCGAACAGGGACAGATCTACATCGGCCAGATCAACTGGCTGATCCTGGCAGGCGTCACCCTGCTGGTCATCGTCTTCCGGTCTTCGTCAAATCTCGCCTCGGCCTATGGCGTGGCGGTCAACACCTCGATGGTGGTCGACACGCTGCTTGCCCTGGTCTTCTTCTGGAAGGCCCGAAGCCTGCCGGCCTTCATCGTCATCCCCGCCCTTTTCGGCATCCTGGCAATCGAGATGACCTTCCTGGTGGCCAATGGCCTGAAGCTCGCCAAGGGCGGCTACATGCCGGTTCTTATTGGCTCCAGCATCATTCTGATCATGGTCATCTGGATGCGCGGCAGGGCTGCCCTGGCTGCCAAACTGCGCAAGGAGTCGATTGAACTCATCAGCCTCCTGAGCAGTCTCGAAAGGCGCCAGCCGACGCGTGTGGCCGGTGCCGCCGTCTTCATGCAGACCGATTCGATCTACGCCCCCAGCGCCCTGATGCACAATTTGAAACACAACCGGGTTCTGCATGACATTCTGGTGTTTATCTGTGTCGAAACGACCGATGAACCGCGTGCCGATCCGGACAGCCGCGTGACCGTGAAGCATCTCCCCCTCGGGGCCTGGCTGGTGGAGGCCAGGTTCGGCTACATGGAGCAGCCGGATGTGCCCGCCGCCCTGCGCGCCTGTGAATCCCAGGGCCTTTCCATCGATCCGGCCCAGGCCTCCTATTTCCTTGGCCGCCGGGTGATCCGCACCTCGGTAAAATCCGCCCTGCCCTTCTGGCAACAACGTATTTTCATCATGCTGACAAATCAATCGGCCAGGGCTATCGAATTCTTCCGTATTCCACCCGACCGGGTCGTTGAACTCGGCATGCAAATGAGTGTCTGATGTCCATGCTTTCCCCCTTTTCGCTTCCCGGCCGGTTCTGGCGCGGCAACCTCCATACCCATTCAACCCTCTCCGACGGCGCCCTTGAACCCGCCCAGGTGGTCGGCGCCTACAAAAACGCCGGCTATGATTTCATGATGCTGTCGGACCATTTCATCGGCCACTACAACTGGCCCGTTGCCGATACGCGCTCGCTGCGCTCCAACAATTTCACCACCATCATCGGTTCCGAGCTGCACGCCCCCCAGACCGAAGTGGGCGAACTTTGGCACATCGTGGCCGCGGGCCTGCCGCTCGACTTCCCGCCTGCCGCCAAGGGCGAAACCGGCGAACAGATTTCCCGCCGCGCCCATGAGGCCGGGGCCTTCATCGGCATCGCCCATCCCGCCTGGTCGCAACTGACCATGGCGGATGGCCGCGCCATCGACTGCGCCCATGCGGTGGAAATATACAATCATGGCTGCGCCGTCGAAAATGACCGCGGCGACGGCTGGTACCTGCTCGACCAACTGCTGACCGAAGGCAAGCGCCTCACCGCCTTTGCCACCGATGACGCCCATTTCAAGTCGCCCGACTATTTCGGCGGCTGGGTCCATGTGAAAGCCGAAAGCCTGGGGCCCGAAGTGCTGCTCGAAGCCCTCAAGAAGGGCCACTACTATTCCAGCCAGGGCCCGCAGATCCATGACATCTCGGTGAATGGCAGCGAAATCAGCATCACCTGCTCGCCGGTGGACACCATCACCGTGCTGTGCGGCAATTCCCGCACCCTGGTGCGCAATGCAAAGTCCATCACCGAAGCAAGCTTTGACTTGAAGAAGCTTGAAACCGGCTGGCTGCTGACCAAGCTGAGCCCGTGGTTCCGCGTGGTGTGCATTGATCACGCCGGGAAAAAGGCGTGGAGTAATCCCATCTGGAAAGATCAACTCTGATTCTGGAGTAGGGCAGCGATGAAGAAGACCCGCACCGAGACCGATAGCTTTGGCCCCATCGCGGTCGATGCCACACGCTATTGGGGGGCCCAGGCCCAGCGCTCCCTCGGCAACTTCAAGATCGGCTGGGAGAAGCAGCCCCTGCCGGTGGTGCGCGCCCTTGGCATCGTGAAGCGCGCGGCGGCAGAAGTGAACATGTCCCTTGGCCGCCTCGACGCCGAACTTGGCGCGGCAATCGTCAACGCCGCCCAGGAGGTGATCGACGGCAAGCTCAACGACCACTTCCCCCTGGCCGTGTGGCAGACGGGTTCCGGCACCCAGTCCAACATGAATGCCAATGAGGTGATCTCCAACCGCGCCATCGAGATGCTGGGCGGCGAGATGGGCTCAAAGCAGCCCGTTCACCCCAACGACCATGTGAATATGAGCCAGTCGTCCAACGACACCTACCCCACGGCCATGCACATCGCCTGCGCTGAGGAAATCCGCCATGCGCTGATCCCCGCCCTGCAAAAGCTCCGCAATGCCCTGAATGACAAGGCGCAAGGCTGGAAGCACATCATCAAGATCGGCCGCACCCACACCCAGGACGCAACGCCCGTCACCCTTGGCCAGGAATTTTCCGGCTATGCCCGCCAGATCGAAAATGGCATCGCCCGCATCGAACAGACCATGCCGCTGCTGATGGAATTGGCCCAGGGCGGCACGGCGGTGGGCACCGGCCTCAATGCCCCCGTGGGTTTTGCTGAAAAGGTGGCCGAACGCATTGCCGCCATCACGCAGATGAAATTCACCACGGCCCCCAACAAGTTCGAGGCGCTTGCCGCCCACGATGCCATGGTGATGAGCCACGGGGCCATCAACACCGTGGCCGCCTCCCTGTTCAAGATCGCCAATGACATCCGCTTCCTGGGGTCGGGCCCCCGCTCCGGCCTCGGCGAATTGTCGCTGCCGGAAAACGAGCCCGGCTCGTCAATCATGCCGGGCAAGGTGAATCCCACCCAGTGCGAAGCCCTCACCATGGTCTGCGTGCAGATTTTCGGCAATCACGCATCGCTCACCTTTGCCGGCAGCCAGGGCCATTTTGAACTCAATGTGTTCAATCCGGTGATGGCCTACAACTTCCTGCAATCGGTCCGCCTCATGGCCGATGCCGCCAACAGCTTCACCGACAATTGCGTGATCGGCATCACCGCCCGCGAAGACAATATCAAGGCGGGTCTTGAGCGCTCCCTCATGCTGGTCACCGCCCTTGCCCCGAAATATGGCTATGACCGCGCCGCGAAAATCGCCAAGATGGCCCACAAGAACGGCACCACCTTGCGCGAAGAGGCCATCAAGGATGGCATTCCTGCCGCCGACTTTGACGCCATCGTGCGGCCCGAAAATATGCTGGCGCCAAAATGACGGCAGAAGTTGTCAATCTTCGCTCCGTCCGCAAGCGGAAAAAGTGCGCCGAGAAAGCGTCTGAATCCGCCGTCAACCGCGCCGCCTTCGGACGCACCAAGGCGGAAAAGGAACTGGCCAGGGCCAGGCTGGCCTTGCAGCAGAAGGCGCTGGACAAGCATAAGCGCGGCGACTGATGGCCAAGGACCTCAAGCGCTCGCTCACCATCGCCGGCCACCGCACCTCCCTTTCACTTGAACCCGAGTTCTGGCAGGCTTTGCAGGATACCGCCCGCCTGGAAAAGAAAACCGTGGCCAGCCTCGTCAGCGAGGTGGACCGCACCCGGGGCACGCGAAATCTTTCCAGCGCCATTCGCGTCTGGCTGTTCAGGCGGGCCAGGAAAGTCTGATCAATAAAGATTTGTGGGACTGGGAGAAACCGGCGGAGGCTTGGTGGTTTCCTGCACTGTCGCGGGCTTCTCGCGCGGCGTCACCACCGGCACGGCCTCGGCCAGGATCTTCCGGTAGACCCGCAACTCGCGCATGCGCAGGCGCAGTTCTGTCCGGTTGATCGCCTCGCCATCCCTGATCAGCCGCTGCTCTTCCGCCTTCGCCAGTTCAACATCCAGGATCCGCTGCTCCCGGTGCACCTTCAACTCGCGCAGGCGCAGGCGCAGCTCCGCTTTCTGCGCGTAGAAAGCCGCCAGGCGCTCCTCGTCCTGCCTGCGCAGATTCGCCTCGGCAATGGCTGCCCGCTCCTGTTCGGCCTGGACTTTTTCCAGTTCGTCAACCCCGCGCTCAAGCACCTTGAAACCCAGAAATGATGTCAATGCCGACCTGTCCTCGCTGGCAACAAGCTGTTGCGGCAGCCCTGAATAGGCGATTTCCATGGGCGGCAATTCCGGCAGGGCCTTGAGGCCCAAGACCACGCCAATATCGATTTTTCCTTCGACAAGCTCCGCCGTGGACTTGACCAGAACCTGCGCGTCCGGATTCGCGGCGGCAATGGGCGAAAACACCGCGACTCCGTTGGCGATGGCGAGCGTTCCGGAAGCCGCCCCGAGCGTGATCCCATCGCCACGGCGCAGGCCGTCAAACGCCGATTGCAGTCCGGCCGCATCCGTGGCCGAAATGATTGCCCGGGAAAAATTCTCCGGCGAGATATTGGGCAGCCTGCCGTCGGCCAGTGTGTAGGTTCCCTTGCCGTTGAGCGTCGCCAGGGCCCCGCCGGGACTCCGCCCCAGCCCTTCAAAGCTGAAATCCAGTCCGGCCATTCCCGCCGCAACCGCCGTTCCGTCACCCAGCTTGAGCTGCCGGGCAAGATCAACGGGAAAATTCATGAGGCCTGCGATTTTCCGCCCGTCGCTCGCCTGCGTCGAAGCGATTTCAACGACAATCTTGCCGCCCTCCGCCGTCTTGGCATAGGCGGCAAGCCGCGTTTCCTCCGCCGCGGCGGTAAGGCCGATCTGCACGTCGCCGACAACCAGGCCAGGATAGATTTCAAGCGACTTGGGCCGCAGCCACACCTCACCGGTCAGCCCGAAAGGCAAAGCCTTGGCGAAGGGTTCCTCCAGGAATTCCGCCTCGCCGTTCCATGGCATGAAGACCGGAGCTAAGACCTTCATGAGCGAAATATCGCTGACGTTGAAATCGCCGGTCATGCGTTCCTGGTTTTCCAGCGCCGCACTTCCGGAAACCGTGAGCCCATCAAGCTTCAATTCCACTGGATCGAAGGACTGGGTGTTCCCGCTCGTGGCGATTGTTGTGGAGAATGCCAACTGCCCTCCGGTAGCGGCCGTGCCGGGAATCTTGAGCGCGGCAATCAGGTCCTGCACTTGCGAACTCCGCGCTGTCAGCGTCCCGTCCAGGATGAGATTTTCCGGATCCGGTTTCACCTTGCCGTTATAGGAAAACCCCGCCTTGTAAATCTCGCCTTGCAGATCAACCTGAAAGCCGTCTTGAAGCACACCATCGGCTGTGAGGATAGCACGCGCCGGAATTGCGTCTGCTGTTTCAACGGCACCCCCAAACAGGTTGAACAGGGTGGCGCTTGACGGGCTCGATATTTCCGTGACCCCCTTGAGGTTCGAGCCCGCCAGTCCTGCCGCGATCACGACGCTCCCGTTGGACGAAATTGCCAGGTCGCCAACCTTGCCACTGACGTCATAGTGCGTAGTGGGCGCATCGGAGGATGGTTTTGCCTGCAGGTTGATCTTCAAGTCGGTCTTGCCGAGAACCGCTGACCAGCGTGTCTCCCGGTCGCCCGGCAGCAGCCCGGCCAGGCGCAGCAGTTCACGCGGGTCATCAGCCGTGATGGAAATACCCACATCGCCATCGGGCCCTTCCAGTGTGCTCAGCACCACGCCGGAGGCACTCAGCCTTGCCCCGCCGGCCAGGCCAGCCTCGATGGTCTTGAGATCAAAGCCCTTCACCGTCGATTCCATGTCCACGGCGACATCGGACGCTTCAACCCCATTGAGCCTGAGCCTTCCGGCCTGGAAGGTGAGCCGCATGTCGCGCTTGACCTGTTCCGCCACGAAATTCCCGATGATGCTCGACCAGCTGGCGCTGCCGTCGGTCGAAAGGGCGGAAAGTCCATTGGGAATGTAGCTGTCGATGTCGGCGGTTTCCGTGTCCACCCGCAAGTCAATGATCGGTCGCTCGCCATTGACCAGCAACGAATACCGCGCCGTGCCCGGTTCGCCATCCAGTTCATAGGCGATATTCTGCAGCTCAAGTTTTGAAGCCGTAAGTGCGACGTCCGCCTTTGCCTCCAGGTTTCCACGCAACCCGGTCCATGTCCGGACGATCTCCTCCTTGCTCTCGGGCCACAGCCATTGGGAGAGCTGGCGCGCGTCGGGAGATTTCACTTCGAGGCTGCCCGCCAGTTCCGCATATTGCGTTCCTGGAAAGAAAACCCCTTCAAAGCGCGAGCGCGAACGTCCCGGAAGGGAAGCGGACAGCTCATGAATGCGCATCGCACTGCGATTGATCGAGACATCCAGAACAACATTGTCCAGGGCTTCCCCGCCGGCTTTCAGCGCGGCAAGCTTTATGGAGTAACGCAGGTCGAAAGCCTCCGGCAGGGCTGCCAGCAGGCCGTTCACCAGGGAAAGCCCATCGCCATTGCGGAGCAGCTGGCGCGCCCCCGCTCCTGCCAGGGCGTCAAAATCAACCCGTGGCGCCGACAGCTCGGCCGTAGCCTCGATACGCTTGCCGATGGCCAGGCTCGCCGTGCCCGAGAGAAGCGTGCCTTGCTCCCCGGCGCCCGCCGGCCTTATTTCGATTTCGCTCAGGTCGACTTTGTCTAAGTTCCCGGCGATCTTTGATTTATAGGTGACGGGGCGGAGCTGCCCTTCCGTATCGGAGCGCCCATCGGGGCTTTGCGTCGGGTCCAGGCGCAGGGTGCCGTCGAAGCGGCCGGCCTCGCTCGTGCCGTCAAGGAAATAGGAATAGCCGGAATTGTCGCGCGACGAGACGCGAAGCGCCAGGCTCAGGGGCTCGTCCGTGGCCCAGGTGCCCATGTTTGCCGTAAAGGCCAGGGGCATGCCGTCATAATCGAAGCTTCCGGCGCTGCGCCAGGGGCCCGCCAGATTGAGAGCCGAGAATGTAGCGTTGACATTCTTCAGCTCCGCCTGATCGCCGCGCCGGTCATCGCTCAGAATCAATAACCCATCATTGAGCGTGATCTGGTCAAGTCGCACCTGCTCCAGCAACCGGCTGTTGCGGATTCTCTCGGCCGGATTGAAAATCCAGTTCCCGTTTCCGTCCGGGGCGCGCCTGAGCCTTACCGTCGGATGCTGGATGGTGATGCTTTCAACCTGGATGGAGGCATTGAGCAGGGCGCCGAGATTCATCCGCACCACGATCTGGTCGGCAGTGGCGAACCATTTCTCCGGCTCACCCTCCGGATTGGCGACATGCACGTCCTGGGCGGTCAGCCTTGGCCAAGGGAAAAGCCTGACCGCAATCGGTCCGGCGATTTCCACTTTTCGTCCGGTGAGCTTCTCGCCATAGGCTTCAAGCGCCGGCCGGTACTTGCCCCAATCCACCACAACGGGCGCCAGCATTGCGCTCAACACCGCCAGCACGAGCACAATTCCGAAATAGAATACCGGTGACTTCCAGACCTTCATGGGGCTTTACAATAGGATGTCCTCGCAAACTCACAAGGCCAGAATTTTGCCCGGGTTCATGATATTGAGCGGATCCAGCGCCCGCTTGATCTGGCGCATCACCTCAAGTCCCTTGCCGTGTTCGGCCTCCAGGAATTTGATCTTGCCGCTGCCCACCCCATGCTCGCCGGTGCAGGTGCCTTCCATGCTGATGGCACGGTGAATGAGCCGCTCGTAGAAGCCCTTGACCCGCTTCACTTCGGTTTCATCCGCCGTATCGCAAAACAACACCACATGGAAATTGCCGTCGCCCACATGTCCGATGATTGGGCCATAGAGATTGTTCTCCCGCAAATCCTCCTGTGTCGCCGTGACGCATTCGGCCAGCCGCGAGATCGGCACGCAGACATCAGTGGCAAAAACATCCCGCCTGCCCGGCGCAATTGCCCGCGTCGCCCAGAAGGCGTCATGGCGGGCCTGCCACAGCTTCTGCCGGTCCTCTTCCTTCTCCGCCCACGCGAAGTCGCCGGCGCCATGGGAGGCGGCGATTTCCCTGAACATTTCAATCTGTTCGCGGGCGTAGGCCGCCGTGCCGTGGAATTCAAGGAACAGCGTCGGGGCGATTTTCAGGCTCAGCTTCGAATAAGCATTGAGCGCTTTCACATGTTCCTCGTCCACCAGTTCTATGCGCGCCACCGGAATGCCGAGCTGGATGGTCTCGATGGTGGCGTTGCAGGCGGCCTCGACCGATGGGAAGGCACATACCCCTGCCGTCATCGCTTCCGGGATGCCGTAAAGCTTCAGCCCCACTTCGGTGATGATCCCGAGGGTTCCCTCCGATCCCACCAGGAGCCGGGTGAGGTCATAGCCCGCCGAGGATTTCTTCGCCCGCGTTCCGGTGCGGATGATTTCACCATTGGCCATCACCGCCGTGAGGCCCATGACATTCTCGCGCATCGTGCCATAGCGCACCGCATTGGTGCCAGAGGCCCGCGTCGCCGCCATGCCGCCCAGGCTGGCATCGGCGCCCGGATCGATCGGAAAGAACAGGCCCTGGTCGCGCAAATGGGTGTTCAGGCTCTTGCGGGTAACCCCCGCCTCCACCCGTGCATCAAGATCCGATGCGTTCACTGACAAGATGCGGTTCATCTGCGAAAGATCAACCGTAATGCCGCCATAGGGGGCGGTAATGTGGCCTTCCAGCGAGGTGCCGGTGCCATAGGCGATGACTGGTGTCTGGTGTTTGGCGCAGATTGTGACGATCTTCTGCACTTCCTGCGTGTCGCGCGCGAAGGCCACCGCGTCCGGCGGCGCTCCCGCCGCCCAGGTCTGGTCCTTGCCATGCTGTTCGCGCACAATCATGGCGGTTGACAGCCGCTCGCCCAGGACCTCCCGGACCTCGGCGATGGTTTGGATTGTGCTGTTGCTGCGGTCTCGTGTAAGCATTCGGCAAAAATAGCAGACGGGAAGAAAATTACGATGGTTTTTCCATCCCCCATCACCAGCGAACCCTATGCCATCGAGGACCGGTGGATCGACTACAACGGCCATTTCAACATGGCCTATTATAATGTGCTGTTTGATCGGGATTCCGACGTGGCCCTGGCCCTGGTGGGCCTCGGCCCCGCCTATGTTGAGCGAACCGGAAACTCCTATTTCTCGCTTGAGGCCCACGTCAGCTATTTGCGCGAACTCACCATCCGCGACCGGGTGCGGATTACCACCCAGTTTCTCGACTTCGACGCCAAGCGCCTGCATTATGTCCAGCAGATGTTCAACGCCGGGGAAGGCTGGCTGGCCTGCGTGAGCGAAAACATCGTGATGCACGTGGATCTTTCCACCAAGAAATCCTCACCCTTTCCGGCCGATGTCCTGGAAAAGATCAGGATCGCCCACGCGGCCCACAGGGCACTCCCCATTCCATTACAAGTTGGTCATAAAATCGGAATTCCCCGAAAAACCTGATCGCCGTGATATTTTCGTCGCATTCCGCCGCCATGCTTGAGACCAAGCAAGAATGATGGAGGCGAATCTCATGACGCACGCAGGTTACCTGCAATTTGCCGAAGCCCTGGTTTTTGCCCAAGGCGCCAAGGCTGAAGCCGAGGCCGCCAAACAGGCCATCCTGTGTGAAAAATCCGGCGACATGGAAACCGCCGAAACCTGGCGGAAGGTCCAGTTCGCGTTGCGCTGCATGGGTGACAAGAAAGCCGCCTGATTTACCCCTCATGCTCAGGTGGCCGCTGCAAGCGGCCCTCGAAGCACCTTTTTCCGCCCCTACCGGCCCTTCGAGGCTCCCCCGGATCAAGTCCGGGGTCGCGCCTCAGGGTGAGGGAAAAACACACGCGACTTACGTCCTTTGCTATAAGGGGCCTCAAAGGATTCGTGAGACCCCATGACGGCCAAGCCCCATGACGTTCAACATGCCCCGCTGGCGGGCAGCATTTCGGCGCGCGCCCTGGCGGGCAGCGAACCCGCCTATTTCAAGGGCCTGAACCCGGAACAGCGCGCCGCGGTGGAAACCACCGAAGGCCCCCTGCTCGTGCTGGCGGGCGCCGGCACCGGGAAAACCCGGGTACTCACCACAAGGCTTGCCCATATCCTGGCCACCGGCAAGGCCCGGCCCAACCAGATGCTGGCCGTCACCTTCACCAACAAGGCCGCCCGCGAAATGAAAGAGCGCATCGGCCATCTCATCGGCGGCGTGGTGGAAGGCATGACCTGGCTTGGCACCTTCCATTCCATCGGCGTCAAGATTCTGCGCAATCACGCGGAACTGGCCGGCCTCAAGTCCGGTTTCTCGATCCTCGATACCGACGACCAGATCCGCCTGCTCAAGCAGCTTCTCCAAGCCCACGACATCGATGAAAAGCGCTGGCCCGCCAGACAGCTGGCAAGCCTCATTGACGGCTGGAAGAACCGCGGCCTGGTGCCGGAAAAGGTTCCCGCCGGCGAGGCCCACGGCTTTGCCAACGGCCTCGGCGGAAAACTCTATGCCGAATACCAGCAGCGCCTGAAGGTGGTGAACGCCGCCGACTTCGGCGACCTGCTGCTCGAGGTACTGCGCATCTTCCAGTCCCACCCCGATGTCCTGAAAACCTACCAAAGCCGTTTCAAGTACATGCTGGTGGACGAGTACCAGGACACCAATGTGGCCCAGTACCTCTGGCTTCGCCTGCTCGCCCAGGGCCACAGGAATATCTGCTGCGTCGGCGACGACGACCAGTCGATCTATGGCTGGCGCGGCGCCGAGGTGGACAATATCCTGCGCTTCGAGAAGGACTTTCCCGGCGCCAGGATCATCAAGCTGGAACGCAACTACCGCTCCACCCCCCATATCCTGGGCGCGGCCTCGGGCCTGATCGCCAGGAACGAAAGCCGCCTCGGCAAGACGCTACGCACCGACAAGAGCGACGGCGAGCCCATCATCGTGCGCAGCCATTGGGATGGCGACGAGGAAGCCCGCGCCATCGGCGACGACATCGAAAGCCTCCAGCGCAAGC
>CAZRZB010000090.1:0-10982 GCA_964604435.1 uncultured Aestuariivirga sp. | reverse complement strand
TGGCCGAGTGCATCATCTCGACGGCGCAGCAGGCCAGGCCGAACGTCATCCACATGAGCGAGCCGGTGCGGGCCCAGTTGATCAGGTCATCGGTGGAAGTGACCAGAAAGCCCTTGTCGGCGAGTTCAGCGTTGATATCGGTGAAATATTCGCGCTGTTCCGGGGTCGCAGTCTCGATCAATCCCATTCGAGTGCACCTTTCCGCCATTCATAGACAAAGCCAATGGTGAGGACACCCAGGAACACCATCATGGACCAGAAGCCGAGGGTGCCAATTTCCTTCAGGCTTACGGCCCAGGGAAAGAGAAAGGCCACTTCGAGATCGAAGATGATGAAAAGGATAGAAACCAGGTAGAACCGCACATCGAATTTCATGCGCGCGTCGTCAAAAGCATTGAAGCCGCATTCGTAGGCCGAAAGTTTTTCAGGATCGGGATTACGGACCGCGATGAGGATGGGGGCAATCATCAGGGCCAGGCCAATTCCCGCGGCCACCGCCATGAATATGACAATCGGTAGGTAATCTCTCAGAAGTTCCGGCATTTGACCCCGTCTCAGGCTTGCCACGGCGCAGGCCAGATTCTTCCGCTTGGTAGCGCAGCGCGGACCCTATCGCAAGTCCTTCAAAAGCCGCATGGGCAAAGAATCCACAGGGCCCGCCGAAACACAAAAGGACCGCGTTTCTGCGGTCCTTTTTGCTCCATTGAATGGCGCGAGAGACGGGGCTCGAACCCGCGACCTTCGCCGTGACAGGGCGACGCTCTAACCAACTGAGCTACTCCCGCAATTCAACAGCGCGGTGGATAGAGGAGCCCTCCCCCCATGTCAAGCTAGGCGGCCGGCTTTTTGCCCGTAACCTCGATCTCGATCTTCATGCGCGAATCGGCCAATCCTGCCACGAACATGGTGGCGGCCGGGCGGATGTCGCCGAGAAATTTCTTCAAGACCGGCCAGCAGGCCGGAAAATCCTCGGCCTTGGGCAGGATATAGTGGACGCGGACGACATGCTCGAGCCCAAATCCGGCCTTTTCCATGGCTGCCCTGATATTGAGAAAGGTTTGCTCCGCCTGGGCTGCCACGTCGGCGGAAATATCCATGCTGGCATAGTTGAATCCCGTGGTGCCGGACACGAAAATCCAATCGCCGTCCACCACGGCGCGGGAATAGGCCATTTCCGTTTCAAACTTCGATCCCGATGAAATGAGTTTCCTGGTCATGCGGCCTTCTCCCTTGCCAATCCAATTGCTCTGGCGAAGCTATTCCAAACGGTCGCCCCACGCTAACTTGCGGATCCGTTTGTATTCGGCCTTGTCACGTTTCGCAATCTCCCGCTCCAGGAGGCCGTTTTCCGCGCAAAGCTTGAAAGTGATAGAGGATTTGGTCTCCCTGGGGGGCGCCAGGATACGTGCGCCGTGCGGCTCCATGGGCTGGCGTGATGCAATCAGATAACTGAATTTCTCGTCCTCAAAGGGGACTGTGGCCTTCTTGGCATGCATATGCTCACGGCTGCGGGAAAGCCGCACGGAAAAATGGCACCAGCCGGGTGCCAGCATGGGACAGGGTTTCGCATGGGTACAGGGTGCGACCAGGCTAGCGCCCTCCGCAAGCAGGGCGGCGCGTGCCTGCTTGATTCTCGCAAAGCCTTGGGGGGTGCCTGGCTCAATGATGAGCAGTGCACCTTCACAGCCCTGCCAGAGGGCGACAGCGGTCTTGCCTGATTGCTCAACTGGCATTTCCGCGAAGGCATATGCGGCGATGACCAAATCAGCCCTGGCTTGACCTGGGAAACTACCCATATCCGCCTTCAACGCCCCTGCCCCCCGTAGCGCCAGTTGATCACTTTGGGCGGCAAGGCTGCGGGCCAGATCAAGAAATTGCTCATTATTGTCCACAAATGTGACACTGGAGATATCGGGATAACTGGCTATAGCGGCCCATGCGGCTGTGCCGGGGCCGGAACCTGCATCGAGCAGCGACCTTGGGGTAAATTGCGGATGGCGCCCGGCAAGTTCAGCCAGGCAATGACCAACCGCCGCGAAGGTCGCCGGCAACCGCACCACCAAATAGGCGGCAAAATCCAGCGCCCCTCCAGATTGACCGCCCTGCCGGTAAATTTCGGACATCCGGGAGGTTTTTTCGACCAGGGATCCCGGCCCGTTATCCGCGAGATAGCACTCGATAGCCTCTTTTAGCCCCTGAGGTAACGCACTCATCGATTTACGAAGACCCGCTGTTTGACATGGCTAATACTCCAACCGAGACCCAATCTGGCTCCCGCAAAGTAAGGTTAAATCTTTACCGAACCGGTAGTTACAAGTGGATTCAAACCTTAGATTGATTGATATTGAAGGGGAAATATTGGCCTCGGTTTTGCATGTTTGTCGTTACGGTCGGCTAAGACCTTGGTTTTGAGCTTTTGTGAGCCAGGCCTGTCTCCTGATGGTGCAGGTTTCGGGTTCACTGCATAAAAGGGTTTTTTGACGTGCCCGCATATCTAGTTGTTTGTCAGTAAGAAGGCGAGATGAGTGATTTCAGCGAACTCCACAGCAAGGTGGTTAGTGGTTTCATGCGGAAATCGGGCGTCTACAATATTACGATAGATTTTGACCCGAAGGAGAGTAACGTGAGTCCAAGACATCTCGAACACACTGGTCAGCCTTTAGGTCGTGTATTCCCATTCGCCTCGGGCGAGGAAGCACCAGCCAAGCCCGCTATTTTGGGCGAACAAAATGTTCCGTCAAGGGACATGACGCAAAATCCCGTTGCCGCGCAGACGCCGCGATTCAAGCCTCTTGAAAAAACGCCGGCAGGAACGAGATATTCTGAATCAGTGCTCAGCAAGAAGGTTCTGGATGCCCTGGCGGAAGACATCGATCCGGCAAAATCACTGGCAGATATCCGCCGCGTCCTGATCGGACCAACGCGCCGCCTGCATGAAGCCAGAATGGAAGAGGTGATTTCAATTCTGGAAGAATCCGACAAATCAACCCAGCAGACTTTGGGGTCCCTGGAAAAGCGCTACAACGACCTGGCCCGCACCAGCGAAAAGCTGCAGGCCGCCTCGGATGAAACCCAGCGGAGGATACAGGAGCAATCGGTGAGCCTGAAATCCGAGCTCCAGAAGAACCTGGATTCCCAACAGCAAATGCTGTCCGAGATGTTCCTTGTGTTTGATGCGCAGTTGGAGAAGCTTACGGCGGAATTGAACGGGAGGGTCGATTCACTTGCGGCCAAGACCGGCCAGGACCACCAGGCACTGGCATCGGATCTGACACAACGAATGCAGGAGTTGGCCGCAACGACCCGGGCCGATAACGACAGGGTGGCATCCGTCATGGAGGCCCGGCTCGCCCGGTCAGAAGCCCACGCCGAAAAGGAAAACCGCCGGCAGGTCGAAGTGTTCGCCGACGGCTTCTCGGATATCGCCGAACGGCTGCTGGCGCTCCGTGGGGTTCCGCAGGGCTAACGCCAATCAGGGGCGCGGGTCTCAAGAGAACCGCCCCGATTGTCGTTTTGAGGGATGGCGGGTGATGAGAGCCCCTCGGTGAAATTCACTGTTTGAATAATCAACCCAGTCTGGCAAAGACTGGTTCAATGACAATCCAATCTCTTCGACCAGACAGGTTGCGCGGCATCCTGTACCTCATCGCATCGGTCACATGCTTTGGCGCCGTCGACGGGCTCAGCAAGATGCTCGTCACAACACAATCCTTCGGACAGATTGTATTGGCACGGTATATCTTTGCCCTTCTAATCCTCCTTGCCGCGACCACGCCACGGCGATGGCAAACCCTGTTTCAGACAAAGATGATTGGCCTGCAAATCATCCGGGGGCTGACACCGGTCATCGTTGGCGGGTCAATGGTTTTTGCCGTCAAGTATCTGCCTCTCGCCGAAGCCACTGCCATCCTGTTTGCAGGACCTTTCTTTGTTGTCGCCCTTTCAGGATGGCTGCTGGGAGAACGGGTCAGCGCATCGAGCTGGATTGGCGTTGCCGTCGGATTTCTTGCGGTGATCGTTGTCGCCCGCCCGGGCTTTGCCGCGCTCTCGGCCTATACAATATTTCCCGCCATTGCAGCGCTGTTCTACGCCCTGCTCCAATTGCTATCACGCCGGCTTGGGGCTGCAGGCGAAGATCCCACAACGACACTTGCCTGGACACTGGCAGTCGGAACTTTGGTTGGCCTGCCCCTGTCGATCGCCGAATGGTTGCCACTATCCCCCGAGGCCTGGCTGTTGTCATTTGGCCTGGGTGCATTGTTTGGCGCAGGCCAGTACTTCATGGCAAAGGCCTTTTCACTGGCCCCCGCCAATGTCTTGACTCCGTTCACCTATTTCCAGATTCTATCGGCAGCACTCTTCGGCCTGATCGTATTCAGGGACATTCCAGACCAATGGACGACGATAGGTATCGTGCTGATCGTGGGTGCGGGAGTGTATGTGTTCGGACGCAACAGGCCAGCGCAAACTGGACGATCTTGAAGTCAAAAAGAATGGAATTTTGGAGGACCCGAGGAACTTCCTAACCCCTTGTTATATTTGGGTTGGGATGGTGGGAGATGAGAGACTCGAACTCCCGACATCTTCGGTGTAAACGAAGCGCTCTACCAACTGAGCTAATCTCCCCGTGGGCGCTTAATAGCCAGATGATCAGGCCATTGCAAGCGCCATAAGAAACCCCGTGCGATTCTGAGGGCGCACGGGGCTGATAGGTCTGAAAACACCGTCAGATGTTAGCCGTTAACCGCCTCCTTAAGTAGTTTGCCTGCCTTGAATTTTGCCCGCTTTGAGGCGGGTAGCTTGATGGTTTTCCCGGTTTGCGGATTGCGTGCCTCGCCCGCCTTGCGGCGCGTCACGGTGAAGGTACCGAAGCCAATGAGGCGAACATCGTCGCCTTGCCGCAGGGCCTTCATGATATTCTCGATTGTGGCCTCAATAGCCTCCCCAGCCTCGCCCCGCGTAAGCCGGGTATCCTTGGCAACCTTGGCAATCAATTCGTTCTTGTTCATGTCTTCACGCTCCCAAAGACCACAGGGGGAAGAAAACCTGCAAACCAAACGCCGTGACGCCAGAAAACGACAATTTGCCCAGGATTCGCAAGAGTCCGGCGGAGAAAAATTTATTCAGGAGTCAGTTCAAGGGGTTATGGCCACCCCCAAATAGAAGCAGGCGGAACAAGGATGCTCCGCCTGCTGAGGATTTGGAAAAGTGATTCGAACGGCGTCAGTGTGCCCGGGCACCCTCGCCTGACTTGTCGGCCAGGGCACGGGCCGCTGCCGCAGCCTCTTCGGCCATTTCATCCCATTCGATGGGCTCAGGCATGCGGACCAGGGCGTGTTTCAGCACATCGTCCATCATGGCGACCGGAATGATCTCCATGCCGGATTTCACCGAATCTGGAATTTCAGGCAGATCCTTGGCGTTTTCTTCGGGAATCATCACTTTCTTGATGCCGCCGCGGAGGGCTGCAAGCAACTTTTCCTTCAGGCCGCCGATCGGGAGCACCCGGCCACGGAGGGTAATTTCACCCGTCATGGCAACATCCTTGCGCACCGCTATGCCTGTCATGACTGACACGATTGCGGTCACCATGGCGATACCGGCCGATGGGCCATCCTTTGGCGTTGCGCCTTCCGGCACATGCACGTGGATGTCCTTCTTGTCGAAGACCGGCGGCTTGACGCCAATGGAGGGTGCCCGTGAGCGCACATAGGAGGACGCCGCAGAAATCGACTCCTTCATCACGTCCTTCAGATTGCCGGTCACCGTCATCTTGCCCTTGCCAGGCATCATGAGGGCTTCAATGGTCAGAAGCTCACCACCCACCTCGGTCCAGGCCAGGCCGGTGACAACACCCACCTGGTCCTCGCGCTCAGCCTCGCCATGGCGATATTTCTGAACGCCGAGATACTGGTTCACCACCTCAGGCGTGACCTTGATCTTCTTCTTTTTCGACATCATGAGATCCTTCACGGCCTTGCGGGCAATGGTGTTGATCTCACGCTCAAGATTACGCACGCCGGCTTCACGGGTGTAGCGGCGAACGGCCTCGTAGATGGCGTCTTCGGTGATCTCGAATTCCTTCTTCTCCAAACCGTGATTTTCCATCACTTTCGGAACAAGATGGCGCTTGGCAATTTCAACCTTTTCCTCTTCCGTATAGCCGGCGATCCTGATGATCTCCATGCGGTCCAGAAGGGCTGGCGGAATGTTGAGCGTGTTCGAGGTCGTGACAAACATCACGTTCGACAGGTCATATTCCACTTCGAGGTAGTGATCCATGAAGGTCGAGTTCTGTTCGGGGTCCAATACCTCAAGCAAGGCCGATGACGGATCGCCACGGAAATCCATGCCCATCTTGTCGATTTCATCGAGCAGGAAAAGCGGATTGGACTTCTTGGCCTTCTTCATCGACTGAATGATCTTGCCGGGCATCGAGCCGATATAGGTGCGGCGGTGACCCCGGATTTCAGCCTCGTCACGCACGCCGCCAAGCGACATGCGAATGAACTCACGGCCGGTTGCCTTGGCAATGGATTTTCCGAGCGAGGTCTTGCCAACGCCTGGCGGACCAACAAGGCACAGAATGGGCCCACGCATCTTGTTGGTGCGGCTTTGCACGGCAAGATACTCAACAATCCGCTCCTTCACCTTGTCGAGACCAAAATGATCGGCATCAAGCACGCTTTGGGCGAAGGACAGGTCACGCTTGACCTTGCTCTTCACGCCCCATGGCAGGCTGAGCAGCCAGTCGAGATAATTGCGCACGACGGTGGCCTCGGCCGACATCGGGCTCATCTGCCGGAGCTTCTTGATTTCAGCTTCAGCGCGCTCACGGGCTTCCTTCGAGAACTTGGTGTTCTTGACCTTCTGCTCAAGTTCGCCCACTTCATCGCGCTCTTCGCCGTCGCCCAACTCCTTCTGAATGGCCTTCATCTGCTCATTCAGATAGTATTCGCGCTGGGTCTTCTCCATCTGGCGCTTGACGCGGCTGCGGATGCGTTTTTCCACCTGCAGCACGGAAATCTCGCCTTCCATGAGGGCAAAGGCCTTCTCAAGCCGTGCCTGCACGGACTGCATTTCGAGAATTTCCTGCTTCTCGGTGATCTTGATGGCAAGATGGGCCGCGATCGTGTCGGAAAGCTTGGCAAAGTCGGTGATCTGGCCAAGGGTGGCCAGGATTTCCTGGGGCACCTTCTTGTTCAGCTTCACATAGCTCTCGAACTGGGAAATGGCCGTCCGGGCAAGGGCTTCGGTTTCCTGCTCGTTGGTCACAATGTTGGGCAGCAACTTTACTTCTGCCTCGAAATAGTCGGCATGGCTGGTAAAGCGCACAACCTTGGCGCGCTCAACACCTTCAACCAGAACCTTTACGGTGCCATCGGGCAGTTTCAGAAGCTGCAGCACCTGGGCAAGCGTGCCCACTTCATAGATGGCATCAATCGATGGATCATCATCGGCCGGATTCTTCTGGGCCACCAGCAAAATGCGCTTGTCTTCGCGCATCACTTCCTCAAGCGCCTTGATGGACTTTTCACGGCCCACAAACAACGGCACGATCATGTGGGGGAATACCACAATGTCGCGCAGGGGCAGTACCGGAAGGGTATCCGCATTGCCTGCAACCACCGGGGTTTTTGAAACTTTGTTCGTCATTCTCATTCCTTTCGCGTGGACTGGCCGCCTCTTTCGACCGTCCCCAGGATCCTGGGCCACGGCCTACTTGCGCCTTCGGGCCACCACGCAATTACACACCAGATATACGCAACGACCCGAACCTTGACACTAGAAATGGCGGTTGGGTGTTAACTTTTCAATGGCCGTAGATAGCCATATTTTTTAGGCGGAAGCAGGCGCCAGCTTGGCCTTGCCCTGCTTTTCACGGTCGGCATAGATCAGCAAGGGCTTGGCGTCGCCATCGACGACTTCCTTGGAAATAACCACCTCTTCCACACCGTTCATGGTTGGCAGGTCGAACATGGTATCCAGCAGGATCAGTTCCATGATGGAGCGCAGGCCGCGCGCGCCCGTCTTGCGCTCAATGGCGCGGCGGGCGATGGAGCGCAGGGCTTCCTCGGGGAAAGTCAGCTTCACGCCCTCCATTTCGAACAGGCGCTGATACTGCTTGATCAGGGCATTCTTGGGCGCCGTCAGGATTTGGATAAGGGCTGCCTCGTCCAGATCTTCCAGGGTTGCGATCACCGGCAAGCGGCCTACAAATTCAGGGATGAGGCCAAAGCGCAGCAGATCTTCCGGCTCCAGCTCGCGGAGCAAGGCGCCGGTGCGGCGGTCGTCCACGGACTTAACTTCCGCGCCAAAACCGATACCCGAACCCTTGCCGCGCTGATTGATGATGCGCTCAAGGCCGGCAAAGGCACCGCCGCAGATAAACAGGATGTTGGTGGTATCCACCTGCAGGAATTCCTGCTGGGGATGCTTGCGCCCGCCTTGGGGCGGCACGGAGGCAACGGTGCCTTCCATGATTTTCAGGAGAGCCTGCTGCACGCCCTCGCCGGAGACGTCGCGGGTGATCGACGGGTTGTCCGATTTGCGTGAAATCTTGTCCACTTCGTCGATATAGACGATGCCGCGCTGGGCCCGCTCGACGTTGTAGTCGGCGGACTGCAACAGCTTGAGGATGATGTTCTCGACGTCTTCACCGACGTAGCCCGCTTCGGTCAGGGTCGTGGCATCAGCCATGGTGAAGGGCACATCGAGAATGCGGGCCAGGGTCTGGGCCAGCAGGGTTTTGCCCGAGCCGGTCGGGCCCACCAGCAAAATGTTGGACTTTGCCAGTTCCACGTCATTGTTCTTCTGGGCGTGGTTCAGGCGCTTGTAGTGGTTGTGAACGGCAACGGCCAGGACCTTCTTCGCATAGACCTGGTCGATGACGTAGTCATCCAGAACTTTACGGATTTCCTGGGGCGACGGCACGCCGTCCTTGGATTTCACCAGCGACGACTTGTTCTCCTCACGGATGATATCCATGCAGAGTTCAACGCACTCATCGCAAATAAATACGGTGGGTCCGGCAATAAGCTTGCGGACTTCATGCTGGCTCTTTCCGCAGAAAGAGCAATACAGCGTATTCTTATTGTCGCCCGCGCTTGCCTTACTCATGCTTTCTCCTCGAACAATCTGCCTGGCAACATATCACAAACATACCTGCCAAGCTTTTAATGAGATATCACCCAACTGTCACAAACAAGGCGAACTTAGCTTAATATCAACGACTCAATCCAGCATGAGCCGAGAGGGTTAATCAAAAATTGATATACCGCCGATTACGCCAACAAACTTGCTCCAGGTCAACTCCAAAAATATGGATTAACTACTTAGAATCACTGGGTTCCGCCCGCTTTTCCAAAATCTTGTCAATCAGCCCGAAATCCTTTGCCATTTCCGCCGTCATGAAATTATCACGTTCAAGGGCATCTTCGACCGCCTTAATGTCACGCCCGGTATGCTTCACGTAAATCTCGTTGAGGCGCTGCTTGAGGCTTTCGACCTCCTTGGCGTGAATGAGAATATCGGTCACCTGGCCCTGGTAGCCGCCGGATGGCTGGTGCACCATGACACGGGCATTGGGCAGGGCAAAGCGCATGTCTTTCTCGCCCGCCGTGAGTAGGAGCGAGCCCATGGAGGCCGCCTGCCCCATGACCGTGGTTGCAACCTTTGGGCGGATAAACTGCATGGTGTCGTAAATCGAAAGCCCCGCCGACACAACGCCGCCTGGCGAATTGATGTACATGGAGATTTCCTTCTTGGGATTATCCGCCTCAAGAAACAGAAGCTGCATGTTCACCGAAGCGGCGACATTGTCGTCAATCGGCCCGGTCAGAAAGATGATGCGCTCGCGCAGCAGGCGCGACGGCAAATCATAGACGCGTTCGCCGCGGGCCTCTTGCTGGATGACCGACGGCCAGAATGAGGCCTTGGTCAGGTAATCTACGGGATCGCGCATGGGTGGTCCTCAGTTCGGGTGAATCAGGTGAATTCGATGCCCTATAGATAGGTGACGCATAGCGCTTCGGGAAGCCCTTTGTTTATAACGGAAAAAGGGGTGGATATTAACCACCCCTTGCAAATTGCGGCGCGGCGAAGGACTTAGTCTTCCTTCTTGGCCTTTTTGGCGGCTGGTTTCTTCGCCGGCTTTGCCTCACCATGATCGTGGTCGCCATGATCATGGTCATGGCCCGAATGACCGGCTTCGTCGTCGTCCTGGACCATGGCCTGCAGGGCCTCGCGGGTCACGGCCTTGTCAGTGACTTTCGCCTTGGAGACGAGCAAATCCACGACCTTTTGCTCGAAGATGGGGCCGCGCAACTCGATCAAGGCATTGGGATTCTTGCGATAGTGCTCAAATACCTGCTTTTCCTGGCCGGGGAACTGGCGGGCCCGGGACATCAGCGCCTGCTGCAATTCCTGCTCATTGACCTGAACGCCTTCCTGCTCGCCGACGGTGCCGAGGACGAGGCCGAGGCGGACCCGGCGTTCGGCGATGGCGCGGTATTCGGTCTTGGCGGCCTCTTCGGTGGTGCCTTCATCGCCGAAGCTCTTGCCGGCTTTACGCATTTCGTCGGTCAGGGCATTCCAGATGCCGCCGAACTCGGCTTCCACCAGGCGCTCGGGCAATTCGAAGCTGTAGAGGCGGTCGAGGGCATCGAGCACGTCGCGCTTCAGCTTCATGCCGGTCATGCCGGCATATTCCTGGGAGAGTCTGGAACGGATCATGTCCTTCAGCTTTGAGAGGTCTTCAAAGCCCATTTTCTTGGCGAATTCGTCATCGACGGTGCCTTCCTTGGGGGCCTCGACACTGGCCACCTTCACGTCAAATTCGGCTGGCTTTCCAGCGAGTTCCTTGACCCCGTAGCTCTCGGGGAAGGTGACTTTCACAACCAGTTCGTCGCCGGCCTTGGCGCCTACCAGCTGGTCTTCAAAGCCCGGAATGAACTGGCCCGAGCCGAGCTCCAAAGGCACAT
>CAZRZB010000089.1:0-11168 GCA_964604435.1 uncultured Aestuariivirga sp. | reverse complement strand
CCGGGTCGAGCCCCTTGATGCCGGTGGCCACGTCGCCATCGGCAATGCCCTTCACCTCAAGCTCATGCAGATTGCAGTAGTCGGCAATCTGACGGAAGGTCAGAGCGGTGTTTTCAACCAGCCAGACGGCGGTGGCCTTTGGCATCAACGGGGCATTGGACATAATTTTTTCGCTCCTTCGGAACCGCCTGGGATTCCGTAACAACATGAGAAATACGCTTGGGAATGCCAGCTATATAGGCGTTGCCCCCCAAAGATGCAACGCGTTTTAAACGGTGAGCACAATCTTGCCCACATGCTGGCTGGACTCCATCAGACGGTGCGCCTCGGCCGCCTGGGCCAGGGGAAACGTCTTGAAAATCACCGGTTTGCACTTGCCTGCGGCAAACAGCGGCCAGACCCTGGCCGCCAGGGCCCTGGCGATCCCGGCCTTTTCGGCCACGCTCCGCGGGCGCAGCGTTGAACCCGTCAGCGTCAGCCGCTTGAGCATGAGCGGCAGCAGATCAATCTCGACCTTCGCACCCTTCTGGAAGGCGATGTTCACAATCCTGCCGTTCAGGGCGGCGCAGCGCAGATTGCGGGCCACATAGTCGCCCCCCACCATGTCGAGAATGACATCGGGGGCGAGAGCCCGCGATTTCAACTCCTCGACAAAATCCTGGGTCCGGTAATTTATCGCCAGATCGGCGCCAAGCCTCAGGCACTCCGCACATTTTTCATCGCTGCCGGCGGTCACAGCGACTTTGGCGCCAAAGACTTTGGCCAGTTGGATGGCGGTTGTACCGATTCCACTTGAACCGCCGTGGATAAGGATGGTCTCCCCGGGCTGCAGGCGGCCCCGTTCAAACACATTGGTCCATACGGTGAAATAGGTCTCCGGAATTGCCGCCGCCTCGACCATCGAAAACCCGGGCGGCACCGGCAGCCCATTGTCTTCGGCCACCACGCAATATTCGGCATAACCGCCGCCTGGTACCAACCCGCACACCTTGTCGCCAATGCCATAGCGAGTTGCCCCCTCACCCAGCGCCGCCACTTCCCCTGCAATCTCAAGGCCAGGGGTCAGCGGGGCCCCCGGCGGCGGCGGATAGCCCCCTTGACGCTGCAGGATGTCGGGCCGGTTTACGCCTGCGGCATGAACCTTTACCAGCACCTGCCCCTTGCCAGGCTGCGGCATGGGCAGCTCGGCAATCTGCAGGACCTCGGGCCCGCCCGGCTCTGTGATTTCGATGGCTTTCATGAATATCCCCCCTGTCCCACAATGGGTTGCGGAACCGGCGCCTGCAATGGCAAAATGAGCAGGCACCGAAAGGAAGACAGGCCATGGATCCCGATGACACTCCCAAGAAGCCAAGCAACATGGTTATCGGCGAAATTCTCGATGCCATTTCCGTGGCCGAATTGGAACACCGGATTCAGGCCTTGGAATCCGAGATCGCCCGCCATAAGGCCGAAATCGCCAAAAAACAGGCGAGCCGGAGTGCCGCCGATGCGTTTTTTAGAACTTAGGCTGACAGCATTAACCATTTGGTAATGAATATTGTTTACACGTTGTAATCGTAATCCAGTCTTTTGGATTCTCCGAGTGGCATTTTTCCACTCTGTTTGACGCCTCCCTGTTAGAACTCAAAGCCACGTTTCTGCGTGGCTTTTTTTTGGCCCCGATATTGCTTCGCTTCCTGGCGAAACTATTTGCGTACTGGATATTGACCGGAAATGGCGCAAGCGCCATGATCGGCCCGCCTGGTGGGTAAAATTTTCATTGTTTGAGTAAGGGGTCATTAGGCATGCAAAATTCGACGAACAATGTCGCCACCGTGAATTTCTTCAGCAAGTTCACCGCCTCGGAACAATTCGAGAAAGTGTTCAAGGAAGGGATGTCATTGGTTGAGGAAACCGCCAATTACCTGGATGGGCCCGGCCGTCTTGATGCGCGCGTTCTCGAACGCCACGGGGCGATTGCCTATGCCACCGAAAGCATGCGCCTGACTACCCGCCTGATGCAGCTCGCCTCGTGGCTGCTTCTGCAGCGCGCCATCGGCGCCGGCGAATTGACCGTTGAGGATGCCGGCAAGGAAAAACACCGCATCAGCCTGAACGACATCGGCAAGGGTAACGCCCTCTTGGGCGGCGATATACTGCCCGATTCCTTGAAAGCCCTGGTCGAGCGGTCGCTTGCCCTGCATGGCCGCATCCAGAAACTGGACAGCATGATCGGTGCGCAAACAACCGGTGGCGAGGCGGGCCCCAGTCCGGTGAATGACCAGCTCGACCGGCTTGCCTCGATGCTGCAGGTTTCACGGGGGTAGACTTTCCCGCCTCACCACCCCCATCTCTCCATGGTCGGGTCAAGCCCGACCATGGAGAGAATTTGAGACGGGCAATTTCCAAACAAAAAACCCAGCCGCAAGGCTGGGTTTTTTCGTTAATGAAGGGCTTCTTACTTGTTCAGGAAGCCGAACTTCTGCTTGAAGCGCGAGACGCGCCCGCCGCGGTCAAGAATTGTCTGGGTGCCGCCGGTCCATGCCGGATGCGACTTGGGATCGATGTCAAGCGAAAGCGTGTCGCCATCCTTGCCATAGGTTGAACGGGTCACAAATTTGCTGCCGTCGGTCATCACAACATTGATGGTGTGATAGTCCGGGTGAATGCCTTCTTTCATCGTAAGATCTCTCTGGTCTGGCACGAAAAGCCGCGCACGGTCGCTATTGTCAAGTTTCGGTTGCGCTCTATACAGGAAGCCCAAATGAGAGGCAAGTAGCCCTGATGGCAACGGATAAACAAGCAGAAACGGGCCGGAAAAGCCTGAAACCCCTGGCCCGGCTTGCCCCCTTTCTGGCCCGTTATAAGCCGCAGGCCGTCATCGCCCTGATTGCCCTGGCGTTCGCCTCGGGCTCCACCCTGATCGTGCCCATCGCGGTTCGCCGCATCATCGATTTTGGCTTCACCAGTGCCAATACGATGCTGGTCAACCAGTATTTCGGCGTTATGCTCGCCGTCGTCCTGCTGCTGGCCCTCAGCTCTGCCGTTCGCTTCTACTACGTCATGTGGCTTGGCGAAAGAATCGTGGCCGACGTGCGCGATGCCCTGTTCGGGCACCTTCTGAAGCTTAGCCCGGTCTTTTTCGAATCACAGAAAACCGGCGAGGTTGTCTCCCGCCTCACCGCCGATACCACCCAGATCAAATCCGCATTTTCTTCCACCGCGTCAATTGCGCTGCGCAATGCTGTCATGCTGGCCGGTGCCATTGTCATGATGGTGGTCACCAGTCCCAAGCTTTCCGGCCTCGCGGGCCTGGCCATTCCCCTGATCGTATTGCCTTTGGTGACCTATGGGCGCCGCGTCCGGGTCCTGTCGCGTGAGGCCCAGGACACCCTGGCCGCATCGGCTGCCTTCGCCCAGGAGCGCCTGTCGGCGATTGCCACTGTGCAATCCAATGTGCAGGAGGCCCATACAAACGATGAATTCGCCAAGGCCACGAAATCCGCTTTCTCAGCCGCCGCCAGGCGCACCTTTGCCCGCGCCCTTCTCACCGCCGCAATCATCTTTGTCGCCCTGGGATCCGTCGTTGCCCTCCTTTGGTTTGGGGCGCACGAAGTGATCAGCGGGAATTTGACCGGCGGAACCCTGAGCCAGTTCGTGATCTATGCGGTCATCGCTGCCAGTTCTCTCGGTCAGTTGTCGGAAGTCTGGGGCGAAATACAGCTCGCCGCCGGGGCGGCGGAGCGCATTTCACAATTGCTTGACGAGGTCCCGCAAATTTCCGCGCCGGAGAATCCTTTGGAATTTCCGGCTCTCACCGCTGGACAGGTCAAATTCTCCGGCGTCACATTCTGTTATCCGTCCCGCCCCAAAACGGCGGCCCTCGACCACGTTGGGTTCATCGCAAAGCCCGGTGAGGTGACTGCCATTGTGGGGCCATCAGGGGCCGGCAAGACCACGCTCTTTGCCCTGATTCAGCGTTTCTATGATCCGGCATCGGGCACCATCCAGATCGATGGCATCGACATCAAGGCAACCGATCCGCAGGAATTGCGAAAACGCATCGCCGTTGTGCCGCAGGACACCGTCATCTTCTCCGGCTCGGTTCTCGACAATATCCGCTTCGGCGCGCCGCACGCCTCGCGCGAGGCCGCAATCGCCGCGGCCGGTGCCGCCCGCGTCGACGAGTTTGCGAAGAAACTCCCCAAGGGATTTGACACCGAAGTGGGCGAGCGCGGCATCACCCTGTCCGGCGGCCAGCGCCAGCGCGTTGCCATTGCGCGGGCCATTCTCAGGAACGCGCCGATCCTGCTTCTTGATGAGGCAACGAGCTCGCTCGATGCGGAAAGTGAATCCCTTATCCAGGAGGCACTGGAAAAGCTCACCGCCAACCGCACAACCCTGGTCGTCGCCCACCGCCTGGCAACGGTCCGCAATGCCGATCGCATTCTAGTTTTCGATGGCGGGCGCCTGGTGGCGCAAGGAACCCATGGCCAGCTCGTCAAGCAGAACGCGCTTTATGCCAAGCTGGCGAAACTCCAGTTCAGCGCTCCGTCAGCTTGAGCTCAATGCGGCGGTTCTGGGCCTTGGCATCTTCCGAGGTCCCAGGATCGAGGGGCTGAAATTCGCCAAAACCGGCCGCCACGAGGTGTTTTGGCGCCACTCCCTGGGCGATCAGGAATTTGACCACCGCAATCGCCCGGGCCGACGACAGCTCCCAGTTTGACTGGAAGAACGGGGACTTGATGGGATCGATATCCGTATGCCCGTCAACCCTCAGGACCCAGGCGATGTCCGGCGGAATTTCGGCCTCAAGCTGGCGCAGCGCATCGGCAAGCTTCAGCAGTTCCTCCTGGCCAAGAGCGCTGACCTCCGCGTCACCCTTGGCGAAGAGAACTTCCGACTGGAACACAAAGCGGTCGCCCACCACCAGAATGTCAGAACGCTGCGAAAGAATTTGCCGCAAGCGCCCGAAGAATTCCGAGCGGTAGCGCGACAATTCCTGCACCCGCTGCGCCAATGCCGAATTGAGCCGCTTGCCCAGTTCGGCGATTTGCGCTTCCGAAGATTTGTTGCGGGTTTCGGCATCAGTCAGGATACTGTTCAACTGCGCCAGCTGGCGGCGCATTGCCGCGATCTGCTGGTTGAGCAATTCCACCTGCGACAGGGCGTCGGCGGACAGGGCCTTTTCCTTGTCGAGCGCCGTTTTCAGCCCGCCGATCGTCTGGTTCGCCGCCGAGCTTTTCGATCCTTCCGTCGCAAGGCTTGCCAGCAGGTTTGCATTCTTGAGCTTTTCCGCGCTGAGATCATCGCTGAGCGCCAGCAGGTTTGCCTCAACCGCGCCCTTGGCCGATTTTTCCAGCGCCAGGAGCTGGGTGAGCTCGGCAATCTGCGAACGCAGCTGGCCAAGCGCCGAATCCTGTCCGGAAATTTCCCGCGCCAGCAGGAATTGCGCCGTCATGAACACCGAAAGAAGGAAGGTGATGACCAGCAGAAGCTGGGCCATCGCATCGACGAAACCTGGCCAGTAGGGCGCATCTTCCGGGCGCTTTCGGCGTGACAGGCTACCCGCCATGGCAATTACTCATCGGACTTGCCGCGCCCGCGCGCCGCCGGCTGGCCCGTTGAGCGGATGAGCAGGCGCTGGATTTCATTTTGCTGGACCTGCTGGCTCTGCGCCCATTGCCGCACCATTTTCTGTTCTTCGCGCATCTGTTGCACGAGGCTCGCCACGGCTTCGGCCAGTTGCTCGATTGATTCAGTGGAGTTGCCCGTCGCACCGGCCTGGGCCCCCTCCAGCTGCTTGCCGATCTTGTCCAGGCCGCGCTGCAGCCCTTGCATGTCAAAGCGCAGGTAATTGGTGGGGCCCGTCTGGGTGCCTTCGCCCACCTGGATGTCGGTGATGGTCGAGAGCCAGTCCTCCAGATTGTGATAGAACCGGTTCTGGGCCTGGCTTGCCTTCAGATCCAGAAAACCAAGGATCAGCGACCCGGCAAGTCCGAAGAGACTTGCTGAAAACGAAAGCCCCATGCCTTCCAGCGGCTTCTGCAGGCCGGACTTCAGTTCCTCGAACATGGAACTCGATTGCCCCGTGCCCACATCCAAGTTCTTAATGGCATCGCCAACCGATGACACCGTCTCCAGCAGGCCCCAGAAGGTGCCCAGCAGGCCCAGAAAAATCAGCAGGGCAACCAGGTAGCGCATGAGGTCGCGCGATTCGTCCAGGCGCGAGGCCAGCGAATCGAGCAGCGACCGCATGGTGTTGGTCGACAGCACCGTGCGCTCCCGGCGGTCGCCCAGCAGGGTGGCCATGGGCGCGAGCAGAACCGGGTCCGCCAGGTTTTCGTCACTCGACTGGCCGATGCGGAAACCGTTGACCCAGGCAATTTCCGGAAACAGCCGCCAGACCATGCGGTAGGCATACAGCACGCCAAGCAGGAGCAGGCCAACGATCAGCCCGTTGAGGCCGACATTGGCCATGAAGGCATTCTTGATATTCGGGAACAGAATGGCCGCCAGAACGACGACAACCAGTGTGAACACGGCCATGTGCACAAGGTAGACGCGTGGCGGCTCCAGCACTGTTGCCTCATTCATGTCAGCCATTGGATCCTCAATCGCCTCCCGCACCATCACATTTCCAGCAAATCTAGACGATTGCGTGACCGCGGGCGAGACGCAACTTTCGTTGTCAACATGTGACGAAGAGCTGGCGTAACCGCCAAGGTTTTCCCCCGGCAGCCGGTGTCCGGACGCCAACGAGCAGGAACAGTTGTAAACCCGACCATTTCAGTCGGCTGTTGACATCGAGTTCCTCGGCCAGGAAGTGCGGATTTTGACAGCTGGGAAAATTTTATGGCGCTGTCAATGCATAATCCTACTATATGATTTTACTCCTTGACATCTCCAACGATGTGCGCTACCTGCAATTTGTCCCTCCCGGAAGGGGTCTCGGTCGCGACGGTGATCAGTGATGGGGTGGATGCGGCGCCTGCGGGTTTGGTGAAACGTTCATCGGATTCCCGGGAGCCCTGGAGCTGCCCTGCGGACAATACGATCCGTGCGCCGGGAGGCAGTTAGGCAGTCCGCTTGGGACGGAGCCGAAGTTGCAGATCCAGAGGCAAAAACCGCCGCAAAAGCGTGGGCGCGGTTTGCGTCAACCGCCGGACCACACGACCGGCACTTTCGCGTAGGCTGCGCTCACGCAACCCTTCGCTTCTCTACCCCCCGGAAACGGCATAACCGTTTCCACCAAGTGAGAGGCTGTGCCCAACGCTCATTGACAATTGAATCACCATAAACCTGTCGTCCCGGCGAAAGCCGGGACCCAGACTTGATAAAGGCGTGTTGGTTGAAAGCCTAGGTTCCGGCTTTCGCCAGAATGACAAACGGGGAAGAAATTCCCTCACATCCCCTTGACGATCTGCTCCGTCATTGCGACTTGCACCCAATTTGGGAGCATGCTATAAAATGTACAATGAGAGTCATTGCTCGACGCACTTTGCGGGAGTTTGTCGCCAGCCGTGCAGGTCATAAAGACCAGCCTGCCCTGAAAGCAGCAACCGATGCTTGGTTCGCGGAGGTGAACAAGGCCAAATGGCGGAACGCGGCGGATGTAAAGCGACGCTATGCAACTGCTAGCATAATTACGAGCGAACGGATTGTTTTCAATATCAAAGGCAATGATTACCGGCTTGTCGTTGCCGCGGATTTCGAGAAGGCAATCGTCTGGATTAAATGGATTGGCAGCCATCGGGACTATGACCGGATAAATGTGAAAGAGGTAAAACACCATGAGTGACGTCAAACCAATCCGAACAAGCAAGGATCACGAAAGGGCGATGAAGGAAGTCGAAACCCTGTGGGGCGCCAAGAGTGGAACGCCAAAGGGCGACCGGCTTGATGTCCTCGCCACACTTATCGACGCATGGGAGGCGGCCCATTATCCGATGGACCCGCCAGACCCCATCGTAGCCATCAAGTTCCGCATGGAACAACAGGGCCTGACCCGCAAGGACCTGGAAGGCATCATCGGCACCCGCGCCCGCATCGCCGAAGTCCTTTCGGGCAAGCGCGAACTCTCTATTGCGATGATTAGAAGGCTAAATACAGAACTCAATATTCCCGCAGAAATTCTGATCCGGCCATCAAGGAGGAAAGCGGCATGATAAGCATACTCAAAATAGCTGTGTAAATTTTATAGAGCATCGCCCTTACCAAGATTGCATGGTTCACAAAGCGTTTGAAGATTTTCCAATACCGTCTCACCTCCGTTAGCCCACGCCAAGATATGATCTACGTGCAGATGCAGGCCGGGAAATGCAGAAGGGCTTTTGCCACAAGCACAACAACGAAAATTATCTCTTTTCAATACTTGAAAACGCAATCGCAGGTTAGCAGCCCTTCCAGTCCGTTGGCTGTTCTGAGTTTCTTCATTTTTAGGAATAACCGTCTCATTTGTATTTGCATAGTTGACAAACTCCCGAAGCGCCAAATTCCAAGTACGGAAACGCCTTTTGTAGGGACCTCCCGTAATTTTGGATGGCAATTGGTCAAGTTCAGCTATTCGTGGTTGACGACCACGTAATTCCCAAAGCATCATTATATTCGCAAATAATTCGTCATCGGAATAATTGAGTGTATTTCCGCTTTGAAAGCCAGCTACTTCAACAGCTTTGTTCCAAGTCCCAAACCTTCTCTTAATAGTAGCAGGGTCATATTTTCCAGATTTTGAATAGCTGACGATTGTAACAATTCCGTCAGGCTGCTGTTTGCCAACTGCTCTTAAATCTTCAAGCAATTCTTCCGTTGAAACGGGACCACCGACACGTTCAAGCTGGAAATGACCCGACACGTCCCCCTCACATCCCCTTGACGATCTGCTCCGTCATTTTCTTGGCGTCGCCGAACAGCATCATGGTGTTGTCGCGCCAGAACAGGGGGTTGTCGACGCCCGCGTAGCCGCTCGCCATGCCGCGCTTGATGAACATCACCGTATTGGCCTTCCACACTTCCAGCACCGGCATGCCGTAGATCGGCGATTTCGGGTCATCCTTGGCGGAAGGGTTGGTCACGTCATTGGCCCCGATCACGAAGGCCACGTCGGCCTGGGCGAATTCCGAATTGATGTCTTCCAGCTCGAACACTTCGTCATAGGGCACGTTGGCTTCCGCCAGCAGCACGTTCATGTGGCCCGGCATGCGGCCCGCCACCGGATGGATGGCGTATTTCACCGTCACGCCCGCCTTCTTCAAATGGTCCGCCATTTCACGCAGCGCATGCTGGGCCTGGGCCACCGCCATGCCGTAGCCCGGAACGATGATCACCGAGCCGGCATTCTTCATGATGAAGGCCGCATCGTCGGCCGAGCCCTGCTTCACCGGCCGGGTTTCCTTGGCGCCGCCCGCCGGTCCCGCGGTCTCGCCGCCGAAGCCGCCGAGAATGACCGAGATGAAGGAGCGGTTCATGCCCTTGCACATGATGTAGGAGAGGATGGCGCCCGACGAGCCCACCAGCGCGCCGGTGATGATCAGCGCCGTGTTGGCCAGGGTGAAGCCGATGCCCGCCGCCGCCCAGCCCGAATAGGAATTGAGCATCGACACGACAACCGGCATGTCCGCCCCGCCGATGGGGATGATCAGCAGGAAGCCCAGGGCAAAGCTGATGAAGACGATCAGCCAGAAATCGATGGGGCCTTGCGTGGCGAAGAAACTGAACACGAAGAACAATAACGCCAGGCCAAGCGCGACATTGATGTAGTGCCGGAACGGCAGCATGATCGGCGCCCCCGACATGCGGCCATCAAGTTTCAGGAACGCGATGATGGAGCCGGTGAAGGTGACGGCGCCAATGGCCGCGCCCAGCGCCATTTCGATGCGGCTCTGCCCATGGATTTCGCCGCCGCTGGCAATGCCGAAAGCATCAGGCGCATAGAATGCCGCTGCCGCGACAAAGACCGCCGCGAGGCCGACAAGCGAATGAAAAGCGGCAACGAGCTGTGGCATCGCCGTCATCGCAATGCGTTTCGCCGCAATAGCACCAATGCCGCCGCCGATGGCGATGCCGCCGATGATCAGGGCCCAGACCAGCGGATTGGTCGGCGCCGCAATGGCCAGCGTGGTGAGCACCGCTATGGTCATGCCGATCATGCCGTAGGTGTTGCCGGCGCGTGATGATTCAGGGCTTGAAAGCCCGCGCAGCGCCATGATGAACAGGGCTCCGGCGACGAGATAAAGCAGGGCGGCGAAACTGACAGACATCTATTTGCCCTTCTTCTTGTACATGGCCAGCATGCGGCTGGTCACCAGGAAGCCGCCGAAAATATTCACGCTTGCCAGGATAAGCGCAAGAAAGCCGAAGACCATGGCGATGGTGGAGCCCGAGGCGATGGCCCCTGCCCCCACCGCCAGCAACGCGCCCACCACAATGACCGAGGAAATCGCGTTGGTCACCGACATCAGCGGCGTGTGCAGCGCCGGCGTCACGTTCCACACGACATAGTAGCCGACGAAGACCGCCAGCACGAAAATGCCGAGGAGCGAAACGAAGGGATCAACCGTGTGAGCAATCTGGTCCATGAGTTCAAGCCTTGTACATCGGGTGGACGAGCGCCCCGTCGCGGGCAATCAGCGTGCCCTTGATGATCTCGTCGTCATAATCAATCTTGAGGCTGCCATCGGGCTGGATCATCAGGTCCAGGAAATTGGCAAGGTTCTTGGCAAACAGCGGCGAGGCATTGCCCGCCAGCTTGCCCGCCAGGTTCAGCGTGCCGATGATGGAAACGCCCTTGTGCTCAACAATCTGGTCGGGTTTCGACAGCGGGCAGTTCCCGCCCCGCTCGACCGCGAGATCGACGATGACCGAGCCGGACTTCATACTCTCGACCATCTCCTTGGTGACCAATACCGGCGCCGGCCTACCTGGAATAAGTGCCGTAGTAATCACAATGTCCTGGCCTTTGATATGCTCGGCAACGAGGGCCGCCTGCTTGGCCTTGTCCTCCGTCGACAATTCCTTGGCATAGCCGCCGGACGTCGCCGCATCGGCCACGTCGGCGAAGACAAACTTGGCGCCAAGGCTCTTCACCTGTTCCTCGGTGGCCTTGCGCACGTCGGTCGCCGAAACAATCGCCCCCAGGCGCCGCGCCGTGGCAATGGCCTGCAACCCCGCAACGCCCACGCCCATGA
>CAZRZB010000088.1:0-11184 GCA_964604435.1 uncultured Aestuariivirga sp. | reverse complement strand
TGGGCTGCGCCCACACGCGCGCCAACTTCGAAACGGCCTTCTGGCGCTCCGGCCTCGCCGACAACAATTCATACGAGCAATGGCGCGACGAAGGGGAACAGGACATCGTGGCCCGCGCCAACACCCAGTGGAAGAAGATGCTGCGGGAGTATGAGGCTCCTGCCCTTGACCCCGGCATCGATGAGGCGCTTCAGGCCTTCATGGCCAAGCGCAAGGAAACCCTGCCGGACAACGTGAGCTGACTATTCCCCTCCCCCTTGTGGGGAGGGGTTAGGGGTGGGGGTCTGATGGTCTGGCAGTGGAGCGACCCCCACCCTTAATCCCTCCCCACAAGGGGGAGGGAGACTTCTTTACTCATTTCAGGAGTCTTCGCCTTCACATCGGTCAGGGCGTAGATCCCCACGCCGGCGATCACCATGGCGGAGCCTATGGCATCCACCAGCGTAAATGGCTCGCCCAGAATCCACACGGCCAGCGAAATGGTGATCAGCGGCGAGATGGTGGCGATCATCGAGGTGGATTGCGGGCTGATGCGCGAGAGACCGGCATTCACCAGGAAGGACGGCAGGACGGTGGCAAAGAATCCGGTGCCCGCCGCCAGCCAGAAAAACCGGGAGCTTGAGGAAAAGTCAAGGCTCCGGCTGGTGACCATGTAATGGATGATGCAGGCAAAGGACGAGCCCGACAGGGCGATCGAGGTGAACAGGGCGCTGCCCATGGCGGTGATGAAGTTCTTCGCCAGCAATTGATAGACAGCGAAGGTCAGGGCGCAGCCCAGCACCAGGCCGGTGCCGATCACCGTGGCTGCGCCGCCCTCGGGCAGGTCGGTGAGAAAGACCACGACGAGTCCCGCATAGGTGATCGCCGCCGCGAGAAGGCTCAACCAGGTGAGCCTTGCACCGAAGAACAGCCAGCCAAGGAACATGACGAAGATCGGATAGGTGAATAGCACCAGGCGCTCAAGCTGGGCGCTGATGTAAACCAGCCCCTCGAAGTCCAGCAGCGAGGAGATGTAGTAGCCGATGAACCCGGTCAGCAGGGCGCGAACCGCCATGCCCCAGCCAGGCATCGGTTTGCCGGCCTTGCGGAGTTGGTAAAGCGCATAGAAGCCGACCGCCAGGAAGAAGGGCAAGGCGACGGCCATGCGCAGCGCCAGCAGCAGGGCGGCATTGGCTTGTTCCATGTAGGCCAGCTTGATGAAGATCGCCTTGGTCGAAAACAGGGCCGCCCCCGCAGCGCCAAACAGATATCCCTTCAAGACCCGGTGCTGTTCCATGCCCCCACGCTTTACAGCCGGACCCTGTACTTGTCGTCATCTTTGGGTAACATGACAGTCATGCACATTCAGCGAAGGGGTTTGTAAATGAGTGATTTGCGGTTTTGTTCCGCTCTCGGGATGGCGCGCCTGCTGCGGGCCCGTAAAGTCTCGGCAAAGGAGCTTCTGGAAGTCTGCCTGGATCAATATGCCCTGCACAACGAAACGCTGAACGCGGTCGTCGTCACCGATCTCGACCGGGCCGTGCGGGCCGCGGCGGCGGCCGACAAGCGCCTGAAGAAGGGTGCGCCGCTCGGGCCCTTCGACGGGGTTCCGATGACCGCCAAGGAATCCTTCGACTGGAAGGGCACGCCCTCCACCTGGGGCTCGCCCGCCTACCGCGAAAACATCGCCGCCGCCGATGCGGTGGCCATCACCCGCCTCACCGATGCGGGGGCCGTGCTCTACGGCAAGACCAATGTGCCCCTGATGCTGGCCGACTGGCAGAGCTTCAACGAGGTCTACGGCACGACGAACAATCCCTGGGACACGGCCCGCGCTCCCGGCGGCTCCTCGGGCGGTTCGGCGGCGGCGCTGGCCACCGGCATGAGCGCCCTCGAGATCGGCTCCGACATCGGCGCGTCGCTGCGCAACCCGGCGCATTATTGCGGCGTCTATGCCCACAAGCCTACCTATGGCGTGGTGCCCTACCGCGGCCACCTGCTCGGCAATGTGCAGCCGGGCGACATCACCGTGGCGGGGCCCATGGCGCGCTCGGCCCGCGACCTCACCGCCATGCTGAAACTGCTGGCGGGCACCGATGGCATCGCGGCCCGGGGCCTCAGCCTCCACCTGCCCGGCCCCAAGCAGAAGTCCTTCAAGGATTTCCGCGTGGCGGTGATGCTGAACGATCCGGTGAGCGAGGTCGACCAACCGGTGCAGGATCTGATCGCCGAACTCGCCCAGTTTCTCGGCAAGAAAGTCAAGAAACTGTCGCATGAAGCGCGGCCCGCTTTCACCACGCGCGAGGCCATGGACGTCTTCATCACGCTGCTGCGCTCGGCCACCAGCCGCCGGCAGACCGAGGCGGACTTCCAGGCCAACCAGGAGGAAGTCGCGGGCTTTGCCGATGATGACGACAGCTATTACGCCAAGATGACGCGGGCCTATGTGATGCCGCACCGCGCATGGCTCATCGCCAATGAGCGCCGCCACCAGATGCGCCTGCTGTGGGACCGTTTCTTCGAGGATTGGGACGTGCTGCTCTGCCCGGCCGCCGCTTCGGCCGCCTTCCCGCACGACCAGGTGGGCGACCGGCACGAACGCACCATCGTGGTGAACGGCAAGAAGGTTCCGACAACCGACCAGCTGTTCTGGGCGGGCTATTCCGGCGGCTTCTATCTGCCGTCAACCGTTGCGCCTCTCGGCCTCACGCCGCAGGGCCTGCCGTCGGGCGTGCAGATCATCACCAGACAGTATGGCGACTACACCTCGCTGCGCTTTGCCGAGTTGCTGGAAAAGGAATACGCAAGTTTCGTTCCACCGCCGGGATATTGAGCGGCAACGGACGGCAGTTGAAAAACCACCGGCCGCCACTCCCGGTTAATTCTTGCAAACGATCTGCTTGAACCCATCGCAGAAGTCCTGGTCGCAGACGGCGCTGGTGCCGATCAGGCGGGTCGGTGCATAGGCGCCGATGTTGTTGGCGACGACATAGCTGTGCGCCGTGGCCCAGCCCTTCATCTGGCAGTACTTCTTGGCGGCGGGCTGGCCGCAGCCCACGCCCCAGTCAACGCAGAGATCAAGCCGCATGCCGTTGAATTTCGGCTTGTTGTAGGCCTGCATGTCCGGCGCGGGAGGCGCCCCCGGCTTGAAGCAGGTGACCTGGGCGAAGCCGTCGCAGAAGTCCTGGTCGCAGACCGCGCCCGTGGTGATGAGGCGGGTTGGCGTGGAGGCTCCGATATCATTGGCCACGACGTGGCCCGCGGAAGTGCTGAAACCCTTGCTTACGCACCAGGCGTCGGCGGCAGGCTTGCCGCAGCCGCTTCCCCAATTCAGGCAGAGGTCAAGCCGGTCGCCGCCGACCTTGGGGTTGGCGAAGGTCTGGTTTTCGGCATGGGCGGTGCTGGCGAGAGCGCTGGCACTTAGGAAAACTGCGGCTGTGGCGAGGCGAAAGGTTTTCATGGCGTTTGTTCCCATTGCTGTTCAATTGCAGGTGACGGGTGGCAAGCAATTTGCTCCCGCTTGCAACAGCCTGCGCCAATGAAACCGAATGGGCCCTGAACCTGCCGTTCACCCGTGGTTCATCGCAGGCACAGGGCCCTTTGTGCTACTTTCCAGCCACCCTGTCAAAAAACTCGGCTTCGCGCGCCCATGTCACTTCCTCGAACAGCACGTCATGGCCGAAGCCGGCTAAGACCTGCATCTCCTTGGGTTCATTGGCGGCGGCAAACAGGCGCTTGCCGAATTCCACGGGTATCAATATGTCCTGGTCACCATGAATGATCAGCAGCGGGGCCTTCACCGCGCCGATGAAATCTATTGAGCGGTACTGGTCCTTCATCAACAGGCGCACCGGCAGCCACCAGTAGATGCGCGCCGCCACATCGGCGGTTGAGGTATAGGGGGCTCCAAGGGCAACCGCTCCCACCTCGTGGGCGGCGGCAAGCTGCACCGCCACGCCGCTGCCCAGCGATTCACCGGCGAGCACAATCTTTTGAGGCGCAATGCCTTGCGCCACCAACCAGCGGTAGGCCGTGGTTGCATCGGTGATCAGGCCTGCCTCGGTCGGCGAGCCGCTGCTGCCGCCATAGCCGCGGTAGGAGAGATAGGCCACGCCTAGCCCGCGCGACTGGTAGTACTTGAAACGCAATGGCCGGTCGCCCTTCTCTCCGGCGTTGCCATGGAAGTAGAGAATGGTCGGCCTGCCGGGCCGGGCTGGCGCATACCAGAGGACGACAGTCTCGCCGTCGGGGGTCTTGAGGTTTACAACCCGTGCGCCGGAAATACCGACGCCCTCCGGCGTCAGCCGCTTGTTCTCGGCGGGATACTGCAGCTTACGCTGCAACAGATACATGGCGCAAGCCGCAAGGACATAGACCGAGACGCCAAGGATCAGGAAGAGCGCGAGAACCCTCATGCCTCGACCAGTTTCGCCGGCGTATGGGTTTCCCGTGTCCAGCTCCACACGGCCAGCAGCGGCTGGCCGGCGGTCCTGGTTGCATGCAGCACATTGGGGGCGTGCCAGATAATCTCGCCCGGCTGTTTCAGCGCAAAACCGCCCTGCCCCTGCCGCCATTCGGTTGGCCCGGTGAGCGGCCAGTAGAGTTCGGGGGCTGGATGGTAATGGTCCTTGTAGTGGCTGTCCGGCCCCAGCATGAGAAGGCCGAGAAGGAAATCGTCGCCGGCAAAGAAACCCTGGGGCCCGATGATTTCGCACCAGCCGTAGTTATCCAGGAAAGCGGCGCCCAGGTTCTCCGCCGTGTAGGATTTCGATTGCAGCCATTTGAGATGGCCGTCGAGCGCGGCAATGGCGGCGGCCAGTTCCGCCTCAAGCATCATGGCTTCGGCTATCGACTGGGCGAAGTGGCGGGTCACGGCAACATTCCGGGGGTGCGGCTCCACCAGGTCCTGCCGCGTCATGTCCTGTTCGGCGAGGCGCTGCAGGACCTCCTCGACATGGGGGCCGCCGCGGGCATGCAGGCCGCGGGCAATCGCGCCCACCAGCCAGCGCGCGTCATTGTAGAGATCGTCACTCATGGCGCTTGCTTTGACTTTCCAACCAAACCTTCTTCAACGGAGGTTGTAGACAAGTCGCGCCAGTTCCACCAGTTCCGCGTCGCCGGGATAGCGCAGGTTGGATTTCCGCATGGGGGCATTGGCGGGGCTGGCCATGCGCGCGGCCAGAAGCTCGGGTTTTCCCAGATCGAGGCCATCGCCTTCCAGGGAAATCTTCATGCCGGTGGCGCGCACCAGACGGTCATAGGCCGCCACCGGATCGCTGGCCCCCATGGCCCTTGCCACCCGCCCATAGGCCTCGGCCGCACCCTGGGACACCCACTTCATGGTGGCCAGCATGGCAAGGCCGGTGGCCCGGCCGTGGGGGATCGGCGCCAGATCGGCCATGGCATGGGAAATGTTGTGGGCCAGCGCGGTGCCGCAATTGTCGATGGCGATGCCGCCGTAGCAGGAGCCGAGGAGCAAAGCCCCGCGCGCTTCGAGATCGCCGGGGGCGGCAATCGCCCGCTCCAGGTTTTGCGAGATCATCGCGATGGCCTTCAGGGCATAGAGGTCGTTGCCGTCGGTGCGGTGCTTGTTGGTGGCCGCCTCGATGGCATGAACCAGGGCGTCAAGCCCGGTTGCCGCCGTCACCGGCGCCGGCACGCCCACGGTCAATTCCGGATCGAGAATGGCGACAAGCGGTTTCAGTTCGTCGCCCCAGGCCCAGACCTTGGCCTTGGCGGCATTGGCGAAGACCGCGACGCGAGTGACTTCCGAGCCGGTGCCCGCCGTGGTCGGAACGGCGATGATGGGCAGGATGTTTTTCGGCAGAGGCGTGTCGCAGAGCTGGTAGCTTTGCGCCGAAAGCCCGGAGGCGGCCCCGGCTGCCACCAGCTTTGCCGTATCGAGGGCCGAGCCGCCGCCCAGTCCTACAATCGCTTTGGCCTGCATGGCGCGGGCCATGCCGACTGCTGCATCGATGTCGGCAAGCTTGGGCTCGCCCTTCAGGACATCGAAGAGCTGGGCCTCGAGCCCGACTTTCTTCAAGCCATCGAGTGCCCGGCCGGTGATGCCGAGGGGGCCGAGCATGGGATCAGCGACGACGAGAACGGCGGCGCCCTTTCCGGCCAGGCCTTCAACCTTGCCGGCCAGATCGGCGAGGCGGCCCGCCCCAAAGACGATTTCGGGAAGGCGCGATAGGGTGAAGGGCTGCATGGGATCATCCGTGTCGTGAGCTTTCTATCCCGCATATGGCGCGCGCCGGAAGCGGTCAAGCGTGAGGCATTTTCACCTTGCTTAGGATATGCCGGGGCCGGTGATTTCCTTGAGCAGCTTGCGGTAGATGGCATCGCCATAGGCCTTGTAGTCGTTGGCCGGGATGACAAAATGGCCCTCGCCGCCCACCACCTGGTTCTGGAAGTAGATATCGAGGGTGGGCCACTCATTGAGGATGGCCAGCGCGTTGATGGTGATGCCCTGGGCCACCAGCCGGTCGCGCACCGCGGCCACCGGAACCCCCACATTGTTGCGGCCGTCGGAGGACAGGTCGATCACCTGGCGCGGGGCGCGCGGCGCCTTGCGCAGCAGGGCGGCCGAATAGAGCAGCGCGCTGGAAATCGAGGTGCCGCCCTCGACCAGCCGGCGCGGCATGGCGGCCAGGGTTTCGCCGACACGTTCGGCATCGCTGTCGCTGGCGATGACGGCCCAGGGCAGCACCACCATCTGGTTGGATTCATCGGACCACTGCACCACGCTCACGGCGATGCGCTGCAGGTTGCCCAGCGCAATGGCGCGCTTCACCTCGGGGCTCCGGAAGGCCTCGCCCAACCCCTCCATCTGCAGGATGAACTCCCGCGCATCGACGCTGAAGGAACAGTCCACGGCGAGGACCAGGGCAAGGTCCACCTCATAGTCCTCGGCGACAGCGGTGGGCGATGGCGCGGCCAGCGCCAGGAGCAATATCGCCGCCGCCGCAACGCGCTGCTTCCAGGTGGTGGCGCGTGGCATCGGCGATCATTCCTCCGGCTAGTGGTGCAGATCGATATAGTCCAGGGCGCGGCAGTCCTTGACGGACCACCCGACGTTCACCGTCTTGCCATGGGCGATGGAGTCGTTGCTCGCCTTGTTGGGCACCTTGACGATGAAATTGTCGTGGCCCGCCACTTCGAGGCGGGCCCGGATGTGGTCGCCGAGATAGATCAGTTCGGCGATCTTGCCGCGCAGCAGCACATCGACGTTTTTCGCCAGCGGATTGATCTCAACCCGCTCGGGCCGGATCGACAGCAGGGTGCGCTCGCCCTTGGCGCCGACGTTGACCGCCAGAGCCTTCACCACATCGCTGGAATCGAGTTTCACCGTGGCGATGCTGTGGTTGTCCACCGCCTCGATGACGCCCTTCAGCTTGTTGTTCTCGCCGATGAACTGGGCCACGAAGGAATTTTGCGGGCGCTCGTAAAGTTCATCGGGCGAGGACAGCTGCTGGACCACGCCGTCATTGAACACGGCGATGCGGTTGGACATGGTAAGCGCCTCAGACTGGTCATGGGTCACATAGACGATGGTCACGCCAAGCCGCTCGTGAATGTGTTTGATCTCGTATTGCATCTGTTCGCGGAGCTGCTTGTCGAGCGCCCCCAATGGCTCATCCATCAGCACCAGGTCGGGCTCGAACACCAGGGCGCGGGCCACGGCGATGCGCTGCTGCTGGCCGCCGGACAGCTGGCCGGGCCTGCGGCTGGACATCTGCGGAAGCTCGACAAGCTTCAGGATGTTCTTGACGCGCTCCTCGATCTCCGCCTTGCCCATGCCGCGGACCTGGAGGGGGAAAGCAAGATTTTCCGCCACCGTCATGTGGGGAAACAGCGCGTAGTTCTGGAACACCATGCCGATGCCGCGCTTGTGCGGCGGCGTGTTGTTGATCGGCTTGCCCTTCACATAGATTTCGCCGTGGGTGGCGGGCTCGAAGCCGGCCAGCATCATCAGCGTCGTGGTCTTGCCGGAACCCGAGGGCCCAAGCATGGTCAAGAACTCGCCCTTGGCAATCTCCAGGTTGAGGTCCTTCACCACCAGCGTTTCGCCGTCGTAACTCTTCTGAACCTGGGAAAATCTCACCATCGGTTCAGTGCTTGCACGTTCTTCTGCCATCGGCCGGTCGTCCCATCCCTGTTTTCGGGCGCATATTATGCGGTCACGGCAAAAAGGGAAGCACTTATGTCCTCCCCGCCCGCGGGATAACCGCAAGTTTCGCCTTCTCCCGCGCTCGGGCTTGACCCGAGTGTGGGAGAAGGTGGCCAACGGCCGGATGAGGGCACTTTCGTTGCGGCAGATTCGGGCATCAGCAGCTTCATCGAAGAGCCCTCACCCGCCCTGCCGGGCACCCTCTCCCATGCGTGCCGCACGGGAGAGGGCGAATGCTGCAAAGGTCCCGCTGCCCGGAAGAAAACTTCACTTGCGCGGTTTCTTGCTCTTCTTGCCCTTGGCCTTCACAATCAAATGCTCCGGCCCGTAGGGGAAGCCGGTGATGTTGCGGTTGCCCTTTTCGGTGATCACCAGAATGTCGTGCTCGCGGTAGCCGCCCGCGCCCTTCTGGCCTTCCGGAATCATGATCATCGGCTCCATCGAAACCACCATGCCGGGTTCGAGCACCGTATGGCAGTCCTCGCGCAGCTCAAGGCCCGCTTCACGCCCGTAATAGTGGCACAGCACGCCGAAGGAATGGCCGTAGCCAAACGTCCGGTATTTCAGCAGATCGTGCTGTGCGTAGATATCGTTCAATGACTTGGCGATATCCGAACAAACCGCCCCCGGTTTGAGCAATTTCTTTCCCACGTCGTGGACGTGGCAGTTCATTTCCCACATCTTGAGGTGCTCCTTGCTTGCGCTTTCGGCAAACAGGGTGCGCTCGAGGGCGACATAGTAGCCCGCCACCATGGGGAAGCAGTTGAGCGAGAGAATGTCGCCGCGCCTGATCTTGCGGCTGGTCACCGGATTGTGGGCGCCATCGGTGTTGACGCCCGACTGGAACCAGGTCCAGGTATCCATCAGCTCGGCATGGGGCCAGACCTTGGCAATCTCGCGCACCATGGCGGCGGTGGAATGAAGCGCCACCTCATGCTCGGGAGCTCCCACTTCGATGGCCTCGACGCAGGCCGCCCCGCCGATGTCGGCAATGCGCGTCATCTTGGTGATGTGCTTGATCTCCTCGGCCGACTTGATCATGCGCATCCGCATGGAGGGTGCCGCGGCATCGACAAACTCGACGCCCGGAAAGGCGTCCTGCAGGCTCTTGCGGAAATCGACGCTGACATGGTCGAACTCGATGCCGATGCGCTTGGCGCCCTTGATCAGGCCCTGCAGGGCGATGAAATAGTTTTCCTTGGACCAGTCGGTGTAGGTCACATTGTCGCCGAAGGTGCGTCTGGCGGGCTGGCCGCCGTCAATGGCGGCGGTCACCGTGGTTGCCGCCTTCTGGGTGATCACCAGGCCGTATTTGCGACCGAAGTAGCAATAGAGGAAATCCGCCAGATAGCAGATGTTGTGGTAGCTGGTGAAAACACAGGCATCGACATTGCTCTTGGCCATCCAGCCGCGGATCCGGTCCTGCCGCCCCTGCATCTCGGCGGCTGAAAAGGTGGGCTTCGGCGGCTTGCCGTTTCCGCGGTAGTCTACCAGGCTCGGGCGCTGGGCAGCAGTCATCGTCGTCCTCCACAAACTGGCATTCTTCATGGGTGAGAGGGGGACTTGAGTCAAAGGATGATCGCTCACATAATATATGAGAATATTTCATGGAGATTCCGTGGCGCGCCTACCTCCCTTGAATGCCCTGAAATGCTTTGAAGCGGCGGCCCGCGGCAACAGCTTTTCCAAGGCGGCGGACGAGCTGCATGTCACCCAGTCGGCGGTCAGCCACCAGATACGCCAGCTTGAGGAGTGGTTCGGCGTGCCGCTTTTCGACCGGCAGGGGCGCCAGACCCTGCCGACCCCGGCGGGCGTGGAGCTTGCCGCGTCCATGGCCGAGGCCTTCGCCATCATCGGGGCGGCCTGCCAGCGCATCACCAAGAGCGAGGGCAAGGCCTCGCTCACCATCGCGGCCATCCCCTCCATCGCAACAATCTGGCTCATACCGCGCCTGCCCGCCTTCATGCGCCTGCACCCCGGGATCAATGTCCGGCTGATGCATGCGATCTACGACCATCCGATTGACTTCGAGGATGTCGATCTCGCCATTTCCTATGGCGACTGGGACGAGGCGCCGGCGCATGCCAGCAAGTTCCTGGAAGGCGTATCGGTGCCGGTGTGCAACCCGTCCTATCTCGAACAGATGGGCCCCTTCGCCAAACCCGAAGACCTGCTGAAATGCCACCTGCTCCACGACCTTGACCGGAGGCCCTGGTCGCGCTGGTTCAAGGCGGCGGGGGTGAAGCTCGCCGATCCCCTGCCCGGTCCCCTGTTCGAAGGCTTCAACCTGCTGCATTCGGCCATGCTGGCGGGCCAGGGCGTGGGCCTCGCCCCCACCGCCATTCTCGCCGACGACCTGAAGAGCGGCAGGCTCATCCGGCTTTTCGACACCGAGGTCCTGCAGGAGAAAGCCTATTACATTTCCGAACCGGCAACACCGCGCCTGAGCCGCGCCGCCGAGGTCAAGACCTTCAAGGACTGGCTGCTGGCGGAAGTCGCCGCCGACTGACGGCCTATTGTGTGCTTCGCGGTTCGCCGGCGGGAATTGCGCGCGGCCAGTGGAATGGTACAGTCAGGTTTTTCACGGGAGCAGATGATGGCCGACAAGGCGCCGCCGGGATGGGTCTATAATGAAACGATCAAGATGTTCGCCACGCCCGGCGATCCGCCGTTCGAAGACCCGTCCGAACTTGAAACCCATTGGGGGCGGGCCTGGGGCATCAACAATGACGTGGGCCGCATCCGCTCGGTCCTGGTGCATCGCCCCGGCAAGGAAATGGACGTCATCGATCCCACGAAGCGCATCGAAAGCATCGGCTCTTTCGGCGACCTGAAGGCCGGCTGGTATTTCCAGAGCGATACCATGCCGCAAATCGCCGAGATGCAGGCCCAGCATGATGCTCTTGTGGCCGCCCTCAAGGCCAGGGGTGTTGAAGTCCATTATGTGGACGGTGTCGACGGCGGCCGCCTCAAGTCATGCTACACGCGCGATCCCCTGATCATGGTGAAAGGCGGCGCCATCATCTGCCGCA
>CAZRZB010000087.1:0-11365 GCA_964604435.1 uncultured Aestuariivirga sp. | reverse complement strand
GATGCCCATGAGGTCGCCTCTCAGCAAGGTGACGCCGGCGCTTTCCATCGCCACGTCGGTTCCAGTTCCCATGGCGATGCCGACATCGGCGGCGGCAAGGGCTGGCGCATCGTTCACGCCATCCCCCGCCATGGCCACCACCCGGCCTTGGGCCTTAAGTTTGCTGACGACATCGGCCTTCTTGTCGGGCAGCACATCGGCTTCGACCTCCGAAATGCCGAGACGTTTTCCCACGGCATCAGCGGTCACCTTGTTGTCGCCCGTCAGCATGACGATGCGCACTCCGGCTTCACGCAGCGCCGCAAGTGCTGCTGGCGTTGAGGCCTTGACCGCATCGGCTATGCCGATGACCCCGGCCAGCTTGCCGTTGATGGCCATGAACACGGCGGTGGCGCCGTCCCTGCGCATGGTGTCGGCTTGCCCGGCAAGCGCCGCGGTGGAAATTTTGAGTTCACCCAAAAACTTCCCATTGCCAATGACGATGCGCTTGCGCGCCACCATGCCGATGGCGCCCTTGCCCGACGGAGAATCGAAGCCCATGACCTTGGCAAGCTCCAGCTTCCGTATTTCGGCGGCCTTGACGATGGCCGCGGCCAAGGGGTGCTCACTGGCCTTTTCCACCGAGGCGGCCAGCCGCAGGATTTCGTTTTCGTCCTGGCCGTCGACAGTGGCCATCGCGGTGACCGAGGGCTTGCCTTCGGTGAGCGTGCCGGTCTTGTCGACGACGATGGTATCGACCTTCTCCATGCGCTCCAGCGCTTCGGCATCGCGGATCAGAACCCCGGCCTGGGCCCCGCGGCCCACCCCCACCATGATCGACATGGGGGTTGCAAGGCCCAGCGCACAGGGGCAGGCAATGATGAGCACCGCCACCGCCGCCACCAGCCCGAAGGCATAACGCGGTTCCGGGCCCCACAGGGACCACGCGGCAAAGGCCAGTACCGCAACCGCAATGACGGCAGGCACGAACCAGCCCGACACCTGGTCGGCCAGGCGCTGGATGGGGGCGCGGCTGCGCTGCGCCTCGGCCACCATCTGCACGATGCGCGCCAGCATGGTCTCGCTGCCGACCTTTTCGGCCCGCATGACAAAGCCGCCGCTGGCATTCAGGGTGCCGCCGATGACCTTAGCCCCGGTTTCCTTGCTGACCGGCATGGATTCGCCCGTCACCATGGATTCATCGAGCGACGAACGGCCCTCGCTGATCTCGCCATCCACCGGCACCTTCTCGCCGGGGCGCACGCGCAAGAGATCGCCCACCGCGATGTGCTCGAGCGGCACATCCTCGTCAGTGCCATCGGCAGCGATGCGCCGCGCCGTTTTGGGTGCAAGGCCAAGCAAGGCCTTGATCGCCCCCGAGGTCCGGTCGCGGGCCCTGAGTTCCAGCACCTGACCGAGAAGCACAAGAACCGTGATCACCGCCGCCGCCTCGAAATAGACCGCGACCGAGCCATCCATCCGCTGGAAGGCGGGAGGGAATATCTGCGGCGCGAAGGTTGCGATAACGCTGTAGACCCAGGCAACGCCGGTTCCGATTGCGATCAGCGTGAACATGTTGAGATTGCGCGTGAGCAGTGACTGAAGCCCGCGCACGAAAAACGGCCAGCCGGCCCACAGCACGACCGGTGTGGCCAGTGCAAATTGGATCCAGTTGGAAAGCTGCTGGCCGAGCAGCATGGTGAGGCCCGTGAGATGCCCGCCCATTTCCAGAGCGAGGACTGGCAGGGTGACAATGAGGCCAATCCAGAAACGCCGTGTCATGTCGATCAGTTCGTGGTTGGGCCCGCTCTCGGCCGTGACCGTCAGGGGCTCAAGCGCCATGCCGCAGATCGGGCAGGATCCCGGCCCCTCCTGGCGGATTTCCGGATGCATCGGACAGGTGTAGATGGTCCCCGGCGCAACGGGTTCGGCGGCAGCCTTGTCCGTATCCAGATACTTTGCCGGGTTGGCCGTGAACTTCGTCTTGCAACCGGCGGAGCAGAAGTAAAAGGAGTCTCCCTTGTAAACCGCCTTGTGCTTCGCGGTGGCGGGATCGACCGTCATGCCGCACACCGGATCGATGGCGCTTCCCGCCGTTGCGTGATGCTGATGTTCCATTGCGAGCCACCTCCTGTCGAAACCCCATGGGGGTATAGTTTCGCGTTGACGAGTATACCCCATGAGGGTATGTGTCAACCATGCAGAAGACCACCAAGGCCGCCATCCAGAAACGCCTGAGCCGCATCGAGGGCCAGGTCCGCGGCCTGTCGCGCATGGTCGCGGAGGACCGTTACTGCATCGACGTCGTCACCCAGATCTCCGCCGTGCGGGCAGCACTCCGCCGCGCCGAGGAGGAGATCCTCAGGGACCACGTCGGCCACTGCGTCGCGCATGCCATCAGCAGCGGCGACAAGAAGGACCAGCGCAAGAAGATTTCCGAGATCATCGAAGTGCTCGGCCGCTCGGCCCGGTAGAGGCTGCCGCCCTGATGCTGGTGGCCGCCGCAGCCATCAGCCGCTACCGCGTGACCCTGGACTGAACCTACCGGGCAAGTTCAAGCAGCGCTATGGCCGTCAATGCCGCCCCTGCGAAAGCATCAAGGCCGCGCGAAACCCGTGCGATGGTTGCGCCATGTTGGGCAAACAGATGCGCGAGCCCGTTTCGCGCAATGGCGGAGATCACGGCCACCGCGCCAAGGATTGCCGCCACGCCCAGAAGCATCGAGACCGAGAAAGCCAATCCCGCCTCCGGCACGCCGCGTGACAGCGCGAGAGTCATGACAAAGAGCGTCAGCGGACAGGGAATAAGACCGGCGATGAAGCCGGCGGAGATGCCTTCGCCATGGACATGCGGCCTCCCCCGGATGGCGCGAAAGACAAGCCAGAGGCCAATCGCGACCAGGATCAGGCGGCTTGTCCATTCAAGTGATGGCGCCCGGCCAGCTCCCACCAGTGAACGTGTCACCAGAGAATTCGCGACTGTGGCGAGCATTACCGCCGAACTTATGTGGGTGGCAGACAGGACAAAGGAAGCCGAAAGGGCCCGCGCGGGCTTCAGGCCGGAGCCGAGGATATAGGCTGCCAGCACCGACTTGCTATGGCCCGGGGTCAGTGCATGGGCCGCGCCAAACACGATGCCAAGGGGCAGGACAGCCAGCAGGGCAGCGAAGTCCCGCGAATTTGAGTAGGCGTTTATGTCGCTTGTGAGCGCGCCATGGATACTGCGTTGCACGTCAATGAGAAAAGCCAGCATTTGGCGCTAGCCGTGCCCATGCCGGTGATGCAGGTCGGGGTAATGCGGATGCCTGTGCCGCATTGGCGTGTGACGATGCCAATGGGAATGCGGTTCTGCTGTTTCGCCGTCATGCGCATGTGTGTGGTGGGCGTCATGCACATGGCGGTGCTCGTGTTCCATCTCGCCATGGACATGCTCATGCGCGTGGCGCTCGGCCAGGTGGAGCCAGAGGCCAATGGCCATCAGCCCGCCCGCGGCAACGAGTTGCCCCGTCACCGGCTCGCCCAGCAGCACAATGGCAAGGACCGCGCCGATGAATGGCGCCAGCGAGAAATAGGCCCCGGTCCGCGCCGTGCCCAGATGGCGCAGGCCCAGCATGAACATGACAAGGCTCACCCCGATGCCAAAAAAGCCGACAACTCCGGCTGCCGCAATGGTGCCGGCGGATGGCGCTTGCGCGCCAAGACTGAAGGCAAGGCCGAGATTTGCAGCACCTGCGGCAATTCCCTTGAGCATCGCAATCTGCACGGGATCGGCCGACGAAAGCCTGCGGGTGAGATTGTTGTCGATGCCCCAGGCCAGGCAGGCTCCCGCAATCAGCAATCCACCAAGATCAAACCGGAAGCCCGCGCCATCCCAGGCCAGCAACATGGCACCGCACAGAATGGCGAAAGCCCCGAGCAAAAGGCGGCGGTCAACATTTTCGCGGAAGACCAGCCAGGCGATGCCCATGGTGGCCAGCCCTTCGAGATTGAGCAGAAGCGAGGCCTGGCCCGCGCCGGTCCGGGAAAGCCCGAACATTAGCAGCAGCGGCCCGATCATGCCGCCGGCAATGACGACTGCCGCAAGCCAGGGATAATCTGCGGCCGTCAAGGCGGCCTCCGCCGCCTCTTGCTTCAATCCCCTGCGGACCATCCTGACCGCGAACAGGCCCAGCCCGGCCGCGAGGTAGAAAATCCCCGCCAGCATCCACGGATCAACCGATCCGAGAAGATGCTTCGCCAACGGGGTCGAGGCGCCAAACAGCGCCGCCGCGCCAAGCGCCAGCGGCACGCCGGGCCAGAGATGGGAATGGCTGCTGTCAGACATGATGCGCGGAGTTCTAGACGAACCCAGCCGCGATATCAAAGGTCAACGGACAAGCTGGACCCATACGAAGTTCAATGGCTGGCATACACGCTCCAGGTCCCATCGGCCAGGAAGACCAGGGTGTCATATTGGTCAGCCGCGCCATCCGTCTCCATGCCGGGAGAGCCCATCGGCATCCCCGGCACCGCAAGTCCCCGCGCCGCGGGACGCGCATCCAGCAGGCGCAGGATGTCCTCCGGCGGAACATGGCCCTCGATGACGTAATCGCCGATCAGTGCCGTGTGGCAGCTGGCAAGCGGTGCCGGCACGCCCAGCCCGCTGCGCCGCGCCTCCAGCGCCGGATCGTCCTCCATCGTCACCGCAAAACCCGCGGCGGTCATGTGCCTCACCCAACCTTCGCAGCAGCCGCAGCCGGGATTGCGATAGGCCATGACCGGCGGAAGCGTTGCAGCGCGGGCGCTGCGGATTCCGCCAAAGGATGTGGCAATGGCAAGAACGGAAAAGAGTGCGGATCTGCGGTTCATGGCTTATCTCCTGACAAGGCGGTTGTGGATGCTGCCGTCAGCACAGCGGTGGTCCCGGCAAATGCAATGGCGCAAAGTTCTGGTTTTTCCATGTCACTTGTCCTTTCTGGATGATTTATTTCCGGCTGATGGCGGCGGCGGGCTTTCCGAAGTTCCGTGGCGGTGGCCGTGGCCGCGATGCATGAAGAGGTGCATCAGCGGACAGGCGGCGATCACCAGGAATGGCAGGACCGCCGCCACATGGGCGCTGTGCCAGAGCACCAGATAAGCGGCCAGGACAATGGCGCCGCCCAATGCAACCCAACCCTGATGGGATCTGAAACAACTGAACATGTTCATGCTCCCTTGTAGCCGACAGCGGTCATCATGCCGGACGCCATGTGATAGAGATGGTGGCAATGGAAGGCCCAGGCCTTGCCCGGATTCTTGGCGTCGAAGGCAAAGGTGACGCGGGTCATCGGCGGCAGCAGGACCGTATCGCGCAGCGCGCCCGTGAGCCCCTGCCCGTTGATGCCGATGATCTGGAAGTGATGGCCATGCAGATGCATCGGATGGCTCATCATCGAGTGGTTGCGCATCTCGATGGCCACCCGCTCGCCTTCCTTGACCAGGAGTTCCGCATCCGCCTGCAGGCCCCATTCGTAGCCCTGCATGCTGCCCAGGAGATTGACCACGATGGCGCGGTCAATGGCGCGCGGGGCCAGAGGGGAAACGGCCACCAGAGTTGTTTCCATGTCAAGCGACAGCGTCGGGCCAGGCGCATCACCCGCCGCGGCAATCCGCTTCACTGTGGCGCCGGAACTGGCGAGGATGATGCCGGTCCGCTCCAGGCCGCCTTCGCGCAGCGCCAGGATCGGGAAGGCACCGCCATCCTTCGGCAACGGCAGGCGGAAATCCACCCGCTGCCCCATGGCCAGGGGGAATTGCCGGGTGCGCAGCGGAACGATCTCCTGGCCATCGACCGCAATCACTTCGCCGTCGAGCCCACCCGTATCGATGGTGAAGCCCGTGGCGGTTGCCCCGTTGATGATACGCAGGCGCACCCGCCCGCCTTTTTCCACCGCCACGACCTCCGGGTCATCCAGCGTGCGGTCATTGGCAAGATAGGCGTCATAGTTGATGTCGTTGAGATCCATGCCCATCATGCCGCCGCCCATGTCCATGCCGGACATTTTCGAATGGTCCATGCCCTGCATGTCCATGCCGGGCATCTGCGCGTGGCCCATGCCGCCGCCGGACTTGAGCCTGGCAAGCAGCTCCTCCGCCGGGGTGAAGGAAAAATCATGCAGGAGAACCACCACTTCCTGCTCATCGCGGGCAAGGTCGTCCTTGCCATGCACGATCAGCGGCGCGGCGAGGAGGTTCTGTTCCTGCAGGGTGTGGGCGTGCATCCAGTGGGTGCCCGGATTTCCCGCGGGCAGCTCATAGCGGCGCTGCTCCCCGGCCTTCAGCAGCGGCAGCGGCAGGCCGGGCACGCCGTCCATGGCCCAGGCGGGAGTGAGGCCATGCCAATGCACCATCGTTTCCTCGGAGAGCTCATTGTTCAAATCCACCGTTGCAACTTCACCGGCGGTGAGCGTGAGGCCGGGCTTGCCATCGGGCCCCGTCAGTCCAAAGACCTTTGCGGCCCGTCCATTCACTTCAATATTGCGCGACAGCACCGAAAGCTTCAGGGCCGCGGTTTCCGCCGCATGGGCCGGGGCAAACGGGCCCGGCAGGAAGGGCGCGAGCGCGCCCCCGGCGAGAAGTGTTTTGGAAAATTCTCTGCGATTCATCTGGTCGTTCCTTCAATACAGCCGGCACGGGACCGGCACCTGAGACATGGATGGGAATATGGGGCGTACGGGAACAGCCGCGCGGGCGGTCCGCTTTCACTCAGGCAAGGCGTTTGGGAGGGCCGGTCTCCGGCGCAATCAAGCGGCCGGACAAGACATCAATGAGGCCCGCTTCCAGTTGGTTCGCCGGCAGGGTTGCGGCCACCCCGGCCGTTTCCTGCGCCACGAGTCCCGCGGCAACGCAGGAGGCGCCGAGACAGCTATCACCGCACGCCTTGCCCTGGTAGCCCAAATCCTGGCAGCCGGCGTTTGCATCGGCGCCGGAGCCTTGCTGGGCAGTGGCGGAATGGTGCTGATCAGGAGCACAGGCAGCCATGCCGGCCGGCGCCCCCATACTCATGGACACGACAACCAGCAAGACGGCCAAGACCGTGGCTATGAACCGTGAACCGACCATCCGCTCCTTGTAGGCCATCTGGCTTCAGTTCCTTTGATTCAAATCAAGACCTTGTTTCAGGTTATTCGCAATCCCAGCGCATTGCAACGACACCCCCTCCGCCCGGCACGCTGCCGCTCATGGCAGCCAGTTCAATGTAAGCGCAGCCAGCACCAGGTACCGCCCAGTCTTGGCGATCCCCACAAGCAGCGCGAAGGACCACAGCGGTTCACGCAAGATGCCGGCGGCGACCGTCAGCGGATCGCCGATCACGGGAACCCAGCTGAGCAGCAGGGATGCCCGGCCATAACGGCGGTACCAGCCCTGGGCCCGCTCAAGGTTTTCGGGGCCGACAGGAAACCAGCGCCGCTCCTGAAAGCGGCTCAGTGACCGGCCCAGAAACCAGTTGATGATCGCGCCCAGGATATTTCCCAGGCTGGCAGCAAGCAGGATGCCTTGCCAGGGAAGTGTTCCGCCAACCAGCAGGCCGACGACGGCGGCCTCCGAGCCCAACGGCAGAATCGTTGCCGCCGCCAGGGAAATCAGGAAGAGGCTTAAATAAGCTGCGCTACTCAAACAGGCTCGACACCGAGTCTTCGCGGCTGGTGCGGCCGATGGCTTCGCCGAGCAGCGGGGCGATGCCGATGACGCGGATGTTGCGCGCCACTTTCACCGCTTCGGTGGGCTGGATCGAATCGGTGATCACCAAGTGCTTGAGCTTCGAGGAGGTGATGCGCGCTACCGCGCCGCCCGACAGCACCCCATGGGTGATATAGGCGGTGACATCCTTGGCGCCTTGCGCCAGCAGGGCTTCCGCCGCGTTGCACAGGGTGCCGCCCGAATCGACGATGTCGTCGATCAGGATGCAGGACTTGCCCGCCACCGCGCCGATGATGTTCATGACTTCCGACTCGCCCGCCTTCTCGCGGCGCTTGTCGACGATGGCGAGCGGCGTGTCGAGGCGCTTGGCCAGCGCCCTGGCCCGTACCACGCCGCCCACGTCGGGCGACACCACGACCGTGTTGGCCACGTCATTGTGCTGCTTGATGTCGCGCACCAACACCGGGCCGGCGAAGAGATTGTCGGTGGGGATGTCGAAGAAGCCCTGGATCTGGCCGGCATGGAGATCAAGCGTCAGCACCCGGTCGGCGCCCGCGCGGGTGATCATATTGGCCACCAGCTTGGCCGAGATGGGGGTGCGGGGGCCCGGTTTACGGTCCTGGCGGGCATAGCCGAAATAGGGGATCACGGCGGTGACGCGGCGCGCCGAGGCGCGCTTCAGCGCGTCAATGATGATCAGCAGCTCCATCAGGTGGTCGTTGGCGGGGAAGCTGGTGGACTGCACCACGAACATGTCCTGGCCGCGGACGCTTTCCTGGATTTCGACGAACACTTCCATGTCGTTGAAGCGCTTCACCACGGCCTTGGTCTGCGGCAGGTGGAGGTAGGAACAAATGGCTTCCGCCAGGGGCCGGTTGCTGTTACCCGCCACAATTTTCATCATACTTATCCCTCGCCGCGCCTGGTTGTGGGCGCTCTATAACAAGGGCGTGACACAAGCGCAAATGCGGCCTGTGGAGAATACGGTTTTCTCCCTCCCCCTTGTGGGGAGGGATTAAGGGTGGGGGTCGCTGCACTGTCAGACCACCAGACCCCCGCCCCTAACCCCTCCCCACAAGGGGGAGGGGAAATTAACCTACCGGAACTTGTTGATCAGCTCGAATATCCCGCTGGCGGCGGCTTCCACGGCAAAGCCCGCGATTTCGCCCCAGCCGGCATCAAGCGAGCCCGCCTGCACATTGTTGGCCTGGTTGACATCGCCGAGCTTCTTGCCGTCGGGCGACTCCACCGCCCATTGCAGCGAAACCTTCTGCATGTTGCCCGAGGCTTCCGCCATCACGACCCGGCCCGCGATGGTCAGGGCGTTTTTGGCCGGGGCCTTGAGGACCGTCCAGCCCGCCGTGGTCAGGGCCTGGCGCATGGCCCGGGTCAGTTCGTCATTGCCGCTGCCCTTGGCGCCCTGCACTGGGACCACCGCCACCGCCTTGATGACCAGTCTCCCGTCGACGGAAACCTCCGGCCCGTTCTCCGGCCCATTGGCCACATCCGTGCCCTTGCCCGGTCCGCGCAAGGTTTCGAGATCCATCTCCCTGGAGGCCCCCGGCCCTGCCGCCACCATCGCCTCCCAGGGGGGCGTGATGATCGAGGGCGTCCGCTCCGGCGGCTCGATCTTGCCGAAGGGCTGGCTCACCGTGCCGCAGGCGGCAAGCAGGAGCAGGAGCAGGAGCAGAAGCGACGGCAGCAGCCTCATCGCACGATCATGTCCAGCGGATATTTCGAAACGGGTTCGGGCTTCTTCGCCCCGATGATGTAAGTGCGGCCCAGGCAATAGGCGGCACCCGCTTCCGAATTCATCAGGATCATGTGGGCGAAGAACACCATGCCCTCCGCCAGCTCGACTTCGTTGCCGCGGTAGAACATCGGGTAGTCCATCCAGCTGGGCGTGAACTTGGCCCCCAGCGAATAACCGCAGGCATTGAGCCGGTGCTGTTGCATGCCATGGGAATCCATCACCCGGGCATGGGCCTCGAACACCTCGCCCGCCGTCCTGCCCGGACGCAAGGTGTCTTCGACCTCGCCGAGGGCGGCGCGGCAGGCCTCGTCCATCGCAACATGCTGCTTCGTCGGCTTGCCGATCATCAGGGTGCGCATGAAGGCCGCATGGTAATGGCGGTAGACGCCGGCGAACTCCAGGGTGAGCTGGTCGCGCTTGGAAAGTTTCCGCCGCCCCGACTTGTAGCGGCAGAGCAATGCGTCACGGCCTGAACCGATGATGAATTCATTGCCCGGATAGTCGCCGCCGCCAGAGAAGATGGCCGCGTGCTGGGCCGCGAGAATGTCGCCCTCGTCGGCCCCTGCCCGGGTTTTCTTGATGCCTGCCTTCAGGGCCTCATCGCCGAGCTTGCCGGCCTTGCGCACATATTTGAGTTCCGCAGGCGACTTGATCAGGCGCAGCAGGTTCACCAGGTTGGTGGCTTCGGTCAGCGTGCAGAAACCATCCAGCGCCGCGTCCACGGCTTTGCCATTGTAATGAGTGAGACCATAGGAATTGGTCTCGATGCCAAGCCGTTTCCCCCGCCCGCCCAGGCTTTCCAGCATGTCGCGCAGCTGCGTGGCCGGTTGCGCCCCCGCCTCATCGGTCCAGATGCGGATGTCCTCGATGATCGAGGTGTGCCGGGCCTGGCGCAAATCCGCCGAACGGGTGAGCAGCGCCAGCTTGCCGTCGGCGCCAAGGTAGAGGCACTGGAAGAAACAGAAGCCGAAGGTGTCATAACCAGTGAGGTAATACATGCTCTCCTGCTGGAACATCAGCAGGCCATCAAGGTTTTGCTTCCGCATGGCGGCAATCGCCGCCTTGATGCGCTGCTGGTATTCAGCCAATTCAAAATGCAGTACCATGGTTTTCCCTTATCGCAGCGTGATGGCGGCAATCTGCCGGCCGTAATCCAATTCGCCGCGGTGCGTGGCGCGGCGGTAGGAGAAGTAGTCGGCCTCGCGCGTGTAAGTGCAAAGGCCCGTGTCAAGCACCGCGCCGACCCCGAAGCCCTTGAGCCGGTCAGTCAAATATCCTGGCAGGTCAAACATGTAGTGCCCCGGCTTCACCGAATCCGTGAAGTATAGGCGGTTGCCCTCCGCCGCCGCAACGAACCGCTGGATGAACTCCGGCCCAACCTCATAGGCGGATTTCGAGATGGTGGGGCCGAGCACCGCGACGATATTTTCACGGTGGGCGCCGAGTTCCTCCATTTTGCGGATGGTGGCATCGGTGACGCCATCGAGTGCCCCCTTCCAGCCCGCATGGGCGCAGGCGATGACGCCGGCCTCCTTGTCGGCAAACAGCACCGGGCCGCAATCGGCCGTCAGCGTCCCGAGGATCAGGCCGGGAACCCTAGTGACCATGGCATCGACCTTCGGGCGGGCATCATGGGCCCAGGGCGCCGTCACCACGACAGCCTCGGCGCTGTGCACCTGGAACGCCGTGACGATATTTGCTTCGCTGCCGCCGAGCGCCTGGGCCACGACCTCGCGGTTGCGGATCACCGTGGCGCGCGCATCACCCGAGCCCAGCCCGCAATTGAGCGAGGCGAAGATTCCTTGTGAATAGCCGCCCTGACGGCCGAAGAAGCCGTGGGCGATGCCGGGGTGCTTGAGTTCGGGACTCTCGATCATGACATTCCGAAGGGATAGGGCGTTGGCAGGTCCGGCGACGTTGCTACCATGACTTTGAAGAGATTTCCCATTTCCGTTTCGCCTGCCAGCCTTGCAAC
>CAZRZB010000086.1:0-11976 GCA_964604435.1 uncultured Aestuariivirga sp. | reverse complement strand
CGCCAAGATCATCCAGGTCGACATCAACGCCGACCGCATCGGCCTTACCAAGAAAGTCACCGTCGGCATTTGCGGCGACGCCAGGCAGGTGGCGCAGCAGATCCTCGAGAAGCTCTCGCCAAAGGCTGGCGATGCCGGCCGGGCCGAGCGCAAGGCTGCCATCCACCAGACCAAGTCAGCCTGGCTGCAAAAGCTTTCCTCCATGGACCATGAGGATGATGATCCGGGCACGACCTGGAACGAGGATGCGCGCAAGCGCGATGCCGACCGCATGTCGCCGCGCCAGGCCTGGCGCGCCATCCAGGCGGGCCTGCCGGCCAATGCCACCATGTCCTCCGACATCGGCAACAACTGCGCCATCGGCAATGCCTATCCCACCTTTGAGGAAGGGCGCAAATATCTGGCGCCGGGCCTGTTCGGGCCGTGCGGCTACGGCCTGCCCTCCATCATCGGGGCGAAGATCGGCAAGCCGGAAGTTCCGGTGTTCGGTTTTTCCGGCGATGGCGCCTTCGGCATTTCCATCAACGAGATGACCTCCATCTGCCGTGACGAATGGCCGGCGATCACCATGATCATCTTCCGCAACTATCAGTGGGGTGCGGAAAAGCGCAACTCCATCCTCTGGTATGACAACAACTTCGTCGGCACCGAGCTTGACCCGAAGCTGAGCTACGCGAAGATCGCCGAAGCCTGCGGCTTCAAGGGTGTCACGGTCCGCACGCAAAGCGAAACGACCGCGGCCCTGAAGAAAGCCGCCGAAGACCAGGCGGCGGGCATTACAACCTTCATCGAGATCATTCTCAACCAGGAGCTGGGCGAGCCCTTCCGCCGGGATGCGATGAAGAAACCGGTCGCCGTTGCCCATATCGACAAGGCCGACATGCGCCCGCAAAAGGGTGCGGCCTGACACGGAAGAATGGAGTAGAACCGGCAGGATGAAACCCATTGTCACCTTCAATGCCGGTTCTTCCTCGCTGAAGTTTGCCGTTTTCGATGGCGGCCTGGCCCAGGTGCTGGCAGGCCAGGTGGCGGGTTACGGGCCGGAATCACTGCAGGCGGCGCTGGCGCAGATTGAAAGCAAGGGCATCGCCCTGCAACGCTGCGGCGGCATCGGCCACCGCATCGTGCATGGCGGCACGCGCTACACCACACCGGTCCGCGTTGACCAGAATATCCAGGACGACCTTGAATCCTTACGCAAGCTTGCTCCCCTGCACCTTCCTTACGGCCTCGGGGCGCTGGCGGCGTTGCGAAGGTTCGCCCCTGATGTGCCCCATGTCGCCTGCTTCGATACGGCGTTTCATGCCGGGCGCGATGATCTTCACACGCGCCTGCCGCTGCCGCGCACCTATCATGAGCGCGGCTACCGGCGCTACGGTTTCCACGGCCTGAATTATGAGCATGTGGTGCGGGAATTGCCGCTGCAAACCGGAAGGCCGCTGCCGCGCCGACTGCTTGCGGCCCATCTCGGCAGCGGCTCCAGCATGTGCGCCATCCTGGACGGCAGAAGCGTTGAAACCACCATGGGATTTTCAACGGCGGACGGCCTGCTGATGGGCACGCGCACCGGGGCCATCGACCCCGGCGTGCTGATCGCCCTGATGCGCGACGAAGGCCTGGGGGCGGAAGGTCTGGAGGACCTGCTCTACCGGCGCAGCGGCCTGTTGGGAATTTCAGGCCTCTCGGCGGACATGCGGGAATTGCTGGCAAGCCCCGCGACGGAAGCGGCAGAGGCCGTCGATGCCTATTGCTACCAGGCGGCACGCTATGCCGGGTCGCTGGCGGTTTCCATTGGCGGGATTGATGCAATGGTTTTCACCGGCGGCATCGGCGAGAATGCCGAACCGGTGCGCCGGAAAATCCTGGCGCAGCTTTCGTTCCTTGGCGTTCCAGCAGCCGATGTGCACGTTGTGAAAGCCAATGAGGAACTCACCATCGCTCGGCATGTCTCCGCCCTATTGGGGCAATGACATCGCCAGAAGCAGCGATGCCGTATCCACGATATCTTCGACAGTAGCGCCACGCGACAGATCGGAAACCGGTTTGGCAAAGCCCTGTAGGATGGGGCCGATGGCGCGGCAGCCGGATAGCTGCTGGGTCAGCTTGTAGGCAATGTTGCCGGCATCGAGGTCCGGAAATATGAGAACATTGGCGCGGCCGCCGACCTCGCCAATACTTTTCATTTTCCGTTCCGCAACACCGGGCGACAGGGCTGCATCGCCCTGCAACTCGCCGTCGATCAGGATTTCGGGATGGCGCTGCCGCACCATCCGCAGGGCCGCAACGACTTTTTCGGCGTCCGGATGGCTGGCACTGCCCTGAGTCGAAAATGACAACAGGGCAACGCGCGGCGCCTCCCCCAGGACCCGGGCGGCACTTGCAGCCGAAGCAATGGCAATGTCAGCCAGCTGCTCCGCCGTGGGCTGCACATTGACGGCGCAATCGGCGAAGATCAGGCAGCGCTCCGGCCATTGCATGAGAAAGTAGCTCGACGGCGTTGCAACCCCCGGGGCCAGGCCGATCAGCATGTGCCCGGCCTCGATCACGCGGGCGGTTGGGTTCATGGCGCCTGCCACCATGGCGGCGGCATCGCCTGCAGCGACCATGGCGGCCGCAAGATAGAGCGGCTTGCCGAGAAGGCGGGCGGCCATGGCGGCCGTCATCTTCGGCCGCATGGACAAAACATGGTTAACGAGTTTTTCCGCGGGTTGGGGCGCGGGCTCCCCGGGGCCGAACAAAATCGGAACGGCCAAGCCCTCGGCACGCAAAACAGCGGCGGCTGCCCGGATGCGGCCATCTTCGCCCTCGGGCAGGACAATTGGTAAAGATTTACCTTTAATTAGGGCTTTTGCATAAGCGATTGCCTGCACGCCTGATTCCCCATAAAACCGCCAAAACCGGGCCAAAAATCACATTCCTGTCCGTAGTCTGCCACATTCTGGCAGCAATCGGGGGCTCAAGTTATGATTAATGCACGGGCGTAAAGTATGTGTGTTTTGGCGGGACAGCCAGTGTTTTGAGGGGACCAGGTATTGAAAAATGCCGTCGTAGTGTTTGTAGCCGCGTGTTTGGCTGTTGCTTTGAGTACCGTGGTCCGAGGAGAGGACCTGCGTAGCCAGAAGCTCAATCAGAGCACCGTCGGCTTGCTTGCCAGCACCCCCCAGCTTTCCGAAAGCGTCCTCGAGATCGCCAATGCCATGGACCACACGGATGGCCTGCGGATTCTCCCGATGATTGGCCGCGGCAGCCTGCAGTCGATCAATGACCTGCTATTCCTGCGCGGTGTCGATGTGGCGCTGTTGTCCTCGGACAGCCTCGCTTTCGTGAAGAAGCATGACCTTTACAAGGAAGAGACGGGCAAGATCGCCTACATGGCAAAGCTGGCCACTCTCAATATCATTGTCCTGGCCCGCAAGGACATCGCCAGTGTCGAAAGCCTGGCGGGCTTGCGAATTGCGACCGGGCCCGCCAACAGCGATGAATTCGTGGCTGCCGAACTTGTTTTTGATGCCCTCGGATTGAACTACGAGCGGGTTGCCACGACCGGAAAAAATTCGATCGCGGCCCTGCTTGATGGGCGGATCGACGCGGCCGTTTTCACGGGCGCGCATTCCTACCAGCTGCTCAAGGCAATCAAGGCCAAGAGCGGCTTGCACATTCTCCCCATTCCGCTGCCCGAAAGCCTGGCCGGGACCTACTCGCCGGCCATTCTCGACAGCAGCACTTTCCCCAACCTTATTGCCGAAGGCAGCGTCGCAGAGACGGTTGCCGCAGCCCTCATCCTCGGGGTTTTCGATTGGCCCGAGCGCACCGAGCGCTTCTACAAGCTGCGGAGATTCAACAAGGCGCTGCTCGCCACCTACCTTGCCAGCCGCAATACGGAACAAAGCACCAATTTCTCCGCGGCAGTTCCGGGGTGGAAACAATACCTCACCGCAAAAAACCTTATGGGCGACAACAAGTCGTCCCAACAACCGCTCGCGCCCACGACGCTTCAATAGGAGGATCCGATATGAACCATCCCCTGCCAAGAAATGAACTCAGTGCCGCCGGCAACAGCAGCGAAAGCGCCCCGGCAAAAACCGTCCCCTCCTGGCTGGCTCAGAGCCAACGCGATGATGACGCCGAGTTCCTGGTCGACCAGTACCGGCGCAAGCAGGAAGAGCCGTTGTCGGCGACACCTCCGGAAAACCGGACCTATGAGTATTACCGCCGCAGGATCATGGAGCGGCAACGCGAACAGGCGGAGGCGCAAATGGAACGCGCGCCCATGCCGCAAGTGCCGGTGCGGCCCACACTGTCCCTGAAGGAGACTGAGGAGCAGCACCGCTACTATGGCCGCGACCGGGACCTGGACGAAGAGCAAAGCGCGCAACCCGCAAGCTATGAGCATTCAAACCTCAGGCGGAACCTGCTTTTCGCGGGGCTCTTTGCCGCGGTTGCCGGCGGAACCGTTGGCTTCGCGGTTACGAAATATGACTATGTGTCGAAGACTGCCAGTGATGTTTATGCCTTGGCAGCAGGCCTGTTGCCTGGGGGTTCGGAAGCACTTTTCAACCCGGGCCGCCAGACGACGATTACCAAGAAGCCCGTCGCCATCGCTTCACTCGACGTGTCCGACGTGACAGGCACCTTGAACAGCATGATCCCGCTGGCGCTCAACGCCGAGCCTGCCTCGGCGAACCAGGAGCTGGCTATCAAGATTTCCGGGCTTCCGGCATCGGCCTACCTCACTGCCGGTAAGAAGATTTCCGACAACACCTGGATTCTCAAGGATGGCGAGGAGGACGGCATCAATCTCTTCGTGCCGCAATCGGACAAGCCCAAATTCGATATATCAATTGCCGCCATCGAAACCAACACGGGCGAGCTTGCAGCGCCGGTAAAGGAAATGACGGTTGCCATTGATGATGCCAAATTCGATGAACCACCTGCCTTGCAAATCACCCCAGCAAGCGCGCCGCCGGAGACCGGCATGGTGGTGAAGACCCCTGCCGCAAGCGCTGCCCCTCCGGAAGTACCTGCAGCGGTATCGGTGCCGGCATCTTTCGAGTCCATAAAGCCGGTGCTTTCGGCGGAAGTCACCGGGCTTCTGGGCAAGGGCGATTTGCTGATGAAAACCGGTGATCTGATCATCGCCCGCCAATTCTACAGCAGGGCCTTCCAGATGGGTGCGGCCGAAGGCGCCTTGGGTGTCGCCAGGACCTATGATCCGGCAGTCTTCGCGGAACTGAAGGTCCGGGGCATCACACCTGATGCGGCAAAGGCCGCGGAATGGTATGCAAAGGCGAAGGCAGCCGGGGTAGCGGTGGCCGAAACGGCGTTCACAACCCCGCCAGCCGCAGCCCAGCCATAACCCTGCTGAAACGGGCTCGACTTCTCTATCGGTTCAAGGCATCTATCGGGATGTCGTGAACCGTCCCGGAGTTGAGCCATGCGTGCCGCCGACCTGATTGTCAAATGCTTGCAAGCCCATGGCATTGAGCGGGTCTATTGTGTGCCCGGCGAAAGCTATCTGGCCCTCCTCGACGCCTTTTACGGCAGCCCGATCAAGGTCATCATTTGCCGGCATGAGTCGGGCGCCGGCTTCATGGCGGTCGCCGAGGCGCGCCTGACCGGAAAGCCTGCGGTCTTCCTGGTCAGCCGGGGGCCCGGAGCCACCAATGGCTCGATTGCGGTCCATGTGGCCGAACAGGACGCGACCCCGGTATTGCTCTTCATTGGCCAGGTCTCGCGCGAGGAGCGCGGCCGTGGCGCCTTCCAGGAAGTTGACTACGGACAGTTCTTTGGCGGCATGGCCAAGGCCATCTATGAAGTCCATGACGGCAACAAGATCGGCGAAATCGTCACCCGCTCGTTGCGTCTGGCCGGCGAAGGCAAACCCGGTCCGGTCATCATCTCCCTGCCGGAAGACGTCCTGAGCGACGAGGCCGGCGAAACCGTCCCCGCCCCCTTTCCTCTTGCCGCCGCCCACCACGGCGCCAGCGACATTGCCGCCATCCAGGCGATGATCGATGAGGCCGATCATCCCATCGTCGTTGCCGGCGCAATGTTGCGCGGGGCAAAGGGCAAGGCGGCGCTGCAGCGGTTTGCCGAGGCCTTGCGCATTCCGGTGGCCGTCACCTGGAAGAACCAGGACATTTTTGACAACAGTTCGCCGCTTTATGCCGGCCACCTGGGCTTTGGAAATCCGCCCAAGCACCGGCAGGTCCTGGCCACCGCCGATCTCATCATTGCAGTCGGGACGCGGCTCGGCGATGTGGCCAGCCTCAACTACACCTTTCCCGCGGCACCGGAGCCCAAGCAGAAACTCATTCACATCTATCCGGACGGCGAGCCCATCGGCAAGATTTTCAGAACCGACTTGGGCTTCGTTGCCGATCCCGCAGCGGTCCTTTCGGACCTGGCGCTGCACCCCCGCGTCGTTTCATCGGTGCGCGAATCGTGGCGGGCATCGATCAATGAATTCGTCCGCGGCTTTCAGCGCTTCACCTCGCCGGAACCCAACGACGCCGTGGACTTCGGAAAAGTCGTGGTCGCAATTGCGGCACAGGCTCCCGACAACGCCGTGATCACGACGGATGCGGGAAATATGTCGACGTGGGTGCACCGGCACTGGGTCATGACGCCGAAAAACACCCTGCTGGGGGCCATTGCCGGAGCCATGGGCTTTGGTGTTCCCACCGCCGTTGCTGCTTCCATTGTTGATCCCGCACGCATGGCGATCACTTTTGTGGGCGACGGCGGCATGCTCATGACGGGCCAGGAGCTGGCCACCGCGGTCCACTACGGGGCGAAGCCGAAGATCGTCATTTCCGACAACGGCATCTATGGCACCATCCGCACCCATCAGGAGAAGCATTATCCCCACCGGGTTTCAGGAACCGACCTGGTCAATCCGGATTTCACCCTGTGGGCGGAATCATTCGGGGTGTTTGCCTCCACCATCACCCTCGGCGACGACATCGACGCAAAGGTCAAGGAATTTCTGGCCCATGACGGGGCCGCCGTGCTGCACGTCAGGTCCAGCAAGGAAGCGCTGTCGGCCTTTACGACACTGAGCGCCCTGAACTGAGGCCTGCCCGGCTTTGACCCGCGCCAAGGCTGACCTGCTGGTTCTTCTCGCCGCGTTCATTTGGGGCGTGGCATTTTACTTTCAGAAATCGGCCATGTCGCATATCGGGCCGTTTCTGTTTCTCGGGCTCAGGTCAATTCTTGCAGCCGCCGCACTCTTTCCCTTCGCCCTGCGCGAATGGCAGGCATCACCGCCAGCATCGCCCTCCATCCGCTCCTTTGCCCTGCTCGGGGGCGTGGTTTTCTTTGCCGCCGGGGCGCTGCAGCAAGTGGGAATGGTCACGGCAACGGTTACCAACACCAGCTTCCTCACGGCACTCTATGTGGTGGTGACACCCTTTCTGCTCTGGCTTCTGCGGCATGAAAGGCCGGGACCGCGCATCTGGCTGGCAAGCTGCCTCGCCTTCATCGGCATATGGGCGCTGGGGGGCGGAGCCATCGAAGCGTTTTCAGCGGGTGATATGCTGATCGCGGTATCATCGATCGCCTGGTCGCTCTACATGGTGATCACCAGCGCATCGGGCAAACTGGCAAAGCCGATGCAATACACCTTTCTCCATTTTCTGGTCATTGCGGCCCTGGCGTTGCCCTGTGCCGCGTATTCCGAAAAAACCGGCGTCGCAACCATAGAGGCCGCCGCTGTGCCTATTCTCTACGTCGGCATTCTCTCGAGCGCCTTCACCTTCGCGCTCATGGCCAATGTCGTGCGCCATATTCCGGCCTCGCGCGCCTCCATTCTTCTCTCCACGGAAGTTCTTTTTGGCGCCGCCGCCGGCTTCATCATGCTGGGCGAAAGGCTCAGTCCCGTCGGCTGGGCCGGTGCCGCACTGACGTTCGGTGCCATCCTGATGATCCAGACAAGCAAGCACCGCCCCAGTAAAAAACCTCAGGACGCCGGGCGCCCATAGAGGGCCTCATTGAGCTTGCGGTCCCGGCCGTAGACATCCGGGCGGAATTCAATGCCATTCTCGCCCTTGAAGGCGGTTGCATAGATCAGGTGCACCGGAATGCGCTTCGACAAGGGCACCCGGGTGAGAACGCCGCTGGCGAGCACGGCATCCACCCGCGCGTCACTCCATCCGGGCACCTCGCCAAGGATCGTGCGGGCAAGCTCGATCGGACGCGAAAGCCGTATGCAGCCGTGGCTGAAAGCCCGCGAGGTTGAGGCAAACTTGTCCTTGGCGGGAGTGTCGTGCAGATAGATGTTGTGCCTGTTGGGCAACATGAACTTCACCTTGCCCAGGGCATTCTTTGGCCCGGGCCGCTGCCTGAAGGTGAAGGGGAATTTTCCGGGCCCATAGGCATGCCAGTCGATGGCGCCCCATGAGGACAGCGCGCCATTTGCAAAAACCTCAAAATCCCCGGCATAGGCATAGGGATTTGCGTGGAGCTTGGGGAGCATCTCCTTGGTGGCGATGGAGTAAGGCACGGTCCAGGTGGGATTTAGCTCAACATACTCCATCTCGTCGGAAAACTCCGGCGTCTGGGTGGCAACCGCGCCGACGACCACATCCATGCGCTCGACAATGACCGAAGCCTGCACCCTCTGCAGTTCGAAGCCAGCCAGGTTCACCAGGAAGTGGTAATCACCCATATTGTCAGGCATCCAGCGCCAGCGTTCCATGTTCAGCATGATCTGGTTGATGCGCTCCTCGGGCTTCACATCCATGGCAATGACAGTTTGCTTGCCAATCAGGCCCTTGGCCTCAAGGCCATGGCGCTGCTGAAACCTCCGCACGGCAATGGCAAGCTGCTGGTCATAGATGGGTGAGTCCGTTTCCTGCCAGTCAAAGTCGCCGGTCAGCGCAAGCAATGACCTGATCCTGGGAATGCGGGGATCGCTCATGCCTGGCTTCACGGCCGGCCCTTGCTCAATCACCGGCCAACTCATCTCATCGGCAAAGGTCAAATAGGCCCGCATCATCTTCTTCAGCGCCTGGTAGTGCTCGTTGCGCGGTTCAAAATTCGACAGGAACGTGCCAGGGTTCCGCTGCTTGTTGAACTCCGTGAGGACGCGCAATACATCAATCGTCTTGCTATTGCGGAAGAGACGGGGATCGACCTTCTGGGGGGCAACGCGCCCGATTTTGAGATCGGCGGCATAGGCCACGAAGAAGGCCGAATAGTAGAGTTCCGCCCGGGCCGCTCCATAGGGGTCATCAGGGTCAATGGCGTCGCGCACATCAATGAGCGTGTCTACGGGATAGTCGGCAGGATTGAGGCCGTCGAACTGGGCATCTTCCAGCCGCTGGATGAAAGGCGTCATGCGCCCCGTGCCCACCCAGTAGATGGCGCCGCCATTGTCCAGGTAGTGAGCCTTGAGCGCGGGCCTGATGCGCTCAATCGGCAAGGGCTGGCGTTCGGGCGAATTCAGTATCGCGGCGAGTGCCGCCGAAACAGCCGCGCGGCTTGGCACACGCTCGCCTGGTCCTGCCTGGGCCTGCTGCCCTGCCAGCAGGAAGAAGACTAGCAGCGAAATCCGCAGAATCAGACGCATGAAGCCGTCCCTGCCCCGCTGTCAGACATTGAGCAGCAGGAATTCCCGCTCCCAGGAGCTGATCACCCGGCGATAATGCTGCATTTCCTCAAACTTCACGTCCTGATAGGCGGTGACAAACTTTTCACCCATCACCTGCTTCAGGGATTTTGTGTAGTTCAGCTTGTCAAGCGCCTCATCGAGATTGATCGGCAGGGTGTGGGCGTAGCGATAGGCCGAACCGGTGACCGCCTCCGACGGCTTGACGTGTTCGATCATGCCGAGATAGCCACAGGCCAGCGACGCGGCAAAAGCCAAATAGGGATTGGCGTCGGCGCCCGGCACGCGGTTCTCCACCCGCAGGTTCGCCGGGCTTGAACTGGGAACCCGCAGGCTCACCGTGCGGTTGTCGATGGCCCAGTGGACATTGGTCGGCGCATCAGATTCAGGAACCAGGCGACGGTAGGAATTCACATTGGGGGCGCAGAACGGCAGGGCCGCCGCCATGTAGCGCTGCAAACCGCCGATGTGGTTGAGGAACAGCCTGGACGGCTTGCCATCCTTTCCGGCGAAGACATTCTTGCCGGTCTTCAAATCCAGTACCGACTGGTGAATGTGCATCGACGAACCCGGCTCGTTTTCGTGGGGCTTTGCCATGAAGGTTGCGTACATGTCATGCTTCAGCGCCGCCTGGCGCACAGTGCGCTTGAAGAGGAACACCTGGTCGGCAAGCTCAAGCGGATCGCCATGGTTGAAATTGATCTCAAGCTGGGCCGGTCCGCTCTCGTGCGACAGCGTATCGACATCCAGTTCCTGGGCCTCGCAATAGTCGTAAATGTCCTCGACGATGGGGTCGAAATCATTGGCCGCGTCGATGCCATAGGCCTGGCCGCCGGATTCCTTGCGGCCCGAACGCCCCACCGCGGCCTCGATGGGATAATCGGGATCGAGGTTCTTTTTGCACAGGTAGAACTCCAGTTCGGGGGCCACGATGGGACGCCAGCCCTTGGCCTTGTAAAGCCCCAGCACGCGCCGCAGCACATGGCGCGGCGAAATCTCGACGGGTTCATCATTCAGATGGAAGGCATCGCAAATGACTTGGGCGGTGGGCTCGGTATACCAGGGAACAATGCGCGTGGTTTCCGGGTCAGGTTCCATATAGATGTCGATGGCGCTATCGCTTACGGCGGTGGTTTCCGAAACGAAGCGGCCATTGATGGTCAGGGTGAACACTTCCTCGGGCACGCGGAGGCCGCGGGTTCTCTGTCCCTGCATGAATTTCTTCGGTGGCAGGATTTTTCCGCGCGCGGTTCCGGACATGTCGGCCACCAGGCACTCCACCTCGCTGATCTTGTTTGCGCTGATGAATTCCTCAAATGTCGAGCGGGCCATGACAATCCATGAGTTGTTGAGTCAAACCATTGTAGCGCGCCTTCTTGACCTAGCAAAAGGGGGTCAGCTAAAGCTTTTGCCATGGTCAAATCAATCGACGCCAAGTCCTATTACGAAGCAACCGCAAACCTTCAGATAACCTGCAAAAGCCTCAAGGGAGAGGTTGCTGCCGATGTCTGCGTGATCGGCGCAGGCTACACGGGGCTTTCGGCAGCCCTTGAACTGGCGCAAGCGGGCTACAGGGTCGTGGTTCTCGAAGCGGAACGTATCGGATACGGCGCGTCGGGCCGCAACGGCGGGCAAATTTGCACGGGTTTTTCCTCGGGACAGAAGAAGATCGAAAACCAGCTTGGCAAGGCTGATGCCCGCAAGTGTTTCGCCCTGGCCGAAGAGTCCAAGGACTTGATGCGGCAGCGCATCGCCCAGCACAAGATCGACTGCGATCTCACCTGGGGCTACCTGCACGGCATTCCCAAGACCCACCAGATGGATGAACTCATGGCCTGGCGGGACGAGTATGAGGAACTCGGGGTAAAGGGCATCACTTTGCTAAGCAAAGCCGAACTGGAAACACGACTCGGCACCACCGTCTATCACGGCGCCCTGCGCGAAAGCGAGGCAGGCCATATCCACCCCTTGAACTATTGCCTGGGACTGGCGCGGGCCGCCACGAAAAGCGGCGCGGTAATCTATGAGAGCTCCGCGGTGATCGAAGTGAATACGGGAACCAATCCATGGGCGCGGACGGCACAGGGATCGGTCAAGGCGAAGTTCATGGTCCTTGCGGGAAACGCCTATCTGGGGCGCACCGTGAAGGCCCTGGCGGGCCGGGTGATGCCGGTTGCCAGCTACATCATCGCCACGGAGCCCCTTGGCGAAGCCCGGGCAAAATCCCTCATCGCCAACAACGAAGCGGTGGCGAACACCAAATTCATCGTCGACTACTTCCGGCGCTCCAGTGATCACCGCATGCTGTTCGGCGGGCGGGCCAGCTATTCAACCATGGAGCCGCCAAGCCTTGCCGAATACATGCG
>CAZRZB010000085.1:0-12101 GCA_964604435.1 uncultured Aestuariivirga sp. | reverse complement strand
AGAAAAAGGGCGACAGCGTCGAAGTCAACACCCCCGGCGGCGGCAAGAGCTACGAGATTTTGAAAGTGAAGTGGGCGTAAAAACCCACCTACACCCTCATGCTGAGGCGCTCACGCACAGCGTGAGCCTCGAAGCATCTTGTTCCGCATCCGCCAGCCCTTCGAGGCCCTGCTCCGCAGGGCGCCTCAGGGTGAGGAAATTTGAATAGCTTGCCCCTTTTACTTTCCCGCCAGCGCCTCCTTCACCGCTTCGCTTATCTTCGGCCCCATCGGTTTTGCCTGGGTTGAAAACCAGCCGATGAACTTCCCGTCGCGCCCGAACAGATACTTGTGGAAGTTCCACTTCGGCCGGCCCGCTTCTCCCGCCATCTCGCCTGCCCAAATGTAAAGCGGGTGCGCCCCCTCGCCCTTCACCACCAGCTTGTCGGCAAGCGGAAACGTCACCCCGTAGTTGCGCTTGCAGAAGGCAGCGATCTCCCCCGCCGTCCCCGGCTCCTGCCCGCCAAAATCATTGGACGGCACCCCGACAATTACCAGCCCCTTGTCCCGGTTCGCCAGCCACAACTGCTCAAGCCCCTCATACTGCCCCGTGTAGCCGCATTCGGACGCCGTATTGACCAGCAGCACAACCTTACCCTTGAACTGTGAAAGCTGCATGGGCTTGCCGTCGATGGCTTGAAGAGTGAAATCGTGGAGAGATTTGTTCGATGCCGTCATGCGAATTCCTGCGCTTTCAAGACTCAGTTATAATTTCTTCGCAACGAGAAAGTGCCTTGCCCCGAACAGCACCAGCCCCGCCGCCAGTCCCCAGAAGGCCGAGCCCACGCCGAAAAATGTGATACCCGATGCGGTGACAAGAAACGTGATCAACGCGCTTTCGATGTCGCGCGGCTCCTTCAGCATGGCCACCACGCTGCCCATCAGCGGCGAGAATAACGCAAGGCCTGCGATGGTGGTGATCAGTGCGGCGGGCAAGCTGCCAAGCACCGCCACGAACAAGGCCGCCGCCAATCCGACCGCCACATACAAAACCAGATAGGGCCAGGCCACCAGCCAGCGCTTGGCCGGATCGGGGTGGGCCTCGGGCCCCGTCACCAGCGAGGCGGTGATCGCCGCCATGTTCAGCGCGTGGCTGCCGAACGGCGCCATGGCCATCGAGGCAAGTCCCGTGGTGAGCAGGCAGGAAGTGACCGGCGGTTCATAGCCGCTGGCCCGCAGTACCGCGAAGCCGGGAAGATTCTGCGACGCCATGGTGACCAGAAATAATGGCACGCCGAGACTCAGGATCGTCGCCCCGTCAAACTGCGGCGTGGTCCATACCAGCCGGGTGAAGCCAACCGTGCAGCAATCGCCGGCGAAGGTCCCGGCAAACGCCGCCATCGCCACACCCAGCACCACAACCACCGGCACCGCAAATAGCGGATAGCTCAGGCGCAGGCCGAAGAACACGATGATCAGCGGCAAGACAAAGAACGGCATGGAAAGCGCCGCCGCCGGAACTCCCAGCGAATATTTCAGCAGCACCCCGGCCAGCATCGCCGCCGCCAGCGGCGCCGGAATCTGCGCGATGGCCCGCGCCAAAGGCTTGATCAGCGCGGTCAGGCACATGAGCAGCCCCGCGACGACGAAAGACCCCAGGGCATGTTCATAAGTAATGCCCGTTGCACTGGTGGCAATCAGTGCCGCCCCCGGCGTTGACCACGCCGTGATGATCGGCATTTTGTGGGCCCATGAGAGATAGAACGAGGTGAGCGCCATGCCGAAGCAAAGGATCGCCGCCCATGAGGCCTGTTGCGCCGGCGAGGCCCCCACCGCCTGCGCCGCCTGCACGATGAGCAGGATGGTCGAGGCAAAGCCCACCACCACGGCGGTGGCCGCCGACGAGATCAAGCTGAACCAGCCGCCGCGCGATGCTGCAACCAGGCTCATCGGATCGGCACGCCCGGCTCGTATTTTGACACCCGCATGATCATCGTGGTCTTCACGCTGTCGACGTTGGGCGCCGCCGTCAGCGTCGTGATGATGAAGTCCTGCAGTTCGGCCAGGTCGCTTCCCAGGCAGCGCAGGATGAAATCCGCTTCCCCCGAAATGGCATAGGCCTCGCGCACCAGGGGCCATTCGGCAACCTTGGCCTCAAAGGCCCTGAGTTCCGCCTCGTTCTGGCTCTTCAACCCCACCATGGCGAAAAGCTGCACCCCGAAGCCCAGCTTCTGGGCGTCCAGCAGGGCCCGGTAGCCCGCGATATAGCCCTGTTTTTCCAGGGCCTGCACCCGCCTGAGGCAGGGCGGCGGCGACAGGCCGATGCGCGAAGCCAGTTCGACATTGCTCAACCGGCCGTCCTTTTGCAGCTCTTGCAGGATCTTCAGATCGGTTAAATCGAGGGTTGTGGCCCGTTTCATGGGCTATTTGTGCAACAATATTGCGTGAATCTGCAAGCGGTCTGTTGAGAAGCAGGCGTTGCGGCCTTGTTCTCAAGGGCAAATGAGCTATGTTATGGGCTCATAGCAACCCGGAGCCCGAAAATGTCCGCCCGCCACGCCCGCGTCCTGATCCTCGGTTCAGGGCCTGCGGGTTATACCGCTGCGATCTACGCCGCCCGCGCCATGCTGAAGCCTGTTCTCATCCAGGGCATCCAGCCCGGCGGCCAGCTCACCATCACCACCGATGTTGAGAACTACCCGGGCTTTGCCAAGGTCATCCAGGGCCCCTGGCTGATGGACGAGATGAAGGCCCAGGCCGAACATGTCGGCACCGAGGTCATTTCCGACACCATCACCGAAGTGAAGCTGAAGGACAAGCCCATCTGGCTGAAGGGTGACAGCGGCCAGGTCTATACCTGCGATGCGCTCATCATCTGCACCGGGGCCCAGGCCAGGTGGCTGGACCTGCCGTCCGAGGAAAATTTCAAGGGCTTCGGCGTCTCGGCCTGCGCCACCTGCGATGGCTTCTTCTACCGCGACAAGAAGGTTCTGGTCATCGGCGGCGGCAACACCGCCGTTGAGGAAGCCCTCTTCCTCACCAACTTCGCCAGCCAGGTCACGGTGGTTCACCGCCGCAACGAATGCCGGGCCGAGCGCATCCTGCAGAACCGCCTGTTTGCCCACCCGAAGATCAAGGTCATCTGGGAAACCGTGCTCGACGAGGTCCTCGGCACCAGCAACCCCAAGGGTGTGACGGGCGCCCGCCTGAAGAACATCAGGACCGGCGCCACCCAGGAGGTCGAGGCCGACGGCATCTTCATTGCCATCGGCCACAAGCCCGCAACCGAATTGTTCGCCGGCCAGTTGCCCTTCAAGCAGGGCGGCTATCTCATCACCAAGGACCGTTCCATGGCCACCGATATTCCCGGCGTCTTCGCGGCGGGCGATGTCACCGATGATGTCTACCGCCAGGCCGTCACCGCCGCCGGCATGGGCTGCATGGCGGCCCTCGAAGCGGAAAAATATCTGCATGCCAGCGAACTTGTCCGCAAGGCAGCCGAGTAGCCGCCATGGATTGGGACAAGCTCAGGATTTTTCACGCCGTTGCGGACGCAGGTAGTTTTACCCACGCGGGCCATGAACTCGCCCTGTCGCAGTCCGCCGTCAGCCGCCAGATCAGCGCCCTGGAAACCGATCTCAATGTGCCGCTGTTCCACCGCCATGCCCGCGGCCTCATCCTCACCGAACAGGGCGAGGTGCTCTACCGCACCGCCCATGATGTCTTCACCAAGCTTGCCGCGGCCAAAACCCGCCTGATGGATTCAAAGGAAAAGCCGTCGGGCGAATTGCGCATCACCACCACCGTCGGCCTCGGCTCGGTCTGGCTCACCCCGCGCATCAAGGAATTCATCGAGCTCTATCCGCAAATCAGCGTGACGCTTCTGCTGGAGGACCGCGAACTCGATCTCTCCATGCGCGAGGCCGATGTCGCCATCCGCTTGCGCCGGCCCACCCAGCCCGATCTCATCCAGCGCAAGCTCTTCACCGTGCACCACCATGTCTATGCCTCCACCGACTACATCAAGAAACACGGCATTCCGAAATCCATCGAGGATTTGGACAAGCACAAGATTCTCACCTTCGGCCAGGCCCCCGGCTATCTCACCACCATCAACTGGCTCGAGCGCGCCGGCCGCGCCGAGGACAATCCGCGCCCCGTGGCGCTGCGCGTCAACAGTGCCTATGGCCTCAGGCGCGCCGTGCAGGCCGGTGCCGGCATCGCCTCGCTCGCCGACTACATCGTCGCCGCCGACAGCAACCTCGTGCAGATTGACCTGCCCATCGAGCTGCCCCAGTTCGACAGCTACTTCGTCTATCCCGAGGAGCTGAAGGAAACCAAGCGCATCACCGCTTTCCGCGACTTCATCGTCTCCAAGGCGAAGGAATGGAGCTTCTAGCTCAGATGCCCCTCACCCTCCCATGCCGCTTCGCGCCATGGGCCCCAACCCTCTCCCCGCTATGCGGGAGAGAGGGAAATTGGAATTCACTTATAATTCCCTCTCCCCGATTTATCGGGGAGAGGGTTGGGGCCCGCGCCGCTAGGCGTGGGAGGGTGAGGGGCCCTTCACGTCTAGAGCTGCACCAGCGGCGCCAGCGAGAGCACCAGCAGCAGCGCCATTGAGACATTGAAGACCCGCAGGAATATTGCCTGTGTGAGAAGGTTGCGCAGCAGCGTGCCGAACATCGCCCACAGCCCGATGCAGGGAAAATTCACCGCGCCGCACACCAGCCCCACCAGCAGCACCGGCCAAGGGCTGCCGTTTCCCGGCGTGTAGGTGGCAATCGCGCTGATGGCGATGACCCAGGCCTTGGGGTTCAGCCATTGGAACAACACGGCTTCCGGCAGGGTCAGCGGTGCGCCCGTCGCCTTGCCTTCTCCCACCGGCCCGGACGTGGCGATTCTCCAGGCGAGCCACAGCATGTAGGCGCCCCCGCCATAGCGCAGGATGTCATGGCTCACCGGAAAACGGGTGAACACCTGCCCCAGCCCGAAGCCCGTGATCATGACCATGGCGGCCATGCCGGAACTGCTGCCCAGCATGTGCGGAAGGCTGCGCCGGAAGCCGTAGTTCACCCCCGAGGCCAGCAGCATCAGGTTGTTCGGCCCCGGCGTCACGAACATGACAAAGGCAAACAGCAGGAGGGCAAGAAAGAGATCAACGGTCATCATGCGCCACACCATCGCCCAACCGCGCGCGCAAAGCCAGCCTGGCGCCGCGCCATCTCCGGACCCTGGCCGGGTGGCAGCGGCTTGCGCGTGTGTGCTGGCGCGAGCGGCATTTGTCTTCTCAATGATAAAGCAGCGGCGCCAGTGACAGCACCAGCAGCACCGCCATCGCGACATTGAAAATCCGCAAGCTGCGCGGCTCGTTCAGCAGCCCGCGCAAGCCTGAACCGAAAACCACCCACAGGCTGTTGGAAGGGATGCTCGCCAGCGCGAAAGCCCCCGCCACCAGCACGGCGGAGAAAACCGGCTGTCCCACGATGCTGTAGGTTGCATTGGCGCTGACCGCCATCACCCAGCCCTTCGGGTTCACCCACTGGAACAAAGCCGCCTGCAGGAACGTCATGGGCTTGCCCGCCGCCTTGCCCTCGCCCACCGGGCCGGAGTTGGCGATCTTCCAGGCCAGCCACACCATGTAGGCGCCACCCGCATAGCGCAGAACCGAATAGATCGCCGGATAGGCCACAAAAACCCGGCCCAGGCCCAGCCCGACAATGGCCACCATCAGGGTGAAGCCGCAGCCGATGCCAAGCATGTGCGGAAGGCTGCGCCTGAAGCCGAAATTCAGGCCCGAGGCCAGAACCATCAGATTGTTCGGCCCCGGCGTGATTGACGATACCAGGGCAAAAACGGCCAGCGCCAATAATAGGTCAGCAGTCATGACCCGGCATACACTGCCCTGCACCTGACGCAAAGCCACCATGCCCATGAAACGTTCACATGGCACCCATGATCTACTTGGACTTGTGAGGCCAGGGCCGCCGGCGCAATCTTCTTTCCGGATGCTCTTCTGTGGAGCATGCAGCGCGAAAGGCACTCCCTCCCCTTGTGCCTTCCGCAAGTGGTTTCGCTGGCGCCTCTGCACCTGTCGAAGTCATACCCGACCAGGGTAGCCCACCTTCAAGGACCGGATTCTCATCCGGTCCTTTTTTGTCTCTCACATGTAGAGGTTTTCCTTTTCCAGGCCCGCGTAGAGGTCCGCGACGAACGCCCCGTAGCCGTTGAACAGCTGCGTCGGCACCCGTTCGCCGGTGCCCAGGACCTCTTCCATGGCCTGGCTCCAGCGCGGATGCGAAACCTCCGGATTGACATTGGCCCAGAAACCGTATTCGGAAGCCTGGATGGCCTCCCACATGCCGATCGGCCGTTCCTTCACAAAACTGATCCGCACGATCCCCTTGATCGACTTGAAACCATACTTCCACGGCACATGCAGCCGCAGCGGTGCTCCCATGCTTTTTGCCAGCGGCTTGCCATAGGCACCCGTGACCAGGAAGCCCAGGTCATTCATCGCTTCCGCCATGGTCAGGCCTTCGATATAGGGCCAGGGATAGCTGCCCAGCAGCCCCGGTTGCTGGCCAATGGCAATCTCCGGAATATTGAAGGTTTCAAAGCGCACATATTTCGCCTCCGTCTTGGGCTTCGCCATTGCCATCAGGGATTTCAGCGTGAAACCCGTCCACGGCACCACCATCGACCACGCCTCGACGCAGCGGTGCCGGTAGATGCGCTCTTCCAACTGCACCTTCTTCAGCAGGTCATCGAAGGCAATCGTCGTGGGCGTTTCCACCTCGCCGTCGATCACCACGCTCCATGGCCTGACCGGCAAGGCTTCCGCCGCCTCGTAGATCTGCTTGGAGGTGCCGAACTCGTAATAGTTGTTGTAGGTCCGGTTGCTCTCCTCCGCGGTCACGGCACGGCCCGCATCGGCAAAATCGGCATTGGTTTTGACCGGATAAAATGCGGCGGAAGGATCATCCTCGGCGCGCGCCTGCAACGCTGGAAAAAGCCCCGCCGCTGCCGCAGCGCCCATGAAGGCCCTCCGATTGAGAAACATGTGCTCAGGTGTCACCCGTGACTCCGGAATTTCCCACCCCTTGCGGCTCTTGATCAACATATGCGGCGCGCTCCTATCGCCCACTGCACAATAGGCAGCAATGAAAAATCCCGCAATTCACAGTCGTTCACACTCAGGTCATCTGGTCCCGCATTGCGGCAAGCTGCCAAACATGCAATTAACCAGGAGGCAACGTCGCTCACACAGTGCGCTCAGCACCGAAGGGGATGGAGAAGTTCATGACAGACATTTATCTCAGTCTTAAGCAGCTTTGTGATGCATTCAACGAGCACAACCTCGACAAGATTATGAACCATTTCGCTGAAGATTGCGTTTTGGAAATGCCCCGCGGTAATCATCCATGGGGGTCGCGTTCTGAAGGCCGTGAAAATGTACGAAAGGCCCTTGCAACGCGCTTCGAGGGGCTGCCCGATGTTCACTATGGGAACGAGCAGCACTTTGTCGACAACCCTGCCAACACTGGTATCTCAAAATGGACGCTGACAGGAACCCGTCGTGACGGACAACGCATCGAAGTTTGGGGTTGTGACTTCTACACCTTTCAGGAAGGGAAAGTTGCCCGCAAGGATTCCTACTGGAAAATCGTGGAATAGAACCAGCAACCTCGCGGGACGCCACCCGGAGAATCTTCGCGACGGTCTGTTTGCGCGCGTTCACTGACACGCCGCTCCTCTAGCCCGCCAGTTGCGCCTTCCGTGCGGCGATCACCTGTTCGGCCCCGCGCCCCACCAGTTCGGCCATGTGGTCCTGGGCGAACACGAAGGTGCCCACGCCGGACGTGGCCGAGCGCAGCTCGATGATCAGCGAACCGATCTCCGCTTCCGGCAGATGCGCCTTCACCGTGTCCCAGCCGGGCCAGCCTTCGCGCCCGTCAAAGCCCAGCAGCTGCCCCCGGTGCCCGGTGACGATCTGGTTCACCCGCGAGGTGGCATCGCTCGGCACATGGATGTCGACCGCCACGATGGGTTCGAGCAGGACCGGCGCGCACTGCGGCATGCCCTCGGTCATCGCCAGCCGTGCCGCCAGCTTGAAGGCCATTTCTGAGGAATCGACATCGTGGTAGGAGCCTTCCGAGAGATTGACGTTGAAATCCACCACCGCGAAGCCCAGCGGCCCCTGCACCATCCATTCGCGCACCCCCGCTTCGACCGCCGGGATATATTGCTTGGGCACCACGCCGCCGGTGATCGTGTCGCTGAACACGAAGCCCGAGCCGCGCGGCAGCGGCTTGATTTCCACCGTCACATCGCCGTACTGGCCATGGCCGCCCGACTGCTTCTTGTGCCGCCCGCGCAGCTGCACTGACTTCTTGATGGTTTCCAGATAGCCGATGCGGCGGGCTTGCGTTTTCGCATGCACCCCGAACTTGCCCTGCAGCCGCTCCAGCGCCACGCGCAGGTGCATTTCCCCCTGCCCCCACAGCACCATCTCGTGCGTATTGGCGTTGTGCTCCAGCGACAGCGACGGATCTTCCTCGATCAGCTTGGCAATGGAAGAGGTAAGTTTCACTTCATCCTTGCGGTCGGTCACCGACACCGCAACGCCGTAGACGCCGGGCGCCGGCTTCTGTTCCGCCAGTTGCCTGGTATTTCCTTTGACGGTGGAAATCGTCTCGCCCGTGTTGATTTTCTCCAACCGCCCCAGCGCCACCGTGTCACCCAGCCCGGCCTTTGCGATCTTGTTCGGGGTGGCGCCCAACATGGTGAAAATGCCTGCCGCCCGCGCCTCCTGGCCGCTGCCGCCATAGAACACCGCGCCGTCGGCAAACTCGCCCGCCAGCACCCGCACGATGGATAGCTTGCCGCCGCTGGCCGTATGAAAGGTCTTCAGCACCTGGGCCGTGGCGCCGGCGCCGCTCTTCAGGCCGAGGCGCTTGGCCGTTGTCTCGATGGTTGGCGCCTCGTGGCGCAGCGCCTTCAGCAGGCGGCCGATGCCGTTGCCGTGCTCGGCCGAGCCGAAGAACACCGGCGTCACCTGCCCCTCGGCAAGTTCCTTCGCCAGGTCGGCAAACACCTTGTCGCGCGGCGGTTCCATGTCGGCCAGCAGCTGCTCCATCAACTCGTCGTCATGGTCGGCCAGCTTCTCCAGCATGGCGAAGCGCTCGGCTTTTTCCTCGGGCTTCATGTCGGCGGGAATCTCCACCACCTGGCTTTCCGCGTGTTCGCGGTAGACGAAAGCCCGCTCCAGCGCCAGGTCGACAAAGCCGCTGACGATGCCGTTGTTCCATATGGGAAGCTGCCGCAGCACCAATGGCTTGCTGCTCGCCGGCTGCATGAATTCCAGGATCGCGTGCGGCGTCTTGCTGGAGTGGTCGATCTTGTTGATGAATACCATGCGCGGCAGGCCGGCCTCGTCGAGCCGCTTGAGAATGAGTTGCAGGGCCGGAACTTTTTTCTCGTCCGCCTCGCACACCACCACGGCCACATCGCATCCCGCCAGTGCCGCGCCCATGTCCTGGTTGAATTCGATTGATCCCGGGCAGTCAAGGAAAGTGTAGCGCTCGCCCAGGTATTCGGTTGTCGCCACATTGAGTTCGACGCTCATGCCGTGGCTGCGCGCCTCCGGTGAGGCATCGCCGATTGTCGTCTTGTCGGAAATCTTGCCTTGCCGCCGTGTGGCTCCGGTGCGGAAGAGAATGGCTTCGAGAAGGGTTGTCTTGCCGCTGAGATAGGGGCCCACGAGCGCCACGCAACGCGAGCCCTGGGTCCTTCTGCCGGGATTGGAGTCCATGTTCGATCCTCCCAATAATGTTCAAGGACCGTCCATGTGCGGGGTACTGGCCCCGTCTCTGGCCGCATCCGACACGGCCATGCTTGCGCTAATTCGGAGCATTGGCAAGAGGCAAGTTTTGCGGTTTATACTTAGTCCATGGACGATGCTCCCTCGCTCACGCAGCGCATCTATGAAATGCTGGTGGAAAGCCAGTTCTGGCCGCCGTGCGATCACGAAGCACCCAGCCGTTCTCGTTGCGCGTATTGTTTCGGCGATGAAGATCGAACGCGGCAACGGGTTGCGCGCAAAGCGCGCTGCTGAAGAAACTTGCAGCGCGCCCGCCTTTCGCAGTCCCAAGAAAAAGGGGCCGCCCGGGCCCCTCTTCCTCAAATCAATGGCGCGATGCCGGGTCAGTTTCCGGCATAGCGCAGGTGCAGGCTGCCAATCCCTGCCGCCACGTTGAGGCCCGTCTGGGCCTGGACACTCAGCGGTTGCAGATTGATTCCCTTCCGGAAGCCGCCGACCAGCACATTGGCGCCGAGGCCGACAGCCACCGTAGCCTCCGCCGAAGCCCCTGCATAGCTGCCCTTGAGGGCGCCCTTGCTGAGCTTGCCCGGCGCAAAGACCGCCCAGGCCAGGACTGTCCGGCCGGTAACGCCGATATCGATGCCAAGCTTCCCGATGGATCCGGTATAATGTTCGGCCCGGCCCCCGCCTGCGGGGTGATAGAGACAATCAACCCGTTTGGACGAGCCGATGATGAAACCGGCGCCGCCGGCAACCTCGCACGACAGGACGCCGATTTTGACGCCTGACCCGGCGTGGGCCGCCGAGGCCATGGCAACCAGGGCAAGCAGGCCGGCAGAGAGAATTTTACGCATTGAGATTTTCCTTTTTGATAATCGCCAAGTGCTTTCACATGGTGATTGTGACCTCAATTGGGCACGAATGCCGTTTACAAATGCCTAACGGCGCGGCCGCCCCGGCCCTTGCAAAATCGCGCCAAAACAACCACTTTCCCTGAAACGATTCGGGAAATCCATGGAATTCAGCGCAGCCTACGTCCTGGCAGTCACCCAGATTGTCTGGATTGATCTCCTGCTGTCGGGCGACAATGCGGTGGTGATCGCGCTTGCCTGCCGGTCGCTGCCCGAAAGGCAGCGCCGCGTCGGCATCCTGCTGGGGGCAGGTGCTGCCGTTGGCTTGCGCATCGTCTTTGCCTTCATCATCACGCAGATCCTCGGCGTTCCCTTTCTCAAGGCCCTGGGCGGCCTTCTCCTCGTCTGGATTGCCATCAAGCTGGTCTGGGGCGAGGAGCGGGAAGGCGGCAAGGAAATTCCCGCTTCCGACCGCCTGTGGAAGGCCGTCGGCACCATTGCCATGGCCGATGCGGTGATGAGCCTCGACAATGTCGTGGCCATCGCCGCCATCGCCCGCGAGGACTACTCGCTCTTTGTCTTCGGCTTGGCCCTCTCCATTCCGCTGATCGTGATTGGCGCCTCGCTCATCACCAACATCATCACCCGCTTTCCCATCTTTGTCTGGGCGGGGGCTGGCCTCCTCGGCTGGATCGCCGGTGAAATGATCATCGGCGATGCCCCGGCCTTTGCCCACTTGGGAATCCATGTTCCCCACCAGTTGCACTATGTTGCGGCGGCCTGCGGTGTGGCCGTGGTGATCGGTATCGGCTACTTCCTCAAGCCCAGGGGCACCGGGGAAATCTAGCTCCGTCCCGGGAAGTCGCTCCTGCCAAGCCCGACGCCGTTGCACCGCAGGATGTTGCAGGCCGCCGTCATGTGGAAATTGCTGCAATCACTATTTGAGGTTGCCGCAAAACCGCTGGATGCGCGTGCATGCGTCTTCGAGGACCGATGTCGCCGTGGCATAGGAGATGCGGAAGAAGGGCGAGCTGCCGAAGGCCCCGCCGTGCACCGCCGCAACCCCTTCGGCTGCAAGCAATTCGGTGACAAAATCCTCATCCGTCTTGATCACCTTGCCTGAAGGTGCCGCCTTGCCGATCGCTCCCGCGCAGGAAGGATAGACATAGAAGGCCCCTTCCGGCGTCGGGCAGGAAATGCCGCGGGCCTGGTTGAGCATGGACACCACCAGGTCGCGCCGCTCCTTGAACACCTTGTTGTGGGCGGCGATGAAATCCTGCGGCCCATTGAGCGCTTCCACCGCCGCCCACTGGGCGATCGAGGATGGGTTCGAGGTTGATTGCGACTGCAGCTTGGCCATGGCCTTGATCAGGATTTCCGGCCCCGCCCCATAGCCGATGCGCCAGCCCGTCATGCAATAGGATTTCGAAACCCCGTTCATCGTCAGCG
>CAZRZB010000084.1:0-12175 GCA_964604435.1 uncultured Aestuariivirga sp. | reverse complement strand
ACCATGCGGGACATGCTGAGGATGGCCCTGACAGGGGCGGGCTTTCATGTCACGCAGGCCGAGGACGGCATGCATGGGCTTGAGGTTCTCAGCCAGGGAATGCCGCGGGTCATCGTGACGGACATCAACATGCCGCGGATGGACGGGTTCGGCTTCATCGAGGCGGTGCGCAGCCAGCCGCAGTACAAGGCCATCCCCATCCTTGTTCTCACAACTGAAAGCGATGACGCCAAGAAGATGCGGGCCCGGCAGGCCGGGGCAACCGGCTGGATCGTCAAGCCATTCGATCCCGACAAGCTGGTTGCCGCTGTCCGCCGTGTCGCTGTCTGATTGCGGTAGAGGGAAATCAAAATGGATCCGATGGCCGCAATCCGCGACACATTCTTCCAGGAATGCGATGAACAGCTTGCCGCACTAGAGGCGGGCCTTCTGACCATGGAGGAGGGCGACACGTCTTCCGACACGGTGAATGCGGTGTTCCGGGCGGTGCACTCGATAAAGGGCGGGGCCGGCGCATTCAAGCTGCATGAACTGGTTTCCTTTGCCCACGTCTTCGAAACGGCCCTCGACCGGGTCCGCTCCGGGACGCTGAATCCGGACCCCGACCTGCTCAAGCTGATGCTCCGGGCCATTGATGTGCTGTCCGACATGGTATCGGCTTCGCGTGAAGGAAGGGCGTTGCCCGCCGGCATGGGGGCTTCGATCGTCGAAGAATTCAATACGATCATGGGCAGCGGGAACAAGGAAGAAAGCGTCGAAGACGAGTTTGCCGACATTGACTTCCAGCCGATGATCATCAGTATCGACGAGCCCGCCCCGATAGCCGTCGAACTGCCGGCTGAAGGCAATGAGTACGAGATCAAGTTCAAGCCCTTCCGGGGGCTTTTCGACAAGGCCAACGAACCGCAGTTGTTGTTCCGGGAGCTGGAACGGCTGGGAACGATCACCGTTTACTGCGATACATCGGCGGTTCCGCTGCTCCCCGATATGGACCCGGCGGAACCCTGCTTGAGTTGGACGGTCCAGATGAAGACCGGTTCGAGCCTGCAGGAGGTAACGGATGTTTTCGAATTCGTGGATGGCGACTGCAGCCTGGCGATTACCGGTGCGGGTGGCGCGCCAAAGGACGAACTGGACATTCAGGCGATTCTGGAAAAGGTGCGTGGCGCCGCAACCGCGATGCAAGCAGACGCTTCGCCAAATGAAAGCGATCCCGTCGCAAATGCCGGCTCTTCAGCGGAACAGAAATCGGCTGCGGATGCAGGCGGGTTCGTTGAGCGCCGCAGCGAACCACGGCCTGCCGCTCCCACCATACGCGTCGACCTGGAACGGGTTGACCGGCTGATCAACCTGGTCGGCGAGTTGGTCATCAATCAGGCGATGTTGAGCCAGCGTGTTTACAAGGCCGGCTACGGAAACAATTCGCTGGTATCCACCAGCCTTGAAGAGCTCGAACACCTCACCCGCGATCTCCAGGAAAGCGTGATGGCTATCCGGGCCCAGCCGGTCAAGCCGCTTTTCCAGCGCATGTCCCGCACCGTTCGGGAAGTCGCGGATGCGACCGGAAAGCAGGTTCGCCTCAAAACCGAGGGCGAGGCCACGGAAATCGACAAGACGGTCATCGAACTGCTGGCCGATCCATTGACGCACATGATCCGTAACGGCGTGGACCACGGTCTGGAAAAACCGGAGGATCGCATTGCGGCGGGAAAGCCCGCCGAAGGCGTCATCCGGCTGACGGCGGCGCACCGGTCCGGCCGCGTCGTCATCGAGGTGTCGGACGACGGGGCGGGAATCAACCGGCCGAAAGTCCTGGAGTCGGCCAAGAACAAGGGGTTGATACCCCCGGACGCCCAGCTCAGCGATTCGGAAATAGACAATCTCCTGTTCCTGCCCGGCTTTTCGACGGCCTCGACGGTCTCCAGCATTTCCGGCCGCGGGGTCGGGATGGACGTCGTCAAGCGGTCGATCCAGGCGTTAGGGGGGCGGATTACGATTTCCTCGCGCCCCAAGCTTGGCTCGACGTTCTCGATGAGCCTCCCGCTCACGCTGGCGGTGCTTGATGGCATCGTGGTTGCCATCGATGATCAAACCCTGGTCATTCCGCTGACCGCCATCGTGGAAACGCTCAAACCAAATCCCAGCAGCATTCATCCCCTGGGCGAAGGCGCATTCGTCATGCGGGTTCGCGACAATTTTGTTCCGTTGATCGATGTGGGGGCGGAAATCGGCATCAGGCCCCGTTCACTGACGCCTCCGGAGGGTGTTGCCATCCTGGTGGAAACCGAGAACAGCAATCGCAATGCTCTCATGGTCGATGCGATTCTCGATCAGCGCCAGGTGGTGATCAAGAGTTTGGAAACCAATTATGGCCGTGCAACCGGTGTTGCGGCCGCAACGATCCTTGGTGACGGGCGGGTGGCCATGATTCTTGATGTCGACGCGCTGGTGGGCGGAAAACGTCAAGAAAATTTTCAAGGTGAAGAAGAATTGGCGAAAGCGAGCTAATGACCATGGAAAAGACAGCAAATGAAGCAGGCAAGCATCAGGAATTGGTGGCCTTCCGCATTGGCGACCAGGAATTCTGCGTTGACATCATGTCGGTGCGCGAAATCAGGGGATGGGCGCCCGCCACACCGATTCCGCATGCGCCCCGGTTTGTCAGCGGGGTGATCAACCTGCGCGGCGCCGTCCTGCCCATCGTTGACCTCGCCGCCCGCTTTGGCCTGCCTTCGGTCGAACCCACGCCGCGCCATGTCATCATCGTCAGCCAGGTTGGCGACAGAATTGCCGGTCTTCTGGTCGATGCCGTGTCGGACATCCTGTCGATGGATACCGCGTTGATCCAGCCGACACCGGACGTGGCCTCGGAGGTCGCGAGGTCATTTGTCCGCGGTGTAGTGGCCATGGAGGGCCGCATGATCAGCATTATTACACTGGATTCCGTGCTTCCAGCCATGGACCGGGAGGCAGCATGACACCCACTGTGAGCGGCGAGTTCGCGTTTACCGGCCAGGATTTCGAACGCATCAAGAAAATTCTCTACGACGAGACGGGAATCCACCTGAAGGAATCCAAGTCCACGCTTGTCTATTCCCGTTTGACCAAGAGGCTGCGCTTGCTGGGCCTTGAGAATTTCCGTGACTATTGTGAACTGATTTCGCGGACCGGCAATGACGAGTTGCCGCATATGTGCGCCGCCCTGACGACCAATGTCACGGCATTTTTCCGCGAAAGCCATCACTTCGACCATCTGCGCTCCCAGGTTCTGCCCCGCCTCCTGGCGGGCGCGAAGGCGGGCCGGAAAGTCCGTATCTGGTCGGCAGGCTGTTCAAGCGGTCAGGAGCCCTATTCGATTGCGCTTACCATTCTTTCGCTGATGCCGGAAGCACGGTCCTATGACATCAAGATTCTTGCCACTGATATCAATCCGCATGTTCTGGCAACCGGCAGGGCCGGACGCTATCCGGCGGAGGAGATGGCCGATGTCGAGCCGGCGCTGCGCAACAAGTGGACGGAACGTGTATTGGTCAATGACGTTCCGTATCTGCAGCTTGACGAGGCAGCACTCGGCCTGGTGACATTCCGGCCGCTGAACCTGATGGGCAGCTGGCCGATGAAGGGGCCTTTCCACGCCATCTTCTGCCGGAACGTCGTCATCTATTTTGATGAATCGACCCAGGCCCGGATTTGGAGCCGCATCCTGCCGCTTCTCGATCAAAACGGGGTGCTTTACATCGGCCATTCCGAACGGGTCACGGGACCAGCCGCAACGCAAACCAAAGCCGACGGAACGACAACCTATCGCAAGGCAACGAGGGCCGTGGCATGAAGCGGACTCGCGTATTGGTGGTTGATGATTCCCCTACGATGCTGCAACTCGTTGCAAGCGTGCTGGGAGGCGATCCGGCAATTGAAGTCGTGGCGCTGGCGCCAGATGCCGCAACTGCCCGCCAGGCAATCAAGGATTTCAATCCTGACGTCATGACGCTTGACGTTGAGATGCCGGACATGAACGGCATTGAGTTTCTGGAAAAGGTCATGCGCCTGCGCCCGATGCCCGTCATCATGGTCTCAACGCTGACCGCAAAGGGCAGTGAAACGGCAATAGAAGCCTTGTATCTCGGCGCGTTTGATTGCGTGGCGAAGCCAACCGCGAGCAATCCCAACAGTTTTGACGTGCTTCCTCAATTGGTGAAGATTGCGGCGCAGTCAAACATGCAGGCACGGCCCTCGCAGCGCAACCGGAGTCCGGCAGCCCCATCAGGGCCGAAGGATTTCAAGCCAGGGGCCAAGATCGTGGCTATTGGCTCATCGACCGGCGGGGTCGAAGCGCTCATCGCGGTTGTCAACAAGCTTCCCGAGCAATGCGCCCCCACTGTGATCACCCAGCACATGCCGGCAAACTTCACAGCGGCCCTTGCCGACCGTCTGGACAAGAATTGTGCGGCGAAGGTCGTCGAAGCAACGGATGGCGCGCCGTTGCGAATTGGACATATCTACCTTGCTCCAGGAGGCAACTTCCACCTTGAGATCATTGGCCGCGAGAACTACAGTTGCAGGCTGCGCGGCGGCGAAAGCGTGAACGGCCACCGGCCTTCGGTCGACGTTCTATTCAATTCCGTGGCGCGCTGCGCTGGCGGGAAGGCTGTAGGTGTCATTCTCACGGGCATGGGGCGCGATGGCGCGGCGGGCCTGCTGGCGATGCGAGAAAGCGGGGCTCGCACCATCGGCCAAAACGAGGCGACAAGCGTGGTGTATGGAATGCCCAAGGCCGCCTATGAATTGGGAGCGGTGGGAATACAGTTGCCAGTTGACAAGATTGGAAACGAAATCATGAATTTAACCGCGTCTGCATTCGCATAAAGGAACCCGGTCATGCCAGTAGCAAGTCAATTGAAGGTCATGGTTGTGGACGATACATCGGTCAGCCGCATGCTCTTGGCCGATGGCTTGACGCAAATAGGGGTCACCAATGTTACGATGACCAAGGACGGGGAGGAATGCCTTAAGTCCATGATGGCTGCTCCTTGTCATCTCGTGCTGTCTGATTTCAACATGCCGAAGCTTGATGGGCTTCAGTTGCTCCGGGCCTTGCGGGAGTATGCGCCGTTGAAGCAGGTGGGTTTCATTCTGGTGACCGGCCGGGGCGACAAGGCGCTGATCGACCAGGCCAGGGTCTACGGTCTTAACAATTATCTGCCCAAACCCTTCACCGTGCCAAGTCTGAAGGCAACACTTGAGGCTGTAGTAGGAAAGCTGACGTAGTTCGATGACCAAGGATCCAAAACGCATCAATATCATCCAGGGTGAATATCAGGTCAGCGGGGATCCGGATGCGGTAATTTCAACGTTGCTGGGCTCATGTGTGGCGGCCTGCATGTATGACCCGGTCATGCGCGTGGGCGGCATGAATCATTTTCTCCTGCCGGGCGACTCGGCGGGCGGGCGGGCCAGTCAGGCCGAGAGCTATGGCGTCCACCTGATGGAGCTCCTGGTGAACGGACTGCTGAAACTTGGCGCCAGCCGGCAGAATCTCCAGGCGAAGCTTTTTGGCGGGGCAAACACCGTGCGCGGGCTTGGTGAAATTGGCACGACGAACGCCAGGTTTGCGCGGGATTTCCTGAACCGGGAGCATATCGCTTGCACCGGCGGCAGTCTTGGTGGAGACAGGGGCCGCCGGGTGCAGTTTTGGCCTGCCAGCGGAAAGGCGATGCAAATGCTGATGGCGGGCGACGAAGTGGCGAAACTTGAAATCATGGCGCCGATCATCCCGCAGAAGACCGGTGAACTGGAATTGTTTTGAAATTCGGATGTGTAAAAAAGGATAGCGTTACTTTGCAAAACTCAATTTCCAGCATTGACAAAGTGCCGCTGGCTGATGTCCTGAAGCAAATCAGCGTGGAACTGGTGGCAATCGCCGACTCGGTGGGCATGGTTGAGGAGACTGTTAGCCGCATCGCGCACGGGGGCGGGACCAAGGACCACAACATGATGCGCGACCTGCAAAACATCGACATGATAACGCAGTCGCTGAAGGCAATTGCCGATTACTCCAATTGCATTTCCCAAAGCGCGCCCGAGGATTGGGCCGTTGACACCAGTGTGGCCACAAGTTCTGTTTTGCTGGCCGATTTGGCAAAACGTCTTTCGTGCGCGCCTCGCCAGGTGGATTGGGGCAATTCAAGCCGTTCCGGCGAATGGGAAATATTTGACTGATGCGGGTGGTCAACTCCCCGCATACATTGGCCAAATCTCATTCCCCCTTCATTGTTGCCATGGGCGTTCAGACTTAGGAAATGACCGGTCTCCTGTCCGGGGAGCGGCACTTTCACGGAATTGACACAGCCCCGCAAGACTGTGCAAAGTCATATATCTTACAAATGCCGCATATAGTGGTTCAGAGGACACGGGATGAAGGACGCCGGGTCATGGTCGTTCGTGGAGGATGCGCCACCGTCCAGCTTTTCCGTTCCGCTGCAGGCTCTTTGGTGGCTGAAGAAGGGCAGGCTGGCGTTGGGGGCCGAGTGGGACAGGGCGCATGGGCTTTGCCAGATGGAGGAGGGCGAGCCTGCCCATGACCTCGTGCATGCGCTGGCCCACTGGATTGAAGGCGACACGTCCAACGCCGCCTATTGGTACCGGCGGGTTGGCGGGCGGCGTGCCGCGGACATCGCAACTGAATGGCAGCGCATTGTTTCCGAACTGGCAATTTGAATGATTCAACAGAACAGATAACTGGAACCATGAAAAACACCTTTGCAAACTATCCGAGTCTCGCCGGGAAAACGGTTTTCGTAACCGGTGGCGCCTCAGGCATCGGAGCCGAGATCGTCCGGGGGTTTTCGCTTCAGGGCGCCCGGGTTGGCTTCCTTGACATGGACCGCCCGGCAAGTGCCGCGCTAGCCAAGGAACTGGGCGGGGAGACCACCTATGAGATTTGCGACTTGCGCGACATCAGCGCCTTGAAATCCGCCCTTGCAGCCCTGCAGGACAGGTTAGGGGCAGCCACTGTGCTGGTGAACAATGCGGCGCGCGATGACCGGCACAAATGGCAGGATGTGACGCCGGAATACTGGGACGAACGGCTGAACACCAATCTGCGGCATTTCTTTTTTGCCATGCAGGCCGTGGCGCCTGGCATGATCGCTGCCGGAGGCGGGGCGATCATCAACATGGGTTCGAACAGCTGGTGGGAAGCGGTGGGTGGATTCCCGGCCTATGCGACGGCCAAGGCCGCCGTCCATGGCCTGACGCGAACCATGGCAAGGGATTTGGGAAGGCACCGGATCAGGGTGAATACCGTTGTTCCGGGCTGGATCATGACCGAGCGGCAGAAAACGCTTTGGGCAACGCCCGAGACGCTTGAAGCCCACCGGCAGAGCCAATGCCTGCCCGATCTGATAGAGCCCGAGTATGTGGCGCGCATGGTGCTGTTTCTGGCCTCGGATGATGCGCGGATGTGCACCGCGAACAACTACATGGTTGAAGCAGGGTCCATATAGAGCCCCTCCAGGGATTGCGCGCGTGGCAGGCTTGGCTAATCGAATTGCAGCAGCACCGGTCTTGGGCTTATATGCAAAGACAATTTCATGCGGGGAGCATTAGTCTTGCCAGATTCCAAAAGAAAAATTCTGCTGGTTGGTGAAACGTGGATGAGTGCGGCCAGCCATTTCAAGGGATTCGACCAGTTTGGCAGTGTCACTTTTCACTCCGGGGCGGAACCGCTGGTCAAGGCGCTGGCCGGAACGCGGTTCGAGTTGAGCCACATGCCCGCGCACGAAGCGGTTGAGAAACTGCCCTTCGATCTCGCGGGGTTGAGCGCCTACGATGCGATACTGCTTTCCGATATTGGGGCAAATTCGCTGCTGCTGCATCCCGATGTCTGGATCCGCGGCAAACCCGTGCCCAACCGGCTCAAGCTGCTGCGTGACTGGACGGCGGCTGGTGGCGGGCTTGCCATGATTGGCGGATACTTCAGCTTTCAAGGCATCGACGGCCGGGCCCGCTGGCACCGCACGGCGGTGGAAGAAGTGTTGCCGGTTGACTGCCTGCCCCATGACGACAGGCTTGAGGTGCCGGAAGGGTTCCGGGCCGATGTCCACTGGCATTTGCACCATCCGATCCTGAAGGGCCTCGAAGGAGAGTGGCCGCTGCTGCTGGGGGCCAATGAGGTCAGGGTCAAGAAGCTTGACAGTGTCGAGGTCCTTGCCAGCCTGCCGGCCGAGCAGGGCGGTCATCCGCTGCTGGTTACGGGAAAATATGGCAAGGGACGCACGCTGGCCTGGACTTCGGATGTCAGTCCGCACTGGCTGCCAGCCGATTTCTATGAATGGCCCGGCTACACGACGCTGTGGCGCAATATGGTTGGCTGGTTGTCAGACAAATGAGAGGGTTGCCTATGCCGTTCCGCCGTGTCCCTGAAGCCGTTGCAATTGTCGTGGCAGCATAATCGTGCTGCTCGGCTGCATAGCAGACGACTTTACCGGGGCCACGGACCTGGCGAACACGCTGACCCGGCATGGCATGCGTACCATGCAGATCATCGGCCAACCTTCGGGACTGCCGCCCGATACGGATGCAGTCGTCGTTGCCCTCAAATCGCGCACTATTCCTGCTCGCGAAGCGGTCGCGCAATCGCTCGTGGCTTGCCGCTGGCTGAAGCAGCATGGGGCGCGGCAAATCTACTTCAAGTACTGCTCGACTTTTGATTCGACCGATCAAGGCAACATCGGCCCGGTGGCCGATGCGCTTCTGGACGAACTCGGTTCCGATTTCACCATCGCTTGTCCGGCCTTTCCGGAAAACGGCCGGACGATCTACATGGGGCATCTCTTTGTGGGCCAGGCTCTCCTGTCGGAGTCTAGCATGCGGCACCACCCGCTGACACCGATGCGCGATTCCAATCTGGTGAATGTGCTAGCCCGGCAGACGCCCCACAAGACTGGACTGGTTGATCATGGCGTGGTGAAGCAAGGAGCCGTGGCGATTGCCTCCGCCTTTGCCGGGTTGCGCTCCCGCGGCATCCGCCATGCCATTGTCGATGCGATCGAGGATATTGATCTCGTCCATATTGGTGAAGCTTCCGCAAAGCTGGCCATGGTCACGGGAGGGTCGGGCGCTGCCATTGGCCTGCCTGCCAATTTCCGGAGCGAGGGGCTGCTGCCGGACCGCGATATCGGGAAACCTCTGCCGCCGGTCGGCGGCGGCGGCGTGGTTCTTTCGGGAAGCTGTTCTTCGGCAACCCTGGCCCAAGTGGCTGCAATGTCTGCGAAGTATCCCTCTCGTGCCATCGGACTTGCCGATCTTGCCGTCAGCAAAGATGAGCTGGCCAGTGAAATTGTTGGCTGGGCCCTGGCGAAACTGCCATCCTCCCCGGTACTGATCTATGCAAGCGCACCGCCCGAAAAGGTTTCGGAAACCCAATCGCGGTTCGGCCGCGAGAAGGCGGGGGCCATGATCGAAGATCTCATCGCCGCCGTGGCGAAGGGCCTGGCTGGGGCGGGCGTGCGGCGTTTCGTGGTGGCAGGCGGTGAAACCTCGGGTGCGGTTGTTTCGGCCCTTGGCATCAAGAGCCTTGAGATCGGCCCGCAGATTTCCCCCGGCGTCCCGGCGACCCTTTCTTATGGTGAACCAAGATATGCCATGGCGCTAAAGTCCGGAAATTTCGGCGGGCCCGACTTTTTTATGGAAGCCTTGGAAGTGCTGAAATGAATGAATTCGATGCTCGCGACCTGATTGTTGAGATGGCCGCCTCCATGTTCGCGCGGCGGCTGACCTTCGGAAGCTCGGGCAACATCAGCGTGAAGATCGATGGCGGCTGGCTGATGACGCCGACCGGATCATCGCTCGGGCGGCTTGACCCGGCGCGCCTGTCAAAACTCGACGAGAAGGGCAAGTTGATCTCGGGCGACGCGCCGACCAAGGAAAGTTTCCTGCATCTTGCCATGTACCAGGAACGCAAGGCGGCAGGTGCCGTGGTGCACCTGCATTCAACCCATTCCGTTGCCGTGTCCTGCCTGGACGGGATCGACCACGACGATGTGCTGCCGCCGATCACGGCCTATTATGTCATGCGCGTTGGCAAGCTGCCTCTGGTTCCCTACTACGCCCCGGGCGACGCGGCCCTGGGCGCGGCGGTCGGGCAACTGGCAGGAAAGCATGCGGCGGTGCTTCTGGCAAACCACGGTCCGGTGGTTTCAGGATCGTCACTTTCGGCTGCCGTCGATGCCATCGAGGAGCTTGAAGAGACGGCGCGGCTCTACCTGTTGCTGCATGGCCGGCCGACGCGCTACCTGAGCACCGAACAGGTGGCCGACCTGAAGCGAAGATTTCCATAGAATTCTGGGAGTATATTGAATCGTGACAACGCAGAATGCAGTAGCGGCAGGGGTGATAGGCCTGGGCTCCATGGGTCTTGGCATGGCGCAATCCATGGTGCGGTGCGGGATCGCGGTCGTGGGCTTCGATCTCAACGCTGCTGCAGTTGCGAAGCTCGCCGCAGCGGGCGGGTCCGCCGCACAGAGTGTGGCTGGGGTTGCCCGGGGTGCCGATGTCCTGCTGGTCGTCGTCGTCAACGCGGCGCAGACCGAAGCGGTGCTGTTTGGCGAGAATGGCGCGGCGGCCGCAATGACGCGGGGCAGCGTGATCATATCTTCCGCCACCATGGCGCCTGATGATGCGCGCAAGCTGGCGGCCAAGGCCGAGGCGCTCGGCCTGCTCTATCTCGACGCGCCGATCAGCGGTGGGGCGGCCAAGGCGGCCAGCGGGCAACTGACGGTCATGGCCTCCGGCACGCCTGCGGCTTTTCAACGGGCGAGGCCGGTTCTCGAGGCGATTGCCGCAACCGTCCATGAGTTGGGCGATGCCGCCGGCATCGGGGCCTCCTTCAAGATGGTGAACCAGTTGCTGGCCGGCGTCCACATCGCCGCGGCCTGCGAGGCCATGACCTTTGCCAAGAAGCTCGGCCTCGACCTGCCGACGGTCTACAAGGTGATTACGGCATCGGCAGGCAACTCATGGATGTTCGAAAACCGGGTGCCCCATATCCTGGATGGTGATTATGCGCCCAGGAGCGCGGTGGAAATCTTTACCAAAGACCTCGGCATCGTGAGCGACATGGGCCGCCGGGAGAAGTTTCCCCTGCAAATTGCTGCAACTGCTCTGCAGATGTTCCTGATGACGGCCGCGGCCGGCATGGAACGCGACGACGACGCCTCGGTTGCGCGGATGATTGCCGAAATCACCGGTCTTGAGCTGCCTTCAAAGTAATTCCGAGTGTTGCACTCGGCTCCTTTGCCGACCCAACGTCTCATTTTAGCTGCAATAGTCAGCCGCCGCGCGTGCTATCACTTGACCACGGCTCAAATCTAAGATGATTATGGAGGGGACGTAAAAAGAGATCCCCGCTTCAGGGCTTCAAGACCGCCCTCGCGGGGGCCGTATGGGAGGTAAACTGAATGCCCGCGATTTCCATGAAAGTGAATGGCAAGGCGGTGTGCGGAGAGGTCGAAAACCGCACGCTTCTGGTTGATTTTATCCGAACGAACCTGGGACTCACCGGAACCCATGTGGGCTGCGACACGAGCCAGTGCGGCGCCTGTGTGGTCCACGTCGATGGCAAGGCCGTCAAATCCTGCACAACGCTCGCCGTGGCCTGCGAGGGTGCTGATGTCACAACCATCGAGGGCATCGCCAAGAATGGCGCTCTCCACCCCATGCAGGAAGCTTTCCATCAGAACCATGGCCTGCAGTGCGGGTTTTGCACGCCGGGCATGATCATGGCCTCGATCGACATCGTGAAGCGCAATGGCAAGAAGGTGAGCGAAGAGGTTATCCGCCGCGAGCTTTCGGGAAATATCTGCCGCTGCACGGGCTATCATAACATCGTGGCGGCGGTTCAGTCCGCTGCCGAAAAAATGTAACGGAGGCAAGCAACATGTCCGACACAGGAATTGGCGCGCGGGTGCTGCGCAAGGAAGACAAGCGGTTCATTACCGGCAAGGGCCAGTATACCGACGACATCAACCTCAAGGACCAGACCTACGCGTATTTCGTGCGCAGCCCCCATGCCCATGCGACGATCAAGTCGATCAACACGGCCAAGGCCAAGAAGATGCCGGGCGTAGTCGATATTTTCACCTCCAAGGAAGTCGAGGAAGACAAGATCGGCGGA
>CAZRZB010000083.1:0-12323 GCA_964604435.1 uncultured Aestuariivirga sp. | reverse complement strand
TCGATCTGGTCGGAGGTCACTTCCTCCGAAGGCATCACCGAGTTGAGTTCATCGAGGGTCACATAGCCGCGCGCCTTTGCCGTCTTGATCAGCCGCTTGACCGCGGCATCCGAGAGGTCAAGGACCGGTGAATCAGCACCTTCCGCTGGCGTATCGGCCGTATTGTCCTGGTCTTCCACCGCGGCGGAATTGTCCTGGTCTTCGGGTTTCGCATCGCGAACTTGGGCAGCACGGGCCATGAATGACGGTTCCTTGGTCAGCAGACTGTGGGTGATTCCCACCTAATAAGAGTGATTCGGGTGAAAACTAGGCCGCGCGGTCTTAAGCTCCGCTTAACCATGTTTCCGTCCAGCCCTTCAGGAGATGGTGTCAACAACCCGGCCTGAGGCGGCGCCGAACCCTGCGATGAGGGCCTCGGAGCCGGTGGCCGATAGCAATTGTTCACGCACCGCGGAAAGGGCGTTGAAATTTTCCTCCGTCGGTTCGGCAGTAAAAGCGGCCTCCGCCGCCTTGAGCTCCCGATCGAGCGTTACGGTTTTCCGGTGCAGGGCGAACATTTGACGTAGGCCAGTCCGCGCATCATCTGGTGCCGCCGCAGGACCAAGGAACCATTCGTTCAAACGCATCGCCTGGTTTTCGAGGTGGTCCAGACTTGGGCCAAAGCCTCGCGACAACAGGTGGCCCTTGAGCCGTGCCGTATCAAGGCCCTGCTCAAGCGCGGCGCTATTTATGATTTGTGTACGGAGGGAGTCAAGCGCGGCGGAAGCGAATTCTGCTGCGGCAAACTCGTCCAGAAAGTCCCCCAGAAGGTCAGGATGGTTGACAAAAGTCAGCACAATCAGCCTTTCCCGCCGTTCCAGGGCCTGTTGCGCCCCCGCAAAGGCCGCCATGGCCTTCAGCTGGGGCGAAGCCGGTTGCGGCGTTTCCCAGGCTTTTTGTCCCTTTTTCCAGGGTTTTTGCGGGCTAAAAGGCGTTCTCGGCCGGAAATTTCCGCCCGCCCCGCGGCGCTGGAACAGTTGGTCAAACCGCGCCGTGAGGTCGGCCAGATAGTGTTTGCGCACCGTTTCATCGCCAATCTGGTTGAGCAGGGCCCGCAGATCCCGCTCGAACTGGGCTTTCCGCTCCGGCGTCGCCCGGTCATTTTCGGTGAGCGCCCGCCGCCAGATCACGTCGGACAGGGGTTCGGCCGCCTCGATCACCGCTTTCACCGCCTCGGGCCCTTGCGCCTTGAGCAGGTCGTCCGGGTCCTGCCCCTCCGGCAGAAGGGCGAATTTCAGCGAGTATCCGGGTTTCAGCAGGGGCAGCGCCAGGTCCAGGGCCCGATAGGCCGCCTTGATCCCCGCCGCATCGCCGTCAAAACACAGGGTGGGTTCCGGCGCCGCCTTCCACAGAAGCGCCAGTTGGTCCTCCGTCAGGGCCGTGCCGAGCGGCGCCACCGTATTGGGAAATCCCGCCCTATGCAGGGCAATCACGTCGATATAGCCCTCAACCGCGATGATCGCCCCCAATTCATGGGCGGGCCCTCGGGCCTTGTCGTGGTTGTAAAGTACCGCCCCCTTGTGAAATAGCGGAGTTTCCGGCGAATTCAGGTACTTGGCCGGCACATCGGCCTTCAGCGCCCGCCCGCCGAAGGCAATCACCTTGCCTCTGGGATCGCGGATGGGAAACATCACCCGGTCGCGGAAGCGGTCATAGGCCACCGGAATGTCGTCGCCCGCGATCACCAACCCCGCCTCGGCCATCTGCTCAACCGTTACATTCTTTGACGCGAGATGCGAGCGCAGCGCCGAACGGTCGTCGGGGCCGTAGCCGATGCGGAATTCCTTCTGGATGGCGGGCGTCAGTTGCCGGTCGGCCAGATAGCCCCGGGCCTTGGCGCCGCGCCCCGACTGCAATTCCGCCTCGAAGAACTTCGCGGCAATTTCCATCACATCATAAAGGCTTGCGCGCACCTCCTCGCGCTTCACATCAGCTTCGGACACCTGCGGCATCGGCAGGCCCGCCTCCTGGGCCAGCCGCTCCACCGCCTCCGGAAAGCTCACCCCCTCCTTCTCGACCAGGAAGGTGAAAATGTCGCCCGACTGCTTGCAGCCGAAACAATGGTAACGCCCCTTGCGGTCATCCACGTGGAAGGAGGGCGACTTTTCATTGTGGAAAGGGCAGCAGGCCCAGTAGTCGCCCTTCCCCGCATTGGTCTTGCGCCGGTCCCAGGCCACGCGCCGCCCGACGACCGAGGAGATGCTCACCCGCCCGCGAATGTCGTCCAGGAATGAAGGTGGAAACCGCATGGCCCTCTCATAGCGCCGCGTTGCTGCTGGGGAAAGAACAAGAAATGGGCAATTCAGGTATATGTTGACAAAGTGCCATGACAAATGTATATACAAAAGCAATCAAGTTCGAGAAGGCTTGATCGCTGCCTAAGCAATTCGCTCTCAAAATCAACGACGGCAACTTCTCCAAGCAATGCAAGGTGACAGAAATGTTCAATTTTGTTCAATTGATTTTGAAGGTGAAGAATGAGCCAGGATTGGGAAGTGCTCGAATTCGAGTTTGCGGGGTTCGAGTGGCATGATGAAAAAGCAAAAAGCAACAGGCGCAAACACGGTGTCGGCTTCGAAGAAGCCGCGCAAATCTTTGGGAACGGGATTCTCGCGCGGCACGAAACCCACGAAACAGAAGACAGGTATGTTGCAATCGGCCTCGCCGGAACCAAAACGCTTGTCGTCGTCTTCACGCAAAGGCGCGAAAACATCAGAATCATCTCTGCGCGAAAAGCTGCTCCGTCCGAACGCCAACGGTATGGTGCGTATTTCGGTTGAAGACCTTAAACGCTTGCCCCCACGCAAAACCGACTGGTCCAGGTTTGATGCCCTCACCGAAGAAGATGTGGCCCGCGCCGTCGCCAACGACCCCGATGCGGCGCCACTTGATCTCGATTGGTCAAAGGCCAAAATCTATTACCCCAAAGGCAAACTGCCAGTGAGTCTGCGTGTTGACGCCGATGTGTTTGCATTCTTCAAATCGAACGGACGCGGTTACCAAACCCGCATGAACGCCGTACTGCGTTCCTATGTGGAACATGAACTTGGCAAGAAATCAGGCAAGTAGTTAACGAAAATTGTTTGGTTCCCCTCATGCTGAGGCGCTCACGCGAACGCGTGATGTGCAGTCCAAAACTTCTCCATGGTCGGGCTTGACCCGACCACCCAGACTCGGTCGCCCAAACAACTCCCTGAAAGGGATATCGCCAGAATTGAACTGTAAAGTTCTGATTTGAGCCAGTCGAAGGCTGGGTGGTCGGGTCAAGCCCGACCATGGAGCGTTGGCTACTGCCCCAGCAGCCCCTTCACGATCCCGCCGGCCTTGGCCATGTCCATCTGGCCGGCGTACTTGGCTTTCAGTTCCGCCATCACCTTGCCCATGTCCTTGACGCTTGCCGCCCCCACCGCCTTGATCACCGCCGCCACCGCCGCCTTCGCCTCGTCGTCGGAAAGCTGCTTGGGCATGTAGGACTGGATCACCTCGATCTCCTCGCGCTCAGCTTGCGCCAGTTCCGGCCTGCCGCCCTGCTCATACATGCCAAGGCTCTCCTGGCGCTGCTTCACCATCTTGGCGAACAGGTCGATCAACCCCGCGTCCGGCGTCAGCAGGGAATCATGGCCGTCGGTGCGGCTGTTGATGTCCTTGTCCTTGATCGCCGCATTCATCAGGCGCAGCGTTGAAATCCGGCGCTTGTCGCCCGCCTTCATGGCGGTCTTCAGGTCGTCATTGATCTTGGCGCGAAGGCTCATGGCATTCATCCCCTTGTGGAAAACCGCTAGATAGAAGCTTCTCGCCCCTGGCGCAACCATGGCCCCGGGGCTTGCAAATGGCTGCACGCGGCAGCATCAAGGGTTGAGAAAACGGAGAGACGAAGAACCATGGCAACGGAACCGGCAGTCATCGATCTCGGCCAGCTTCATTTTCCCAGCGCCGAAACCACATTGGCCCACCATGGCGGCTTGACCGCCTCCATTTTCCGCTACCCTTCCGGTGTGGCCGCGCTGCGCCTCCGCAATGGGGCAGGCGTGATCACCCTGCTGCCCTACCATGGCCAGCAGATCTGGGACGCCGAGTTTCTCGGCCGCAGGCTCACCATGCGCAGCATGTTCGATGAACCGGTCGACACCGGCGACTATCTCAAGAACTACGGCGCCTTCCTTCTCCATTGCGGCGCCACCGCCATGGGCAACCCCGGCCCGGGCGACACCCATCCGCTCCATGGCGAATTGCCGAATGCAAAATACCAGAAAGCCGCCCTGCTCATCGGCGAGGATGAGCATGGCCCCTTCATGGGCCTCACCGGCAGCTATCATCACAAGGTGGCCTTCACCAGCAACTATCTGGCAACCCCGCTGCTCAAGCTCCATGCGGGTGCCACCCGCATCCATATGGAACTCGCCATCCGCAACCTGTCCCATCGCCCCATGGACCTCATGTATCTCGCCCACCTCAATTTCCGCCCCGCCGATGGCGGCGTTCTTCTCGACACGGTTCCCGACGGCGCCCAGCATATCCGTGTACGGAGCAAATTGCCGGAATTCTTCACTCCCACCGCCTCCCACGTCCAGCTGATCGCCGAACTCAAAGCCGATCCGGCCCGCCACCGCGCCATTGTGGCAGGCCGCGCCGTCGATCCCGAACTGGTCATGGGCCTCGACTATCGAAGCGCTGGCGATGGCCTCGCCCACAGCCTGCAGATTCACGCCGACGGCACCAGCGATGTGGTCAGCCACCGCCCCGCCGAACTGCCGCGCGCCGTGCGCTGGATGACGCGCACCGGTGATCAGGATGCAATCGGCATCGTCCTGCCCTCCACCGCCGAGGCCGATGGCTACACCGCCGAAAAGGCCAAGGGCAATGTGGGGAGCCTGGCCTTCCAGGAGGAGTGGCGCTGCCGCCTGTCCTTCGGCGCGCTCGACAAGGCGCAAACCGCGGCCTTGTGCAGCGAGATCGAGGCCATCCGGAAAACCTGGTAGGCAGTGGCGGAACTGGCCGGAGAAGGAAGAGGAAGAGATGAACGGAAAGCAACGGATCGACTACGCCAAAGCCGCCCCCCAGGGCTATGCCGCCATGGACCGGCTGAATTCCTATGTCGAGGACTGCGGCCTTGAGCACGGCTTGCTCGAACTGGTCAAGGTCCGCGCCTCGCAGATCAATGGCTGCGCCTACTGCATCGACATGCATACCAAGGAGGCCCGCGCCGCCGGCGAAACCGAACAGCGGCTCTACGGCCTGTCGGCCTGGCGCGAGGCGCCCTACTACAGCGCCCGGGAGCGCGCCGCCCTTGCCTGGACCGAGGCGCTCACCACCCTGCGCGGCGATGTCGAAGACCCTATCTATGACGAGTTGCGCCGCCATTTCAGCGAGAAGGAAACTGTTGACCTCAGCCTCGCCGTGATCGTCATCAACGGCTGGAACCGCCTCACCGTCTCCCTGCGCCAGCCGGTGGGCGATTATCAGCCCAAACCGGCCCGGAAGCCGAAATAGGAGCAGCACCCCCGGAGCAGCCCCCCGGGCACCTTGACGCCAGCGCCCCGCTCCATCATACATCGCCAAATTCCCGGAGATTCCATGATGACCAGCCCGAAAAAGGCCAAGGCCCGCCCGCGCAAAGTGTTCAGCGATTGGGAAAGCCCCCGCGTCACCGGCCTGCTGGTGCTGGCCGATGGCACGGTCATTGAGGGCCAGGGCTTTGGCGCCGAGGGCGAGGCCGTGGGCGAGGTCTGTTTCAACACCGCCATGACCGGCTACCAGGAGGTCCTCACCGACCCCTCCTATGCCGGCCAGATCGTCACCTTCACCTTCCCCCACATCGGCAATGTCGGCACCAATGACGACGACCTCGAAACCACCAACCTCGCCGCCTCCGCCGCGGTCAAGGGCTGCATCGTCAAGGCCCCGGTCACCGAGCCCGCCAACTACCGCTCCCGCAAGCCTTTCGACAGATGGCTCAAGGCCCGCGGCATCATCGGCCTGTCTGGAGTCGATACCCGCGAACTCACCAATCTGATCCGCGACAAGGGCATGCCCAATGGCGTCGTCGCCCACAATCCCAAGGGCAAGTTCGATGTGAAGAAACTCACCGCCATGGCCAGGGCCTGGAGCGGCCTCGAAGGCCTCGACCTCGCCAAGGATGTTTCCCTCACCCAGCGCCTGGAGTGGGACGAGAAGGAATGGGATTGGGCCAAGGGCTACACCCGCGCCGACGGCGGCAAGTATAAGGTCGTGGCCATCGATTACGGTCTCAAGCGCAACATCCTGCGCTGCCTCACTTCCGTCGGCTGCGACGTCACCGTGGTTCCCGCCGACGCCAAGGCGAAGGACATCCTGGCCATGAACCCCGACGGCATTTTCCTCTCCAATGGCCCGGGCGATCCTGCCGCCACCGGCGCATACGCCGTGCCTGAAATCCAGAAGCTCATCGCCTCCGGCAAACCCATCTTCGGCATCTGCCTCGGCCACCAGATGCTGGGGCTCGCCCTCGGCGCCAGGACCAAGAAGATGCACCAGGGCCACCACGGCGCCAACCATCCGGTGCAGGACTTCACCACCGGCAAGGTCGAGATCACCTCGATGAACCACGGCTTCACCGTGGACCGCGCCACGCTGCCGCAAGGCGTCATCGAAACCCACATCTCATTGTTCGATGGCTCCAACGCCGGCCTGGCGCTCGAAGGTCACCCCGTCTTCTCCGTGCAATACCACCCCGAAGCCTCCCCCGGGCCCCAGGATAGCCACTACCTCTTCACCAGGTTTGTGGGCGAAATGGAAAAGGCGAAGGCGTGATGTCCGGCTCCCCGGCTTTTGGCGATTACGCCTTACTGCCGCGCCCAGACTTCAAAGTGGCCATCTGAATTGACCAGCCGGTAGGAACTCCAGGCCTGCACGAAATCCGGCGAACGGCTGAACCACGCAACGTACTTGATCTCATGCCCCTGCAGCCGGGGCGTATCGGACCGGCGGTCGACAATAACAACATCAGGTTTCCAGCGGTTCAGGTCCTGGGCCACGAACGCGGCCGTTTGGGCGACAACCGCATCACGCTGCTCAGTGGGCAGCAGGTCCCTGGCGGCGGCGGGCATCATCCACAGGGATTGAAACCGCCCGGACCAGACAATGCCCCGTGTTTCGACATAGGGAAACAGAAGGCCGAGATCATAGGTGAGCGCCATCAGGCGCTGCGGCTTGCGCCCCGCCAGCAGTCCGTCGGCATAGGCAATCCGTTGATTTTGCGCACTCACGAACAGCGAGAATCCTTTGGCCACGACAATAGCAAAGCACGCAAGTATTGCGGCGCGGGCGATGGCTTTGGGTAAGCGGGCAGCATTCGCCAGCAATGGAATTGCAGCAAAGACCAGGGCCGGCAGAAGCTGAAAGGGCCAGCCCTTGGCCTGCACGAGATAGCAGACAAATCCTCCTGCGCTGGCTGCCAGCCACACCCGATTGCCCCGGCGCGGTGGATTGCTGCGCTCAGTCAAATAGGCCGCAACGCCCAGGAACAATCCAAACACCACCACAGGCTGGCGCCACAGGGCCTCGAAGTAGGAGACTTCAAACGCCCCGTAGGTCTTGAGTGCCAACGGCACGATCGCGCCGAAGTATTCCGGTGTGAAGTGCCAGACGAGGACCGGATAGGCCGCAAGCACACCGGCCATGGCCAGGGTCTCGGCGCGGAACAGCTGCCGCCACGCCCGCCTGTCCCACAGCAGGAACCCTTCAACCAGCGCCGGGATAGCCAGCAGAAAGGGCTTGAAGGCCATGCCCGTCCCGCCCAGCACGCCCGCCAGAATGCAAAGTGCTGTCCCAGGGCTCCGCCCTTCCGCCAATTGCGCCGCGGCTGCCAGATAGGGCAGCAGAAGCAGCGCCGCGAAATGCTCACGCTGGCCGAAGGCTTCCGCCGGCACAAGCGTGAGCGCCGCAGCCGAAGCAAGCAGAAGCAGGATTGTGTTCTCCGAAGTTTCTCCGGCCGAGCGGAGAACCTGGCGCGTCACCGCGAGCCCCGCCGCAATCATCAGGCAGACATAGGCAACAAAGACGATGTGTGAAGGCAGGTGCAGAAGGCGCGCCAGCCAGACCGGCGGCATGGTCAACCAGAACGCCAGCGGCGGATTGGTCTCCATGATATCCACATAGGGCACCGCCCCATCCAGGATGCGCGCGTCGGCCAGCACGAAATACGAGACATCGGAAGGCAGTGGCACCAGGCTGTGGAACACCAGGGCAAGGGCCAGAAACCCGCTGCACACCAAGGCCAGGGGCCAACCGTCTGAAATCCGGAAGCTCAATGCCCTGCCCCTGATTCGCCCAAAGCCGCCTGTATCGGAGAAATCCCTACGTCATCTGCCTTGCAAGTCAACTTCCCCGGCGCCATGGAGAGTATGCTATTGCAACCGCCGTCACGTCCATTCGACAATTGAAAATGATCCACCAGCCCCAGAGGTTCTCCTGCATGTCCTTCACCAAACTCGACGAACTCGGACGGAAACTTGAAGCCCTTGAGCATGCCCAGTCCATGCTCGGTGTCGATGAGGCCGTGCAGATGCCCGCGGGCGGCGGCGAAAAGCGCGCCGAGGCCATGGCGATGCTGGCGGGCCTGTACCATGAACTGGCTGCCGCCCCCGAAATCGCCGACTGGATTGCCGAAGCCCGCCAGGCGGACCTCGACACCATGCAGAAAACCGCGCTCGCCGAATTCGAGCGCAGCTACCGCAACCTCACCTGCCTCTCGTCGGATTTCGTCCGCCGCCAGGTGGCGGCCCGGGTGCGCTCCGAGCAGCTCTGGCGTGAACTCCGCCCCGCGGGAAACTGGAAGGAGTTTCTCCCCGCCTTTGCCGGCATCGTCAGCCTCGCCCGCGAAGAGGCCCAGCGCCGCAGCGAAGCCCTCAAGCTCGCCCCTTATGATGCCCTGATCGAGCAGTATGATCCCGGCAGCCGCGCCGCCGACATCGCGCCCGTTTTCAGTGAACTCAAGACCTTTCTCAAGGGCTTCATCCCGGAAGCCCTCGCCGCGCAAGACCAACGCCGCGCCAGGAATCCGGCGAAGCCCTTCAACGCCCCCTTCCCCATCGACAGGCAGAAAGCCCTCGGCGAAGCCATGATGCAGGCCGTGGGCTTCGACTTCGCCCATGGCCGCCTCGATGTTTCCCACCACCCCTTCTGCGGCGGCGTGCCCAGCGACGTGCGCATGACCACGCGCTACACCACAAACGAATTCCTCTCCTCGCTCATGGGCATCCTCCATGAAACCGGCCACGGATTGTATGAACAGGGCCTGCCCAAGGAATGGGCCCACTGGCCCGTGGGCAAGGCCCGCGGCATGGCTGCCCATGAAAGCCAGAGCCTGTTTGTCGAGATGCAGGTGGCGCGCAATCCCGCCTTCTGGGAATGGGCCATGCCGAGGCTGCGCGAGCATCTGGGTGAAGTGGCAATCGCCGGCTGGAGCCTTGAAGACATCCTCGCCCATGTCCACCGCATCGAGCCCGGCCTCATCCGCGTCAATGCCGACGAGGCCACCTATCCGCTGCACGTCATCCTGCGCTTTGAAATCGAGCAGCAGCTGATCGGCGGAAATCTCGGGGCAAGGGATGTGCCGGAAATCTGGGATGCGAAGATGAGGGAGTACCTCGGCCTTTCCACCCTCGACAACCCCAGGGATGGGCCCATGCAGGATGTCCACTGGCCCTCCGGCGCCTTCGGCTATTTCCCCAGCTACACCCTCGGCGCCATGATGGCCGCCCAGCAATGGGCCGCCGTCGCGCGCGCCCACCCCGGCGTGCAAGACGACCTGCGCCACGGCCGTTTCGAAACGATCAACGACTGGCGCCGCAGCAACATCTGGACCAAGGCCTCAACCCTCTCGACGCCGGAATTGATGCGCGCCGCCACCGGCGAAACCCTGCAGGCCAGATACTTCACCGAACATCTGAAGCGCCGGTATTTGAATTAGACCTGCGCTTCATGGTGGGGCCAGCCGCAGTTCCGTTGATCGGCATCAATGCGGGCTGTCCGCCCGCCGTGTAGCTTTCCGCAAAATTCAGCAAAGGATTGCGCCATGTCAAACTATCTTGCTGTTGCAGTTGTTGTTGCCGCATTGTTGTCCGGACAGGCGCAAGCCGGTGAGCGCCTGAACATCGGCGGCGATGCCTATGTTTCAGGCACCAGCGCCACGCTCGCTGAAGCAAGCCCGCGCGATGCTTTCCTGTCGGGCTTTTCCGCCACCCTCACCGGCCGGGTCGAGAAGGATGTGACTGCCGCGGGCTTCGATGTGAATATCGATGCCCCGGTCGGCGGCGATGTCTATGCCGGTGGCTTCTCCCTGGATTTCGCCCAGCCCATCGGTGAAGACCTCACCGCGGCGGGATTCAACATCCACTTGCGCGACACGGCCCCGGTGGCGGGCAACGCCCGCCTCAGCGCCGGCTCCCTCGAGCTTGACGGGCCCATAGCCGGAAGCCTCGTGGCCGCCGCCGGTTCCCTCACCCTCAATAACACAATCGCCGGCGATGCCCGGCTCACCGTCGGAAAAATCGAGTTTGGCCCCGCCGCGAAGATCAACGGCACGCTCACCTATTCCGCCAGGGCGCCCTTGGAGATTCCCGCCGGCGTCATTTCCCCGGACCGGGTTCACTTTGAAAAGCTTGACGTGACCGATACCGTGGGAACCGTAAGCGACACCATGCAGCGCGGTATGCCGCGCCTCTGGCCGACATTCTTCGCCGTGCTCTTTGCCGTCATCTTCAGCATCGCCTTCCTGGTGGTGGCGGCTGCCGTGCTGTTTGCCTTCATGCCCGACCGGATGGAGCGCCTGAAGGATGACGCCATCGCCGCGCCCGTGCGTTCGATGGTCCTGGGTGTCTTGGGCCTCAGCGCCTCGATCGGCCTGGTGCCGGTGAGCGCCATGACGCTCATCGGCATTCCCCTGATCCCCATCGCCATGCTGGCCATCATGTCGTTCTGGATCGCCGGCTACATCGTCGGCGCCTATGCCCTTTCGACCCGCGTCCTCGCCTCGTTCCGCGAGGCACCGACAACTGCTGCGGGCCGCATCTTCACTCTCGCCGTAGGCCTCATTGCCATCGCCCTGCTGAACTTCATCCCCTTCCTCGGCTGGATCATCAACCTCGCCGTGGTTTTCTTGGGGCTAGGCGCCATCGTCGGCCGCATCCTGCGCAGGCTGGTCCTGCGCGATGAGGCCACCCCGGCCATGGCAACCGTAACCGCCAGCCCGCCGAGACCCAAAAAAGCCCGCAGGTGAGACAGTATTATTTTTCCCAAATGATGCCCCTTGTACGGGAATGGATCACACCAGTCGAATTTGCAGACTGCTCCAACCCCGATCAAAACCTGAACAGGCCTAACTCATGGATGAGGTCATAGTGGGGAATAGGTCACTTTGCTCTCAAGCCAACTCCACCCGCAACTTCCTCCCCACAGCCGTCGCAGCCCTGCGAAGTGTCGATAGCGTCACCGAGGGGTTTTCCGGATCGAGCAACCGTTCCAGTTGGCGGCGGCTGGTATGCATGCGTGTCGCCATGGCCGTTTTGGTGATGCCCTGCTTTTCCATGGCCGCAACAATTTGTTCGGCAATCAATTCCTTGATGGCCAATTCTTCTGCCTCGGCGAGCAGCCCCTGCTGGCTGAGGAATTCGTCAAAGGTCTCGTCGCGGGCGATGCTGCCCTTTTTGGCTTTTTCCATCACATGATCTCCTTCTGGCGGTTGCGCGCCAATTCAATGTCTTTGGCCGGGGCCTTCTGTGACTTCTTCACGAAACCATGCAAAAGAACCATTTCACTCTTCACAATGCAAAACATCAGACGGCCTATGCGGCCATCGGAAAAATCACTCCGCACTTCATAAAGGCCGCTTCCCAGGGGCCTGCATGACGGCATCCCAATCGGCCAGCCGAATTCGACCTTTTGAATGTCCTTGCCCACAATCACGCGGTCATGCCTGCCAAGCGCCAAAATCCAGTCGCGCACTGGCTTTCGACCGGACGGAAGGGCATAGAAACGAGCCTGCAGTTTCTTGGCGCGGCTGAACATGCAACCCGATTGTGTCAAAAATGACACGTTTTGTCAAGGCCGCGATCCCAGCCTCTTGCGCCCAAATCCCTTTTCCGCCATACACCCCCCAACTTCGACCACCCAGCCGGGGGCTGAACGGAAGGTCTGGCGTGCCAGACAGGAGAATGAGCTCCGTCTTCCCGTGTCTCCGCTCTTACGTTTGACCGGTCTTTCGAACCTTTCCCTGGTTCGTCAGAGGCTCTGCGCTGGATGCCGAA
>CAZRZB010000082.1:0-12438 GCA_964604435.1 uncultured Aestuariivirga sp. | reverse complement strand
CTGGCGCGGGTGCGGGTGCTGCGCTCCTGGGGCGGCATCATGGACATGTCGATGGACGGCTCGCCGATCATCGACAAGACCCCGGTCGGCGGGCTCTACCTCAACACGGGCTGGTGCTATGGCGGCTTCAAGGCAACCCCGGCATCGGGCTGGTGTTTTGCCCATACGATTGCGCGCGACGAGCCGCACAAGCTGAATGCGGCCTACCGGCTCGACCGTTTCCGCCGGGGCTACATGATCGATGAAAAGGGGCAGGGCGCCACGCCCAATTTGCATTGATGGAAAATTTCCGCCACATCCCTCACCCTGAGGCGCTCGGTCCAAGGGACCGAGTCTCGAAGGGTCTTGCGTCAGGACAAGCGGCTATCCTTCGAGGGCCGCTTTGCGGCCACCTCAGGATGAGGGAAGAATCATGCTCATAAACTGCCCCCATTGCGGAACCCGGCCGGTGGAAGAGTTCACCTTCAACGGCGACGCCTCGGTGCAGAGGCCGACTTCAACCGAGCCCGCGGCGATGGAGCAATGGTACGATTTCGTCTACCTGCGCGACAATCCGAAGGGCCGTTTCAATGAATATATCCACCATTCCGGCGGCTGCCGGGCCTGGCTGGTGGTGACGCGCGACACCGAAACCCATGCGGTATTCAGCGCGGTGACGGCGCGCGATTTCGCGAAGAAGCGGGCAAAGGCATGACGGGTTTTCGCTTAAACAAGGGCGGCCTGATCGACCGCGGGACGGTGCTGAACTTCAGCTTCGACGGCAAGGGCTTCAGCGGCTTTGCCGGCGACACGCTGGCCTCGGCGCTGATTGCCAGCGACGTGCATCTGATGGGCCGCTCGTTCAAGTATCACCGGCCGCGCGGCGTGATTTCGGCGGGCAGTTCCGAGCCCAACGCGCTGGTGGAGCTGCGCGAGGGGGCACGCAAGGAAGCCAATACGCGTGCCACGATGATCGAGCTCTATGACGGCCTGGTGGCGCGGAGCCAGAACCGCTGGCCTTCGCTCAACTTCGACGTGGGGGCGCTGAATTCACTGGCCTCGGCGATGTTCGTGGCAGGCTTCTACTACAAGACCTTCATGTGGCCCAAGAGCTTCTGGGAAAAGATCTACGAGCCGATCATCCGCAAGGCGGCGGGGCTCGGCACGGCGGCCAAGGAAGCTGATCCGGACAAGTATGAAAAGGCCTATGCCCATTGCGATCTTCTGGTGGTGGGATCGGGGCCTGCGGGCCTGATGGCGGCGCTGACCGCGGGGCGCGCAGGGGCCCGCGTCATTCTTGCCGACGAAAGCGCGGCGCTGGGCGGCTCCCTGCTCATTGAGCAGGAGGAGATCGGCGGGCAATCGGGCCAGGCCTGGGCCACGGCCACCATTGCCGAACTCGGTTCCATGGCCAATGTCACGCTGATGCCGCGCACCACGATTTTCGGCTGGTATGACGGCAATATCTTCGGCGCCGTGGAGCGGGTGAACGACCATGTGCTGGAACCCAGCCCCTACGAGCCGCGGCAGCGCTATTGGCGGATGATGGCCAAGCGCGCGGTGCTGGCTACGGGAGCGGAAGAGCGGCCTATCGTGTTTGGCGGCAATGACGTGCCGGGGGTGATGCTGGCCTCGGCGATGCGGACCTACGCCAACCGCTATGCCGCCGCGGCGGGACGCTCCATCGCGGTGTTCACCAACAATGATTCGGGCTACCGCACGGCACGCGACATGCGGGCCCAGGGCGTGCATGTGGAAGTGATCATCGATTCGCGGGGCGAATCGAAAGCCGATGCGGGCGGCGTTCCGGTCATCCGCGGCGGCGTGATCGTCAATGTTAAAGGCGGCAAGCGGGTGAACGCCGTCGAACTCGCCGACCACCGCACCATTCCCTGCGACGGGCTGGCGATGTCCGGCGGCTGGAGCCCCATCGTCAACCTGATGTGCCATCAGGGCGCCAGGCCAAAATGGGATGAGCGGATTGCCGGCTTCGTGCCGCCTGCGGTTGGTGACGGTTTCGTGGCCGCAGGCGCGGCGGCGGGCCGGATGCTGCTTTCGGAATGCCTCGCCGACGGGGCGCGGGCTGGCACCCTGAAGGGCAAGACACCTGCAATTCCCAAATGCCGCGACGAGGCTTTTGCCGTTACCCCCCTGTGGTGGGTGAAGCAGTCCACCGGCAAGGCCTTCGTGGACTACCAGAATGATTCAACCGCCAAGGACCTGCCGCTGGCGGCGCGGGAAGGCTACCGCGACATCGAACTGGCCAAGCGCTACACCACGGCGGGCATGGCCACCGACCAGGGCAAGCTCGGCAACGTGAACGCCATCGCCATCCTGGCGGAGGCCACGGGCCGCAGCATGGACCAGGTGGGGACCACGACCTTCCGCCCCTATTACACCCCGGTTTCCTTCGGGGCGATTGCCGGACCCTTCACTGGGCATCATTTCCAGCCGGTGCGCAAGACGCCGCTGCATGACTGGGCCGATGAACTGGGCGCGGTCTTTGTCGAGACGGGATTGTGGATGCGCTCCTCGTGGTTTCCGCGCGAGGGCGAGGACTGGCTGGCAGCTGCCTCGCGCGAGGTGCTGGCGACGCGCGAGCGCGTCGGCCTGTGCGATGTCTCGACCCTCGGCAAGATCGACGTGCAGGGCAAGGACGCGGCGGAATTTCTCAACCGGCTCTACTGCAACACTTTCTCGACGCTCGATGTGGGCAAGGCGCGCTATGGCCTGATGCTGCGCGAAGACGGCATCGTGTTCGACGATGGCACGACCTCGCGCCTCGCCGCCGATCACTTCCTGATGACGACGACCACGGCCAATGCGGCGCGGGTCATGAGCCACATGGAATTCTGCCACCAGGCCCACTGGCCGGAGCTTGACGTGCAGTATGTCTCGGTGACCGAGCAGTGGGCGCAAATGGCGGTGGCGGGACCTAAGGCGCGGGCGACTTTGCAGAAGATCGTCGATGGCATCACCCTGGATGACACGAGCTTCCCCTATCTCGCAGCCAGGGAGATCAGCATTCTTGGCGGGATGCAGGCCCGGCTGTTCCGCATTTCCTTCTCGGGCGAGCATGCCTATGAGCTTGCGGTGCCGGCGGATTACGGAAACATGGTGGCCCGCGCCCTGATGCAGGCGGGCGAGGAATTCGGCATCACCCCTTATGGCATCGAGGCGCTGTCGATCATGCGCATCGAGAAGGGCCATGTGGCGGGCGGCGAACTGAACGGCACCACCACGGCGGCCGACCTGGGCCTCGGCAAGATGATGTCCACCAAGAAAGACTACATCGGGCGGATGATGGCAGGCCGGGAAGGCCTTGTGGACAAGAACCGGCAATGCGTGGTGGGGATCAGGCCGCTGGATGCGGCCGACAGGATCCGCGCCGGCTCGCATCTCCTGAACCAGAACGATGCGCCGTCGATGGCGGCCGACCAGGGTTATATTTCCTCGGTCGCCTGGTCGCCGATGCTCAACATGTGGGTGGGACTGGCGCTTCTCGCCAATGGCCGCGCGCGCCACGGCGAGGTGGTCAAGATTTTCGATGGGGTGCGCAACATCCGCATGTTTGGGGTGATCTGCGATCCAATGCATTACGACAGGGAGAACAAAAAGCTCCATGCCTGAGTCCTTCACCCGTATTTCACCGCTTGCCGACATCGCCATCCAGGGGCGCTTTGGCGCCGACCATGGCGCGCCGGGCGTCACCCTCTCGGTGCAGCACCCGGCTGACATCGTCACCGTCATTGCACGCAAGGGCAAGGGCAAAGCCGTGGCGGAGGCGCTCAAGGCCTGGCGCGGCGCGCGCGTGCAGTGGGCGGGGGCGGAGCAGTATTTCGTTCTGGGCAAATCCCACAAGGAGGTGGCTGGGAAACTGGGCAGCCTCGCTTCGTGCTCGGACCAAAGCCATGGCCGGGTGATCATCCGCATCGAAGGCCCGAGGGCGCGCAAGGTGCTCGGCAAGGGCACGCCGGTTGACCTGCACGAGAGCGAATTCGAGACCGGCAAGAGCGCGCTCACCCAGATGGCCCATGTGGGCGTGCACATCACCCGCACCGGCAAGGACGCCTTTGAGCTCTCGGTATTCCGCGGCTTCTCGGAAAGCTTCTGGGAATGGCTGACCGAACAGGCGGAAGAATTCGGCTACCAGGTGGTTTGAGGGCCCCTTGCACTTTGTCAGATGCTGGAGGCCAACCTTGCCATTCTCCTGCACGCCTCGGTGATCTGCGTTTCGCTTGCGGTCAGTGCGACGCGTAAGTGGCCGGCGCCGCCGGCGCCAAAGCTTTCGCCGGGCATGGTGACGACATTTTCCTTGGCCAGCAGTTTTCGCGCGAAGTCCTCGCCGGAAAGGCCGGTCTTGCGGACATCGACCATGACGAACATTCCGCCTTCGGGCATGCGGGCTGAAATGTGCTTTGCACCTTTCAATCCAGCAACAAGGGCGCGGGCGCGGCGCTCGTAGCTCTTTTTCATGGCATCGACTTCGGGGAAGTGGTTGGCCAGTGCGAAGGCCGCCGCATCCTCGAGAAAAGCCTGGGAGCCGAAAAGCATGGTTTCGGTGAGCGGCAGGGTGGCTTCGCAGAATTCCTCCGAGGCCGCCAGCCAGCCGCAGCGGAAGCCGGGCATGGCATGGGACTTGGAGAGCGACGACACGACGATGGTGCGCTTCTCCAGACGCGGCTCATCAAAGGGCGAGGCGAAGACCGTGTTGCCATAGGTCATGGTGGCATAGACTTCGTCGGAGATGATCCACAGGCCGTAGCGCTCGCAGACATCGCCGATGGCCCTGACCTCGTCGCGGGTGAGCACCGCTCCGGTGGGGTTGCTTGGCGTGTTGAGCAGGAGGGCGCGGGTCTTCGGTGTGATGGCGCGCTCGAGATCGGCGGCCTTGAGGTGGAAGCCGTGGTCGGGATCGACGCCCACAGGCACGGCAATGCCGCCTGCCGCTGCGATCACGCCCTCGTAGGTGGCATAGTAGGGATCGGCCATCAGGACTTCTTCACCCAGCTCGACGGTTGCCTGCAGGGCCACGAACAGCGCGGTCTGGGTGCCGGGCAGGAAGATGAACTGCCGGGTGCTGATGGGGCGGCCGGTGCTTTTTGTATAGTGCGCCGAGAGGCTGTCGAGCAGATCGGATTCGCCGCGGCTGGCGGCATATTTGTAGCGGCCGGCGCGCATCTGCGCGTTCACCACATCCATGATGGCGGCGGGCGGCGGGGCATCGGGCTCGCCGATGGACAGGAAGATCAGGTCTTCGCCGGCCGCGGCGCGGCGCTTGCCTTCGATGTGCACGGCCCATTTGTCGGAGCCGAGGCCGGCAAGGCGCTGGGTGATGGCTGATGTTTTCATGGGCGCCCTTCTAGCGGAGGACTTCTCATCCGTCGAGGGAGGCGCCGATGCTGCCATCGGGGGCGATATGCAAATAGGCGGCCTTCGAGAGATCCTGAAATTCCAGTGCTGTGACGGCAAGCACCGGGCAGGCCCTGCCGTAAAGCGTTTCGGCCACGGCGGCGCCAATGGCGAGATTGATGTCGGGCTGCACCAGGATGATGCCGGCGGGCGCGGTGCCAAGCCTGATGGCTTCGGCGAGGCCGCCGGGAGCGCTGCCGGAACCCCGGCTTTCCAGCATCATGAGGATCCTGCCTTTGAGGCTTTGCCCTCTTTGCGGGTGGTGAATATCGATAATGACTCCGCTGCGGGGATCGAAGGCGCCCCAGAAACTCAAGGGTTCATCAAGCAGGAGAATGGGGCCCTGGGCGCTGCCAGCGTGAAGCACGGTCATGGGCTTAACCACAGGGTGGGATCGCGCCAGACCTCGCCGCGCACCGCACTTTCAACGCACTCCCTGAGGCTGCCGAAACAGACCTTGACGCCCAGCATGCCCGGCGCATAGTAGGCCCATTTCGCCGCATTGGTCATGATGCGGCCCCTGAGGCCCTGGATCCGGGGCGAATAGTAGGTGCAGACATCGACGGGAATGGTGATGCCGGCATCTTCCAGGATCTTCAGCCAGCCCTTGGCGAGCAGCATCTCGCGGATGCCGCGGCTGGTTGAAATGAAGGTTGGCGTCCTGATCTTGCGGCCACCCAGAAGCTCCACCAGGCCGGCAAATTCGAACAGGGAAAAATGCGGCGTGCCGAGGGCAACGGCGGCAAGGGGGCCATCGCTTGCGGTGGAGAGTTCGCGATGGGCGGCGCGCAAGTGCTCGGGCGTGATGTCAATCTTCCCGCCGGATTTGAACACCGCGCCCAGCGTCGGCGCTTCCGGCGTGACAGCAACGACATGCAGAAGTTCCACGCCGCCGGAGGCGGCACTGGCGGCGCAGAGCGCCTTGAGTTGGTCGGCTGTGGTTTCCTTGGGAAGCCCGGAAATGACGGGAATGCGGCGGCCCGCCTGGCGCCCCAGGTGATGGCCAAGAAGGTGGAAGAACATGCTCTCGCGCTTCCAGGGCGCGGGAATGGTCTCGCAGGAAAAATGGATATCGGCGAGGCGGCCTTCATCGGTGTGGAGGCCGGCGAAGGGGGCCAGCCCGGTGATGGCGCAGGCCACGTCAAGATAGTCGCCATACTTGTTGGTGCGGGCGCCGACGGCGGAGTTGTAAAAGGCCACGGCATTGGATTCACCCACGGCGATGTGGTCGCCGAATTTCGGGCCGCCCGGAAGCTGGTAGGGGGCGCAGGTCCAGGTGGGCTTGCAGCCGAGCTGGGCATAGAGCGTCATCAGTTCATGGGCCCCGCGCACCATCTCCGGGTCGTCGCGTTCCGGGCGCAAGCCCCCGTCATCGGGGCTGGCGACGCTGTTGTTGGTCCAGGTGGGCACGCTGAGCTTTGCGCCGTGTTCGAGAAGAAACTTCACGAAATCGAGGTGGGACCTTCCGGTGTAGAAGCAGGCATCGATATGGGCAAAGCTGATGGGAATGAGGCGGGGAGCTCCCATGATGGCGGCGGCCTGCTCCACCAGCCGCATGGCAAGCCGGCGGGCCTTGCCTTCAGCCATTGGCGCCCTCGTGCGAGATGCGGGTGAGGGTGACATAGTCGGTCTTGCCGGTGCCGAGGAGCGGGATCTCGTCGAGATGCACCAGGACTCTCGGAACCATGAGATCCGAGGCGCCACGGCCTTTCAGCGCCTCGGCAATAGCGGTGCGCTCGGGCTGGGCCAGGGTTGTGAACAGGATGAGCTGTTCGCCCTTTTTTTCATCGGGAATAGCCACGACAGCGAAGCCCGCACCGGGGAAAGCCTCCTGCAGTTTGGTTTCAACCGCGGTGAGGGAGACCATTTCACCGGCGATTTTCGAAAAGCGCTTGGCGCGGCCCAGGATGGTGACAAAACGGTGCGCGTCCACCTCCACGATGTCGCCGGTGTCGTACCAGCCGTCGGGCGGGGCCTCGATCACGCCGGGATTATCGGCGCGCAAATAGCCCAGCATGATGTTGGGGCCTTTCACATAGAGCCTGCCGCCGGAGGGAATGCCTTCGACGGGTTCCAGGCGGCAGTCAATGCGATCGAGGAGGCGCCCGACGCTGCCGGCGCGGTTGTGCATGGGGGTATTCAGAGCAAGCACGGGCGAACATTCGGTGGCGCCGTAGCCTTCGAGAATCCGGTGGCCGAATTTCTCCATCCAGATTTCACGGGTTTCCGGCTTCACCCGCTCGGCCCCCGCCACGACCAGGCGCAGGCTGAAGAAATCATAGGGATTGGCATTGCGGGCGTAGCCCATGAGGAAGGTGTCGGTGCCGAACAGCACCGTGGCATTGGTGTCGTAACAGAGCTCCGGCACGATCTTGTAGTGCAGCGGCGAGGGATAGAAGAAGCTGTAAACGCCGGAGAGGACCGGCAGCAGGGTTCCGCCGAGCAGGCCGAAGGCATGGAACATGGGCAGCACGTTAAAGACAATATCCTGGGAACTGAAGCCGATGCGGGCGGCGGCCTGCAGCCGGTTGGCGTTGAGATTGCGGTGGGAGAGCACCGCTCCCTTGGGAACGCCCTCGGAGCCTGAGGTGAAAAGAATGATGGCCGGGCTGGAGGGATCCCGGCCGGCCTTGGCGAGCCGCAGCGCCAGGCGGGGAAAGCGGTTGGCGAGGAAGGCATAGAGCTTGTCGCGCTTGCCAATGCTCTGGCGCACGTCCTCAAGATAAACAATGCGGCAGGTCCTGGCGAGGATTTCAACTTCGCCCTGCATTTCCGCCGTTTCGATGAATTTGCGCGACGAGACGATGGTGCTGACCTGGGCCGCGCTGCAGGCAGCCGACATGTTCACGGCACCGGTAGAATAATTCAACATGGCGGGCACGCGGCCGAAGGCCTGCAGGCCGAAGAACGTCAACAGCCCGCCAAGGGCATTGGGCAGAAGGACGCCGACATTCTTCTGGCCGGGAGCAAGCCTGGCAAGCTTGCGGCCAAGGAGGAAGCTGCCCGTGATCACACGGTTGTAGGTCATGGGCCGGCGCTGGATGTCCTCGACGATCCGGTGCCTGCCGCCGTGGACGGCGCGGGCATCGAGCAGGGCTTCGAACAGGGTCTGGCCGGCATTGGAGGTGGAGAACACCATGTCGGTCATCACGTCATAGAGCTTGTCGGCCTGGTGCTGGCGCAGCTGGGCGCCGCGCATGCCCTCCGGCGCCTCGAATTTCACCGGCGGCAGAAAGGCGATGGTGATCTTGGGAAACCAGCGCTGACGCAGTTTGCCGCGCAGGCTGGAAAATTTGGAATACTGGGCGCCGTCGATGCGCACCGGCAGGATTCTGGCATTGGCCATCTGGGCGATGGCACCGGGCCCCTCATAGACCTTCATCAGGGCTCCCGTGACGGTGATGCGGCCCTCCGGGAAAATCACCACGCGCCTGCCCTTCTTCAGGGCCTCGACGAGGCTGCGGAGCGACAGGGGATTGCCGGGATCAACGGGGGCCAGATCGAACAGGGCGAAGGCGGGCCTCGCCCACCAGCGCTTGGCGATGTGGGAGTTGATGGCAAATGTCGCCCGGTCGGGCAGGAAGGCCGAAAGCAGGGGGCCGTCCAGAAACGAGGTATGGTTGGCGACGATCACCGCCCGGCGGCCCGCCGCCTTGTAGTTTTCGAAGCCCTTGATCTCGACGCGGTAAAGCAGGCGGAACAATTGCCGGGCAAAATTGGCCAGTGTTTCCTGGGGCAGGAGAAAGCAGATCCAGATGGCGGCCACGGCATTTGCCAGGCCCAGGCAGAGAAACAGGCCGCGCGCCGAAATGAACTGCAGCAGGATGACCGAAGCCACGGTGGCCGAAATCATGAAGATGGCATTGATGACATTGTTGGCGGCGATCACCCGCGAACGCCGGGGCGGGGCGGCGCGGGTTTGCATGATGGCGTTGAGCGGCACGGCGTAGATGCCGCCGAAGAAGGCGGTCATGAACAGGTCGAAGGCCACCCGCCAGCTCGCCCAGCCGGCAAAGAACACGTCAATCCCATTGAGCATGGTGCCATCGAGCCTGGCATTGACCTGGCCTGCGGCAAAATAGAGATCGATGAGGAACAGGGTCATCATGATGGCGGCCACGGGGACATATTTCGCCGAGACCTCGCCCTTCAGCAGAAGGTTGGTGATCATCGAGCCCAAGCCAATGCCGATGGTGAAGGTGGCGATGAAGGCGTTGGCGACATCCTCATTGGCCAGCAAGATGTCCCTGGTGAAGACCGGAAACTGCACCAGCAGGACGGTGCCGACGAACCAGAACCAGGAGGCCCCGATGACGGACCAGAACACGTCGTGGCGCTCGCGGGCATAGCCGATCAGTTTTCCGGTCTGGCGCGCGATATTCCAGTCGATGTCGAGTTCGGGATTGGCCGAGGGGGCGGGCGGCATGCGGGTTGTGGCAAACCAGGCGAGGAGCGCCAGGGCGACGAGGGCGGCGGAAAGAATCTGCCGTCCTTCTGTCGCAAGCACGAGAAAACCGCCGAACATGGTGCCGAGGAGAATGGTGACGAAGGTTCCCATCTCGATCATGGCGTTGCCGGCGATGACCTCCTCGCGTTTCAGGTACTGCGGCAGGATGCCGTATTTGATGGGGCCGAAAAACGCCGCGAGGGTGCCGGCAAAGAACAGCACCATGAGATCAAGATAGGGGCTGTCCAGCCACAGGGCGCCGGCGCCGAAGACCATGGCGCCGACCTCGGCGAGTTTCACGCGCCGGGCGATGAAGGCCTTGTCGAGCTTGTCGGCAAGCTGCCCGGCAATGGCCGAGAAGAGAAAATAGGGCAGGATGAACAGGGCGGTTCCGGCCTGCACGAAGAGCGTGGCGTTCCAGCCATGGTTCACGGCGAGGTCAAAGGTGATGAGAATGGTGATGGCATTGCGCAGGCCGTTGTCGTTGAAGGCGCCAATGGCCTGGGCCACAAAGAGGGGCAGGAAGCGGCGGGTGCCGAGAAGAGAAAACTGGCTCGCTTCGTTCATCAATGAAATCCCAGGCTGACTTCGCACTTTGTATTCGCTTCGACTCATCCCGCCAATAGATGACCGATCAGGCGGGAAGTATCCAGATGATTGTTGCTGACGGTTGTGGCCCCCGCCTCTTTCAACCCCTCCAGACGGCCTGGATCGGTGCTGAAAGCAATGAAATGAACACCGTTTTCGAGGCCTGCGGCCACATCATTGAGGTTATCGCCGATGTAGACGATGCGGTGCTTTGGAATGCCGGTTGCGGCGATCGTGCGGGCCAGAATTTCACGCTTGTGGCCACCGCCCTCGGCGCCGAAGCCATGGGCGGAGACGTGGCTCCAGAGACCGGCATGGCGCAGACGAAGTTCGGCGGCACTGCGGAGGTTTGCCGTGGCAAAGCCCGTCAATACGCGGCCGGCGAGGCCATTCAGAAGTTCCGCGGCACCGGCGATGGCAATGGTTTCAATCACGCCGCTTTCGAGACGCTGTCCGAGAACGTCCAGATAGTCAGCAAGGATGCCTTCAAGCGCATGGGCGGGAAGGCCGTTAGTGCGGAGGATTTCCCTGACGATGTCCTCATCGTTGCGGATGGCATAGGAATTCCAGTCACGCGACAGATTCTTCAGGCCGTAGCGGCGCTCGAAAGGGGCGAAGAAAGCATCTTCCTCGGCGCGGGTAAGTTCGAGCAAAACGCCATCGACGTCAAAAATGACCGCGGCGTCAGCCATTGACCATGGCGGGTGTCATTTCGATGAAGGTCGGGCCATCGGCCGCCAGCGCCGCCTTGATGGCGGCCGCAAGGGCTTTCAGAGACGCAGGCTTTTCGGCATGGCAGCCATAGGCCTTTGCCAGCATCTGGAAATCGGGATTGCGCAAGGTGACGGCGTTGGGCTGGATGCCCTTGCTTACCATGTCGTCCCTGATCTGGCCGAGGGCGTTGTTGTTCCACATGAGGATGACGACGGGCAGCTTGTGTTCGGCGGCAGTTCCCAGCTCATTGATGGTGAACTGGATGCCGTAGTCGCCGATCAGCACCGCCACGGGTTTCCTGCCGACGCCAAATTTGGCGCCTATCCCCGCGGGCAGGCCGAACCCCAAGGTGCCGAAGCCCACGGGATGGAGCCAGGTGCGGGGTACATGCATGGGGAAAACGATGTTGGCCGCATAGGCGATCTGGGTCATGTCGGAGGCGACCACCGTGTCTTCGGGCAGGGCTTCACGAATGGTGCCGAGTACCTTGCCCAGCATCAGGCGCAGCGCATCGTCCGCTTCCTTCGGAACACTCAGCTGGTGAGTGGTTGTTCGCGCCGTGATGAGTGGTGCGAGGGCGGCGAGGGTTTCAGCCGCATCGCCCAGAATTGGAATTTCGGCCGTATGGGGCCTGACGAGGGCGGCAGGGTCTATGTCAATGCGGATGAGATTCTTGACCAGCAGGACATCCGATGACCAGAAATCGGTTTCGGAAAGCTCGGTGCCGACGGCGAGAAGGCAATCGGCGGCAACAAGCTTCGCCTGGATCTGGGGATCGCCAAGGCAATAGCCGAGACAGAGGGGATGATCGGCCCGCACCGCGCCTTTCCCGGCGGTTGTCGTGATGATTGAACAGCCCAGTTTCTCGGCGATCCGGCAGGCGACGTCGCCAGCCTCCAGGGCGCCACCGCCGAGGAGGATGACGGGTGTTTTTGCGCCGTTGAGTTTTGCGGCCGCGGCTGCAACCTGCGAGGCCGGGGCTTGCGGCCTGGCGGGCAGGGCGCGGGCGGTCCAGCCATCGCCGGCGGGAACCTGCAGGAGATCGAGGGGAATTTCGAGATAGGCGGGGCGCGGCCTGGCGGAGGCGAAGTTGGCGAAGGCGCGGGCGATGCAGTCGCGCACGTCCTTTGGCGTATAGGCGCGCATGGCGAGACTGGTGACGGTGGCCGCGGCGCCGCGCTGGTCAAGCATTTCGTGGAGGCGGCCACGGCCCTGGGCCGCATCGCCGACATCAAGGGCCGACGAGATGACGAGAACATTGCTCGAGTCGGACCAGGCCTGGCCCATGGGCGTCAGGA
>CAZRZB010000081.1:0-12821 GCA_964604435.1 uncultured Aestuariivirga sp. | reverse complement strand
TCGGGGGCGCGCTGGTCCTCCATGCTGACGTCCATAGCCAGGCGCACCGCCTGGGGAACGTTGGTTGGCCCTGGAATGAACAGTCCCTTGATGCCCGGCATACTACTCTCCCTGATGACTTCCGGTTGGTCCCGGATTCGCAGGAGGAATATGAACGGGTGGGTATTTTAGGGAAACATTCTTTGCACTGGCCTTTTGGCATCCAAATGGATTGGTATCTTGCTATTCATTTGGGTAGTATTCATAAGCTTCAATTGCCTTTACCTGCCTGTTAGGGTAGTTTTTTCTCATGACAGCTCCAATTGAACTTATCCTCGCCGATCCCAATCCATTGATGCTGCAGGCGCTGGCGGAAATTTTCGAGCGTGACCGGCGCTTCAGCCTGATGGCCTCGTCGAAGACCGCCGAGGGATTTCTCGAAGCCTGCCTGCGGGCCCCGGTTCCGCTTGGCGTCATCGACTGGTCGCTGCCCCTGCTGGGAGCGGAACGCCTGCTGGCCATTCTGCGTGAGCGTCCCAAGCCGCCGCGGGTGGTGATCTATGCATCCTCCAATGAGCCGGATATTCCGCGCCGGGCGATGGCGGCGGGAGCCGCGGGCTTCTGCACCCGCGACACGCCGCCCGAACAGCTGCTCGACATCGTGGCAGCGGTCGCCGCCGGCCGCATGGTGTTTCCTTTTCTCGATGTGCGCGGGCTCAGGCGCGATCCGCGCGAGGAACTGACCGAGCGGGAGAAAACGATGCTTTCAGCCCTGGCCCGCGGACGCACCAACACCGAACTGGCCAGCGAACTCGGCATATCCATCAACACGGTGAAATTCCACCTGCGCAACCTCTATGAAAAACTCGGCCTCAGGAACCGCTCGCAGGCCATCGCCTTCCATTACTCGCAAGGCGCGGAAGGCAGCCCGGACAACCCGCGTTCATCCGCCTACTGAGCAAATGAAAGTGCAACGATTGTCGCACGGGGATTGCGGCGGGCTGTGACTTGCGACTAGTTTGGGTGCAACGCAACATCAATTGAAGGAAGACACCAATGAGTTTTTTTACCGTTGAGCAGGCCCCGGCGCGGCTGAACCGCAGCGAACTTGCGGTTCCCGGAAGCCAGCCGCAACTCTTTGAAAAAGCGGCAAAATCCTCAGCCGATGTGGTTTTCCTGGATCTCGAGGACGCGGTCGCTCCGGACGACAAGGCGCAGGCGCGCAAGAATATCATCCAAGCGATCGGCGACATTGACTGGGGACGCAAATCCCTGTCGGTCCGGATCAACGGACTGGATACGCACTACATGTACCGCGACGTTGTCGATGTTCTCGAACAGGCGTCGGAGCGCCTCGACCTGATCATGATTCCGAAAGTCGGAACGGCATCGGACGTTTACGCGATCGATATGCTCTGTACACAGATTGAAACCGCCAAGGGGCGAAAGAAACGGGTGGGTTTCGAGATGATCATCGAGACGGCGCTTGGCATGCAGAATGTCCATAAGATCGCGGCGGCGTCCAAACGGAACGAGTCGTTGCATTTCGGGGTGGCCGACTATGCCGCCTCGACCAAGGCGCGGACAACTTCGATCGGCGGGGCGAATGCCGATTACGCCGTGCTGACTGAACCTTTGGCGGATGGCGCGCGCCAGACCCACTGGGGCGACATGTGGCATTATGCGATTGCCCGCATGGTGGTGGCGGCGCGGGCCAACGGGCTTCGCCCGGTGGATGGGCCCTTTGGCAATTTTTCGGATACGGAGGCTTTCCGGGCGGCAGGATTGCGGGCGGCAGTATTGGGGTGCGAAGGCAAATGGGCGATCCATCCTTCGCAGGTCGATTTGGCCAACCAGGTCATGTCGCCATCGGAGGCCGATGTGGCCAGGGCAAAACGCATCCTCGTGGCCATGGAGGAAGCCGCTAAGGCGGGGAAAGGGGCGGTTTCACTTGACGGGCGTCTCATCGACTACGCCTCGATCCGCCAGGCGGAAGTGTTGGTGCAAAAGGCGGCGCAGATCGCCAAACAATAGATTCGTGGCCTTGTCGCGCGGTTGTTAAGATTAATGTTTAAGAAAATTCGCGAATTGCGGAATCCGGAATCGGTGTTAAGGTGAGCCCCGAGAGAAGGGCACAAGCCCTCCAAGGGGAGACGGAATGGCAGCACGTCCTGCGCCAAAGACAGACGAACGGCCCATGGCCGTCGTGGTTGAGGATCTGCACAAGCGATTTGGCGAGCTGGAAGTTTTGAAAGGGGTTTCCCTGGAGGCGCGCGAGGGCGATGTCGTTTCCATGATCGGTGCTTCGGGGTCAGGCAAAAGCACGTTTCTGCGCTGCATCAATTTCCTCGAAATGCCGACCAAGGGGCGGATCGTGGTAACCGGCGACGAGGTTGCACTGAAGCCTAACAAGGACGGCAACCTGCATCCGAGCGACCGGCGCCAGCTGGAGCGGGTCCGCACCAGGCTCGGCATGGTTTTCCAGAGTTTCAACCTGTGGCAGCACTTGACCGTCATGCAGAACGTGATCGAAGCCCCGGTGCATGTGCTTGGACTTTCAAAGGCCGAAGCCATCGAGCGCGGCGGAAAACTTCTCCACAAGGTGGGCCTCTATGACAAGCGGGACCAGTATCCCGCGTTTCTTTCCGGCGGCCAGCAGCAGCGCGTGGCCATTGCCCGCGCCTTGGCGATGGAACCGAAAGTCATGCTGTTCGATGAACCCACTTCGGCACTCGATCCGGAACTGGTGGGCGAGGTTCTGAAAGTCATCCGTGATCTGGCCAACGAGGGACGCACCATGATCCTGGTCACTCACGAAATGAAATTTGCACGCGATGTTTCAAATCACGTCATTTACCTGCATAAGGGAGTCATCGAGGAAGAAGGCCCCCCAAAACAGGTGTTTGGCGCGCCCAAAAGCGCGCGCTGCAAACAATTCGTCTCTGGCAGTCACTGAAGCCAGCGGCGGGAAACCATCAAACAAGCAAGGGAGACTAGGATGAAGATTTTACGTAGATTTATGATGGCAGCAGCCGCAGCCATGGTCATGGGTGCGACCTCCGCCAAGGCCGACCTGGTGTTCGCCACGGACGCAGCACCCTATCCGCCCTTCACCTCGCAGAACGCGGCGGGTGAGTGGGAAGGCTGGGAATACGACCTGCTGCAGGCGCTGTGCGCCGAGATGAACGAGAAATGCACGCTGATCGCGATCGCCTGGGACGGCATCATTCCCGCCCTGCTGGAAAAGAAAATGGATGGCATTTTCGGTTCCATGTCGATCACCGAAGAACGCAAGAAACAAATCAATTTCTCGGACATGTATTACAACTCGGCCTCGGTCATCATCGGACCGAAGGGCGGCGACAAGAACATCGCGCCGGAAGCCTTCAAGGGCAAGACCATCGGCTCGCAAGGCTCCACCACCCACTCGAACTATGTGGACAAGTACTTCGTTCCGGCTGGCGCCGTTTCCAAGACCTACAAGGGCCAGGACGAAGCCAACGCCGACCTGGCCGCCGGCCGCCTGGACTATGTGCAGGCTGATGGCGTGACGCTGAACTCGTTCTTGCAGAGCGACGAGGGCAAGGCGTGCTGCGAACTTTACGGCGCCGTTCCAGTTGACGTGGAAGTCCTTGGCCCCGGCGTGGGCGTGGGCCTGCGCAAGGAAGATACGGCGCTGCTTGAGAAGATCAACGCCGCGATCAAGTCCCTCGCCGCCAAGGGCGGCTTCGAGGAGCTCACCAAGAAGTACGGCCTTGAGGGCGCGCTGACGCTGCCGCCGAAGGGCTGATGCAACACAGAAATGGCCGCTCGGGAATGGGCGGCCATTTCAATTTGAGTTGGTGGCTATGTTCCCAGAGGTTCTCGAATTCGGCCGTAAAGGCTTTGGCGACGAGTTGCTGCGCGGCGCGGCGCTGACGCTCACGATTGCAATTTCTTCCTTTCTGATCGGCCTGCTCCTGGGGCAGTTGGGCGCCATGGCCAAGCTCTTTGGCGGACCCGTGCCCCGCTTCATCGCCAATATCTACACCACGGTCATCCGCGCCGTGCCGGAACTTGTACTTATTCTCCTGCTGTTCTTTGCGGGCACGCGCGGCATCAGCGCACTGGGTGTCGCTCTCGGCTATGGCCCTATCGACATAAATGGAACCCTGGCGGCCATTCTGGTGCTGGGCTTCGTACAGGGGGCATATTCCACCGAGGTGATCCGCGGCGCCATCCAGGCGATCCCCATGGGACAAGTGGAGGCGGCGAGGGCATTCGGCATGTCGGGCACGCTGATGTTCCGCCGCATTATATTGCCAGCCATGCTGCCGAATGCCATTCCCGGCCTGGCGAACCTCTGGCTCATCGTCGTCAAAGACACGGCTTTAATCACGGTCACGGGCGCTTCGGCCGAATTGGCACAGGTGACCAAGATTGCCGCCGGCTTCACCAAGCGGTACTTCCTGTTCTATTTTGTCTCCGGCTGCATCTATCTCGCCATGACTCTCGTCTCCAACTACCTCCTCGGGCGGCTCGAAAGCTATGTCCGGCGGGGACAACCCAAGTTGACGTGAGGGCGGCATGGACTGGAGCTGGCTTCCCAAGTATTTCCCCGTGCTGCTTAACGGCCTGAGCCTGACCATCCAGCTCCTGGTCCTATCCATGGTATTCGGCCTTATTCTGGCCGTGCCCATCGGGCTGGTGCAGGTGACGGGCCCCAAATGGCTGGCCAGGCTGGCGCGCGCCTATTGCACAGTCATGCGCGGCACGCCGCTACTCATCCAGCTCTATCTCTTCTACTATGGCGTGGGCAGCATTCTCGCCAGCTTTCCCGAGTTGCGGCAAAGCCTGTTCTGGCCGATCCTGCGCGAGGGCTACTTCTATGCTATACTTGCCTTTGCCCTGAATGAAGCGGGCTACGCAGGCGAAATCATGCGCGGCGCCTTCCTTTCGGTCCCCAAAGGCGAACTTGAAGCGGCGCGCGCCTTCGGCATGTCGCCCTGGGGCGTGCTGCGCCGGGTCTGGCTGCCGCGCGCCTTCCGCAACGCCATCCCAGCGCTGGGCGGCGAAACCATTATCACCTTGAAATCCACGCCACTCGCGGCTTTGGTGACGGTGGTGGATCTCTTCGGCGCGGCGGACCGCGTGCGCCAGGAGACCTATATCATCTACCCGCCGCTGCTTCTGGTGATGGTGATCTACATGATCCTTACCTTTGCCATTGCACAGGCATTCGGCGGAATCGAGAAACAGATACCCACCCGCCGATGAGCCAGCCAGACCTCATAGCCATCCGCCGCGATCTGCACGCGCATCCGGAGCTCTGCTTTGAGGAATTCCGCACAGCCAAGATCGTCGCCGAAGAACTCAACCGGATCGGTTTCAAGGTCACAACCGGAATTGCGGGAACCGGCGTTGTTGGAACGCTGACACACGGCAACAGCCGGCGAGCCATCGGCATCCGGGCCGATATGGATGCCTTGCCCATCCACGAGACCAGCAATTTGCCCTATGCCTCGCGCACCGCCGGCAAGATGCATGCCTGCGGTCATGATGGGCACACCACCATGCTGCTGGGGGCGGCGCGCTATCTCGCCGAAACGCAGAACTTCGATGGCACGGTGCATCTGATTTTCCAGCCCGCGGAGGAAGACATCAGCGGGGCCAGGCGGATGATCGATGAGGGGCTGTTCAAACGGTTTCCCTGCGACGCGGTGTTTGCCTTGCATAACATTCCGGGCGACGAGGTGGGGCAGATCACCGTTCGGCCCGGCGCCATCACGGCGGCGGTCGATATTGTCGAGATCACCATCGAAGGCCTGGGCGGCCACGGGGCTTTGCCCCACCTGGCGGCGGACCCCATCGTGGCAGCTTCGGGAATTGTCCTGGCGCTCCAGTCCATCGTGGCGCGCAATGTTGATCCCCATGAACCGGCGGTCATCACCGTCGGCGCCTTCAATGCCGGGGCGCTTGCTACCGTCATTCCGGGCGATGCGAAATTGAAGATCGGGGTGCGGACCTGCACCAAGGGCACGCGGGACCTGATCCGCAGGCGCATTGAAGTTTTGGTTGCCCTCCAGGCCAAGTCATTTGGCTGCGAGGCCGACATTTCCTACAATCCGGGGATCAGCTATCCGCCAGGCTACAACACGCCGGAACATGCCGCACTGGTGCGTGAAGTGGCTATCGAACTGGGGCAGGACCCGGCGCGCGTCGATCTCAAGGCGCCTTACATGTTCGCGGAAGATTTTGCCTTCATGCAGGAGGTTGTGCCCTCATGCTATTTCGGGCTGGGCAACGGCAAGAGCCGCTCCCTGCATGACTCAGGCTATGATTTCAATGACGAGTTGCTGGTCAAGGGGCCCATGTTCTGGGGCCGGCTGGTGGAGCGGTTTTTGAAGGCGGCGTAATTGGTGAGCCCGGCGCGGATCGAACGCGCGACCTACTGATTAAAAGTCAGACGCTCTACCACTGAGCTACGGGCCCACGAGTCAGCCTTCGCGGATTGGCGCGGACCATAGTTGCGGGTCGCGGGGGGGTCAAGGGCAGTGTTCGGGTTTAATTCTCTGATCACACAATTGTCTTAAAGGAGCCGAATATGACGGGTTTTGGTGGGCGAGGCAGATTCCGCAAATGACCGATATCGCATTGATTGTCCTGGCGGCGGGCAAGGGGACGCGGATGAAATCGGCCCAACCCAAGGTCATGCATCGGGCTGCCGGGCGCAGTCTTTTGGGGCATGTGCTGGCCGCGGCCAGTGGAGTTGCGCCAAAACGGGCCGTTGTGGTGGTGGGGCCCGACATGGACGCCGTGGGGCTGGAAGCCCAGCGCAGCTTTCCCGGCTGCCGGGTGGCCATCCAGCAGGAGCGCCAGGGCACGGCCCATGCGGTGTCCATGACAAAGGCCAGCCTGGAAGGATTTTCCGGCACGATTCTGGTGCTTTACGCGGACGTGCCGCTCATTCAGACGGCCTCCATCCGGGCTTTGGCCGACACGGCGGAGCGGGACACGGCGGTTGCCGTTCTGGGCTTTGAGGCGGCTGACCCACACGGCTACGGGCGCCTTCTCAAGACGCCTGCCGGCGGCATCGCCGCAATCCGCGAGGAGCTTGATGCGTCACCCCAGGAAAAAAAGATAAGCCTTTGTAATTCCGGGATTTATGCGGTGAATTCAGAGGTGTTGTGGAAACTCCTTCCGGAGATCAAGAATGCCAACGCCAAGGAGGAATACTATTTCACCGACCTGGTTGAACTGGCGGCAAAAGCGGGCCACCGGGTCGGCCTGGTGAGCTGCCCGGAGGCGGAGGTGGCGGGGGTCAATGACCGCGTCCAGCTGGCGGCAATCGAGAGAGAATTGCAGGCCCGGTACCGGCGCGCGGCGATGCTTGGCGGCGCCACGCTGGTGGCGCCGGATACGGTGTATTTTTCCGCCGATACTAAGGTGGGCGCCGATGTGGTGATCGAACCCAATGTATTCTTTGGGCCGGCTGTCACGGTGGGCGACAAGGTTCATATTCTGGCGAACTGCCATATCGAAGGGGCAAGGATCGGGGCAGGGGCGCGGATCGGGCCCTTCGCCCGGCTGAGGCCCGGCGCCGAGATCGGCGAAGAGGCCCATATCGGCAATTTTGTCGAGATCAAGAAAGCCGTCATCGGCAAGGGCGCCAAAGTCAACCATCTGGCCTATATCGGCGATGCGAAAGTGGGAGCGGGCTCCAACATCGGGGCGGGCACCATCACCTGCAATTATGACGGCTATGAAAAGCATGTGACCGACATCGGAGACCAGGTATTCGTGGGGTCCAATACGGCCCTGGTGGCCCCGGTCAAGATCGGCGATGGCGCGAATATTGCAGCAGGCAGTGTCATATCCCGGGACGTGCCAGCCGATTCCCTTGCCATCACCCGCGCCGAGCTGCAGGTGAAAGAGGGCTGGGCGGCACGCTACCGCAAGATGAAACAGGCCCGAAAGGCCGCAAAGACCAAGAGCTAGGAGCTAATCATGTGTGGAATTGTCGGCATTCTTGGCACGCAACCGGTGGCGTTGAGCATTGTGGAAGCCCTGCGCCGGCTGGAATACCGCGGCTATGATTCAGCCGGCATCGCAACACTGGAGAATGGCAAGATCGAGCGCCGCAGGGCGCCGGGTAAGCTGCACAATCTGGAAGAGCGCCTGCGTGAATCGCCCCTGCTGGGAGTGACCGGGATAGGCCACACGCGCTGGGCCACCCATGGCGCGGCGACGGAGACCAATGCCCATCCCCACACGGCGGGCGATGTGGTGATCGTCCACAATGGCATCATCGAAAACTTCCGCGAATTGAAGGAAGAGCTGGCAGAGAGCGGCGTAGTGTTCCAAACGCAAACCGACACCGAAGTCGTGGCGCATCTTCTGGCGGCGGAACGGGCCAAGGGAAGATCACCGCGCGAAGCCATGGCCCAGGTGCTGCCGCGGCTGCGGGGCGCCTTTGCCTTCGCCATTCTGTTCAAGTCGGACAATAATCTGCTGATCGGGGCGCGCAAGGGAAGCCCCCTGGCGGTCGGCCACGGCAATGGCGAAATGTATTTGGGGTCGGATGCCATTGCGCTTGCCCCCTTCACCAATCGCGTCACCTATCTGGAAGACGGGGACTGGGCCGTCCTCACCCGAAATTCGGTCGAGATCTATGATTCCGCCAACAGGCCCGTGGCGCGGCCGCTGAATTTCTCGCAGGCCTCTTCCATGATGATGGACAAGGGCAATCACCGGCACTTCATGGCAAAGGAGATTGAAGAGCAGCCGGAAGTGGTTGGCCACACCCTGGCGGAATACCTGGACTTCTCCACCCGCACCGTGCGGACGCCGGAGAAGCTGCCATTTGATTTCAAGGGGCTCGACCGCCTGACGATCACGGCCTGCGGCACGGCATCCTATGCCGGCCTTGTGGCAAAATACTGGTTCGAACGGGTGGCGCGTCTGCCCACCGAAGTCGACATCGCCTCCGAGTTCCGCTACCGGGAAGCGCCGTTGACACGCAACGGCCTGACCATCGTGATTTCACAGTCCGGGGAGACCGCCGATACCCTGGCGGCGATGCGCTACAGCAAGTCGCAAGGCCAGCATACCCTGGCCCTGGTCAATGTGCCGGAGTCGACGATTGCGCGCGAAGCCAGCGTGGCGCTGCGCACCTATGCGGGACCGGAAATCGGTGTCGCCTCGACCAAGGCCTTCACTTGCCAGCTCGCGGCCCTTGCCTGCCTGGCGCTGCTGGCCGCCAAGCAGCGGGGACACCTCTCCCCGGCGCTTGAGCAGGAGCTTGTCGGGGCCCTGGTTGAGGCCCCGCGCCACATGGCGGAAATCCTGAAGCAGGAAAAACACATTGCCCGGGTGGCGCGGGAAATTGCCCATGCCAAGGATGTGCTCTATCTCGGGCGCGGCATCAATTACCCGATCGCCATGGAAGGGGCCCTTAAGCTCAAGGAAATTTCCTATATTCATGCCGAAGGCTATGCGGCAGGCGAGCTCAAGCATGGGCCCATCGCCCTGGTTGACGAGAATGTCCCGGTGATTGTCATAGCGCCCCGCGATGACCTCTATGACAAGACGATTTCCAACATGGAGGAAGTGGCGGCGCGCGGAGGCAAGATCGTGCTCCTCACCGATGACGATAGCAGCCATCACAAGACCTTCCAGCGCGTACGCATTCCGCTGGCGCATTCCTTCATCAGCCCGCTGCTCTATGCGGTTCCGGTGCAACTCCTGGCCTATCACGCGGCGGTCTTCATCGGCACCGACGTCGACCAGCCGCGCAATCTGGCGAAGTCGGTGACGGTGGAATAGGGCGAAGGGTGGCGCCCACAAAAACGTGTTTTCGGGACGGATTCAAACTCTCCTATAGTTGACTGACGAATCAAGAATGAGGAGACATGGCAATGAGATTTAGCGCACCAAGTGGGGGCATCTTCCTCGTCGCCCTGATCGTTGCCGTTGGCGCGGTGCTGACGCAAATGAGAGTCATAGGATTCGTACCGCTTGAGCCGGTGTGGATCATGGCGGTTGCCTATGCGGTCCTGGCGGCTGGCTGCATCATCAAGAGCGCCTGAGCGACTGGCTTGCATTCAGTGCGTGGCGGGTGCGGCTTGTGCTGCGTTGTGGATTGGCCAAAGGCCAGGAGCTAGTGGGCGCGGCGTTCGCGCAGCTGATAGCTGTTCTTCTTGGCGTCGAAACCCTTGAAGTACTCGTGGACCTGGGGATGGCGCACCGGGGTGCCCGTCACATCGACCAGCAGATTCTGCTCGGAGACATAGGCCACATATTCGGTGTCGTCGTTTTCAGCGAGCAGGTGGTAGAAAGGCTGGTCGCGGCGGGGCCGGGATTCCTCAGGAATCGAACTCCACCACTCTTCCGTGTTGCTGAAGACCGGATCCACATCAAAGATGACGCCGCGGAACGAGAACAGCCGGTGTTTTACGACCTGGCCGATCTGAAACTTGGCGGTTGGAAGCTCACTCATGCCATCTGATTGCCAAGACTTTGGCGATAAGGCAAGAGGCTGCTAGGACGCGCGCATGGAAAAAGGCAAATCGTGTTTTGGTTGCAACCCATGCCGCATGACAAGGTGTTTAAAAGGGCCAATATAGTGCAGCGCAGCCAAGCCGAGAGCCCGGGCTCCTTCGAGGGGGAGTAATCCTAACAGAAGGGATTTGTTCATAAGATCGATGACCTGCTGACGGGGAAGCACCTCCCTGCGGCGCAGTGCATTGTATTCAAGCATCAGGCTATCACTCCCGGGATCCTTGCTTGCCAGGATGAGATCAGCTGCCAGGGCCGCATCACGCAGGGACATGTTGAGGCCTTGGGCGCCTATGGGCGGCACCACATGGGCGGCTTCCCCGATCAGGATCACACGGTTTGCCGCAAACCGGCGGGCGGTCAGACCTTTCATGGGAAAAGCTTTCCGCAGGCCGAGACTGCCGATGAGGCCAAGCTCGCCGTGAGTCTCAATCTGGATTTCCGCCGCGAGTTCGTTGTTGTCCATCGCCATGAGGGTTTCAGCGCGCGCCGGGCGTTCCATCCAGACGAGACTGGAGTGATTGCCGGGCAGGGGAACGGTTGTAAACGGCCCGGCGGCCTTGTGATATTCGGTTGAAATATTGCCGTGGCCCATGGAGTGGGCGAAGCTGGTGGCGATGGCGGTCTGGTCATAGGACCAATTGTCGGTGGCAATGCCCGCAGATGTCCGCAGGACCGATTTGGCCCCGTCCGCTGCGAGGCAAAGGGTTGCGGAAATCTCGGCGCCATTGGATAGAGATATGTAGATTGCCCCGCTGCTGGTTTTTGCCCCGGTAGCCGTGGCTTCAATGAAGGTAACGCCATGGTCTTCGGCGCATTTGCGCAAGGCCGGCAGAAGCAGGCTGAGCGGTATGTTCCAGCCAAAGGCCCCGAGGCCCAGTTCCTCGCAGGCGAAGTCCAGGGCAGGGGCCGTGAAGAGTGAACCCGTATCATCGACAATGCGGAGTTTCCGCAAGGGAGCGGTCTGGCCTTCGAGCGTTCCCGGCCAAATGCCGAGATAGCGCAGGAGCTGGATGGAGGGCTGCATGAGGGCGACAGTGCGAGGGTCTTCGGCGGGGGCGGGAGCAACGAGAGCGGTAGCCACGCCTTCCCGGGCAAGAAGCGCCGCGGCTGCAAGGCCTGCCGGACCACCACCTGCAACAACGGCTGTGAAGTCTGTCACCGCTAGCTCGCAGTCAATGCGGTCTTCTGCATGCTTTCGCGCGACGAAAAACGGGCGTGAAAGGCGCTGAGATCGGGACGCGAGTCGCGCCACTTGAACGCCGGCAGGCGAAAATCGATATAGGACAAGGCGACCGCCGCGGCGATGCTTCCCGCGGTCACTTCGGCGAGCTCGGCTTTCCAGTTCTTGTCCATGTCGTCCATGGCGGCATTGATGCGCTGTTCGGTGCGCCTCATCCAGTCGGTCCATTGCAGGCCTTGCGGGCGCGCGGCGGTTTCATAGCGGTAAGCGACGGCGACATCGGCCATGCCCTGGCCCAGGGCCTGCAGGGTGAGGATGCGGAAGCGCTTGACCCCGTCATCGGGGATCAGTGTCTTGTTACCCGAGACATGGGCCAGATACTCGATGATGACACGGCTGTCATAGATGGGATGATGATGGTCGGTTTCGAGGATGGGAATCTTCCCGAGGGCCGAAAGACCGGTGAGTTTCGGATTGGCCTCGGTGGGCTTGACGGCTTCCTTGACCTGTTCGACCCTACCCGCGAGCCCGCACTCATGGGCTGCCACAAGGCACATCCTTACAAAGGGGGAAATCGTATCGCCATAAATTTTCACGGAAGCCGGCCTTTTCAAATGTTTCAGGCGGCAGCTTAGCCCAGATCGGGCGCGGCAATCAATGAAAGGCGAAACCTCGCGTCAGTACTTTCGCAACAGCCCGACAAGACGGCCCTGCACCCGCACACGGTCCGGCCCGAAAATGCGGGTTTCATAGGCCGGATTGGCGGCCTCGAGGGCTACGGACTCGCCCTTCTTGCGCAGGCGTTTCAGGGTGGCTTCCTCATCATCGATCAGGGCCACGATGATTTCGCCGTTATTGGCGGTGTCGCCCTTGCGGATGAGTACCGTATCGCCATCAAAAATGCCGGCATCGATCATCGAGTCGCCCTTGACCTCAAGGGCGAAGTGTTCACCGCCGCCCAGCATTTCCGGCGGCACGGAGATATTGTTGGTATGATCCTGGATTGCGGCGATGGGAACACCGGCGGCAATCTTGCCCATGAGAGGCACCATGACGGCGCGTGGAATGCCGTCATTGGCGGCGGGCATGGCCTTCACCTTGCCGAGGCTTCCCTGAATGACAT
>CAZRZB010000080.1:0-12867 GCA_964604435.1 uncultured Aestuariivirga sp. | reverse complement strand
GGCTTCGCGCCCGAAGAACTGCCGCCGCGCCACGGCCAGTGCCACCGGCAAGGCGATCACCACCGAGAGCAGGGTAGACAGGAAGGCCTGCTTGAGCGTGAACAGCATCACCCGCGGCAGATACTCATCATAATGAAATAGCCCTCGCCCAAACCCAAGCCAGAGCAGCGGCAGGAACCCCAGGGCAACCGCACCCAGAATGAATCCGAGCGCAATCGCCAATCCGGGGTTCCGCAACGTCATTTGCTCAAGGCGTTCAGCCATTCATCCATCCAGGCCCGGCGGTTCTTGAAAACCTCCTCGGGCGAGTAGAGCAGAGTCTTGGCCGGCACCACAAGTTTGCCGAAGGCGTCCGGCAATGGTGCCGACGTGGCCCCGGCCGGCAGCATCCAGTTGTTGCTCGGGATGATATCCTGGAACTGTGGGGTCATCATGAAGGCCAGGAATTTCTGCGCCAAAGCCTTTTCCGGCGATGCCTCGATCAGCCCCGCCACCTCGATCTGCAGGTAATGGCCCTCGCTGAAGGAAGCGGCCTGATAGCGCGAGGTGTTTTCCGCGATCATGTGGTAGGCCGGCGACGTGGTATAGGACAGCACCATGGGCGCCTCGCCCTTGGTGAAGAGGCTATAGGCTTCGTTCCAGCCCGGCGTAATGGTCAGGATGCGGGGCTGCAGTCTTTTCCACATGCCGGCGGCCTTGTCGCCGTAAACCGATTTCATCCACAGGAGGAAGCCAAGTCCGGGCGTCGAGGAGCGGGGATCTTCCAGGACAATCTTTTGCGCCGGATCGCCGTTGACCAGTTCATCCAGGCTCTTCGGCGGCACCGGCATTTTTTCCGTATCATAGACTACTGCGAAAGGCGCGTAGTCGTAGGGCATGAAATAGTCATCGCTCCAGGCCTCCGGGGTTTTTGCCAACGTCTTGTCGACCCCGTGCTTGCCAAACAGGCCGGTGGCAACGGCTTCCGCCGTCAGGTTGGTGTCGAGACCCAAAACGATGTCAGCCTTGGTCTTGGCGCCTTCCAGTTTAAGCCGGTTGAGCGTGGCAACGCCATCGCCAAGGCCGACCCATTCTAGGGTGCAATCGCAGGTCTTCTCGAAGGAATCCTTGATTTTTGCGCCCGGGCCCCACTCGGAAATGAAGCTCTCGTAGGTGTAGACCGTCAACGTCTCCTTGGCGTGGGCCAAGGAAGCGAAAATGACGGAAGCGATAAGTGTGCTGACAAGTCTGAGCATGGTACCTCCAATCAAATTCGGATGGAGGCAGGGAACGGGGGGATTCCCATTCCGCTCGCAATCCCTCCGCCGGCATAATCCGGATCAGGTTCAGCGGGTTGGAGCGAAACGCCCCTCTCAGCCGCGCGAGCGGCACCCCGTTGAGAGCGGAAACAGGCCTAAACTTATGGACGTGATCTTTCAAGTTGTTTTTGCTACATGGCTGGCATGTCCCGTTTTGTCATACTTCTTGGCGGTGATCTCACCGTGACGCCGCGCCTGCGCCGGCAGATTGCCGGTGTGCGTTTCGTTGCCGCCGACAGCGGCATGCGGCACGCCAGCGCCCTGGGCGTCCACCCGGAGCTGTGGGTGGGCGACTTCGATTCGGCAGGCTCCGAGCTCCGGCTCGACTATGCCCATGTGCCGCGCCAGTCCTACCCTTCGGAAAAGGACAAAACCGACGGCGAGATCGCCGTCAACGAAGCCGTGAAATTGGGCGCCAGCGAAATCATCCTCCTCGGCGGCCTTGGCGGCCAGGCCGATCATGTCACGGCCCATCTGGGCCTGGCCCTGCGGCTGGCGAAAGTTGGCAGCACCTGCTGGATTTCAAACGGCGAGGAAGAGGCCTACCCGCTGGTTGCGGGATCCCTCGGAATTGACCTGGAAGCCGGCTGCCGCCTGAGCATCGTGCCGTGGAGCGACATCGCGGGCTTCAGCCTTGCCGGGGCCAAGTGGCCGCTCACGGATATGAAGCTGTCGCTCGGCTCCAGCCACACCATGTCCAACATTGCAACGGGTCCGGTTCGGATGTCGCTCGCCTCCGGCACCGCCATCGTCTTCGCCTATCCGCAGGAAACCGATTGAGGATCATGCCGGTCACCGTTGAACATATGAACTGGCGGGGCGAGGGCGTGGGTGATGGCCAGACCTTCCGTAACGTGCTGCCGGGCGAGACGGTTGACCCGGCAACCGGGCAAGTCCTTCAGTCTTCGCCGGAACGCATCGCACCATTCTGCAAATATTATGTGAAATGCGGCGGCTGCCAGTTGCAGCACTGGCAACCGGCTCCCTATCGGGACTGGAAGAAGAATCTCGTTGCGGCGGCACTCCAGAAGCGCGGGCTTGATTTCCCCATAGGCGAGATCATCGATGCCCACGGAGCAGGGCGCAGGCGTGTGAGCCTGCACGTCCGGCGCAAGGATGGAACTGTCGTCGCAGGCTTCATGGCGGCCCGCAGCCATGATCTGATCGACATTGGGCAATGTCCCATCCTGGTTCCTGCCCTGCAGAGCGCCCCTGAAATGGCCCGCAAGCTCGGCGCCAAGCTCGGCGATTGCGATGTCTCCTTCACCGCCGCCGACAATGGACTCGATGTCGCCATCAAGGCGGAACGCAAAATCGCCGACGAACAAATGCCGCGGCTGGCGGGCCTCGTGGCGGACTTGAATCTTGCCCGGTTGAATATCAACGGAAACCTGGTAGCCATGCGCGCCATGCCTGTTGTCGCCATTGGAAAGGCCGTGGTGCAGCTGCCGCCCGGATCATTCCTGCAGGCAACGAAGCAAGGCGAGGAAATGCTGGCAAGTCTGGTACTGGTCGCTCTGGGCAAGTCCAAGTCCGTTGCCGATCTCTTCTGCGGCATCGGGCCCTTCGGTTTACGCATTGCCGAACAGGCCAAAGTCACCGCCATTGATAGCGACAAGCCCGCCATTGCCGCCCTGATTCAGGCGGTGCGTCTGACCAGCGGAATCAAACCCTTGAAAGCCGAAGTGCGCGATCTCATGCGCGAGCCGCTGGTGGCCAATGAGTTGAAAGACTTTGACGCCGTAGTTTTTGATCCGCCCCGCGCCGGTGCCGAATCCCAGGCCAGGCAACTGGCAAAATCAGCGGTGAAGACCGTGGTCGCCGTGTCCTGCGACCCGTCGACTTTTGCGCGCGACGCCGAAATACTGACGGGCGGCGGCTACCGGCTGAAATCCCTCACCGCCGTGGATCAGTTCAAATGGACTTCCCATGTGGAAATCGTAAGCGCCTTCAGCCGTTAGTCCTTGGCCCGCTCGACGTAGGAGCCGTCGGCGGTTTCCACCACGATGCGCGTGCCCGCGGCGATATGGGGCGGAACCAGGGTGCGCACGCCATTGGAAAGCAGCGCAGGCTTGAAGGAGGATGACGCCGTCTGGTTCTTGATGGCAGGCTCGGTCTCGACGATCTCGAGCGTCACCCGTTGCGGCAATTCAATGGAAATGGGCGCGCCGTTGAACAGCGCGATCTGGCATTCCATCCCTTCCTGCAGATAGGCGGCGGAATCGCCCACCATGTCGGAATGCAGGCTGATCTGCTCGAAGGTCTCGGGGTTCATGAACACATACATGTCGCCATCCTTGTAGAGATAGCTATGGGTAATGGTTTCCACGAAGGCGCGTTCCATGGCGTCCGTCGTCTTGTAGCGCACCACCGTCTTGACGCCGTCGGAAATGCGCCGCATGTCGATGGTCGTTGTCGGCGTGCCCTTGCCGGGATGCATGCTTTCAGACTTGAGAACGACGTAAAGCTTGCCATCCTCGTGTTCGATGACATTGCCCTTGCGGACGCCGCTTGCGATAACCTTGACCACTGTATGAAACTTTCATGAATTGCTGAATTGAGTTGGCGGGGGTATTAGCAGCCCCCAGTGATTAAGCCAACCCCTGAGGGAAAATGAAGATTTCGCCATGGTTTACGCCGGAAAAGCACCGCGACAGGCGGCCCTTCCTGCTGGCCCGGAACCGCATTGTGGCGGGCCTCCGGCAGTGGTTCGGCCGGCAGGGCTTTCTGGAGGTGGACTGTGCCGCCCTGCAGGTCTCGCCCGGCAATGAAACCCACCTGCACGCCTTTGCCACCGATCTCATCCAGCCCGACGGCAGCCATGAACGGCGCTATCTTCACACCTCGCCGGAGTTTGCCTGCAAGAAGCTGCTGGCGGCGGGCGAAACCCGCATCTTCAGCCTGGGCCATGTTTACCGGAACCGCGAGCGCACGCCCACCCATTCCCCGGAATTCACCATGTTGGAATGGTACCGCGCCAATGAAGACTATGCCGCCATCATCGCCGATAGCCTTGCCCTGGTGAGCCTCGCGGCGGAAATTTCGGGAAGCAGGCAATTCAACTGGCGGGGCCGGGAGGCCGACCCCTTCGCCAAGGCCGAGTGGCTCAGCGTTGCCGCGGCCTTTGAAAAATACGCGGGCGTTGACCTGTTGGCCACGCTGGACGGCAACCGGTCCGACCGCGATGCCCTGGCAAGGCAGTGCCCGGTCCGTTTTACCAACGATGACTCCTGGTCCGATATTTTCAGCCGCATTCTAGTCGAAAAGGTGGAGCCCAATCTCGGCAACGGCGCGCTCACCGTGCTCTATGAGTATCCCGCCGTGGAAGCAGCCCTCGCCCGCCTCTGCGCCCATGACCCCCGGGTTTCAGAACGCTTTGAGCTCTATGCCTGCGGGGTTGAACTGGCAAACGGCTTCGGCGAACTCACCGATGCAAGCGAGCAGCGCCGCCGCTTCGAAGCCGAAATGGATCTGAAGGAAAAAATCTACGGCGAACGCTACCCCATCGACGGGGAATTGCTCGAAGCCCTCACCCTGATGCCGCCTGCCTCGGGTGTCGCTCTCGGCCTCGACCGCCTGATCATGCTGGCAACCGGAGCAACGCGCATCGATCAGGTGCTGTGGACGCCGGTCGCCTAGTGAATGCTACACGCCCGGATTTGATCCGGTCATCTTCTTGGCGTGAGCAGGAGCATCATCCTGAAATGGAGTATCCGCCATCAACAGGCAGTGCCACGCCCGTCACGAAATCTGAAGCATCACTTGCAAGAAACACGGCCGCGCCCTGCAGGTCATCGCCATTGCCCCAGCGATTTGCCGGTGTGCGGGCCAGGACCCGCTCATTCAAGCCGGCCACTTGGGCCCGGGCCGAAGCGCCCATATCCGTATCGATCCAACCCGGCAGAATGGCATTTACTTGAATACCGTCAGCTGCCCAGGCAGTTGCCAATGACTTCGTCAGTTGCACAAGGCCCCCCTTGCTGGCGCCATAAGCCGCCGCAAATGGTGCGCCGAAGATCGACATCATCGAGCCTATATTGATGATCTTGCCCTTGCCTCTGGCGCGCATGAATGTGTAGGCCGCCTGGGACAACAGGAATGCGGACGTCAAATTGATGCGCAGCACGCGCTCCCACTCCTCAAGCGTCAAGTCTTGCGGTTTCCGCCTGGCCGTGACCCCCGCGTTGTTGACCAGAATGTCGATCCCACCGGCAGTTTCCACCGTTTCCTGCACCAGACGCAGGCACTCGGCAGGGGCAGACACATCGGCTTTCAGGAAGATCGCATCATGGTCATCGTGTCTCAGTCTGGCGAGCGCCGCCTCCGCTTTCCGGGCATCGCGGGCGGCAATAACCACCCGCGCCCCGGCGCCTTGCAATCCCAAGGCGATCGACAGGCCAATTCCGCCGTTCCCACCGGTGACCAGGGCTACCCGGTTGGAGAGATCAAAGGCCTGTTTGACCGGCTTTAGCTGTGGAATAGACTGCATGGATTGCACCAAAACCTTGAAGAGTTGGCGAAAACCCTAGAGCATCAGGACGATTGCGTCTTCTTCAAAAATACATCTCAAGTCACGGAGTGAAAGCAACTTGGTTGGAACGGCGCCCATGGACTTTGGACTGTATGACTACATCATCATCGGAGCAGGGTCGGCAGGCTGCGTCCTGGCGAACCGGCTGAGCGCATCGGGCCGGCATAGGGTGCTGCTGCTGGAAGCGGGCGGCGAGGACCGCAATCCGTGGATTCACATTCCAATTGGCTACGCCAAGCTGTTCAACAACCGCCGCTACAACTGGATGTATGAAACGGAGCCCGAGCCGGAACTGAACGGCCGCAAGATCTTTCAGCCGCGGGGCAGGGTGCTGGGTGGAACCAGCTCCATCAACGGCCTCGTCTATATCCGCGGCCAGAAGGAGGATTTCGACCAGTGGGCCCGGATGGGCAACACCGGCTGGTCCTTCGCCGATGTACTGCCCTACTTCAAGCGGTCCGAGGACCAGCAGAACGGTGCGGACGCGTTCCACGGCGCCGGCGGGCCGCTTGCCGTTTCCAACCCGCGCGAACCGCACGAACTCTGCGAAGCCTTCATCAGGGCCGGCATGGAACGTGGCCTGCCCCGCAGGGAGGACTTCAACGGCGCGGACCAGGAGGGCATCGGCTATTTCCAGACAACCTCGCGCAACGGCCGCCGCTGCAGCACGGCGGTGGGCTATCTCCGCCCGGCGCGGGGCCGCAAGAGCCTCCACATTGTCACCCATGCATTGGTGCATCGCATAGTGTTCGAGGGCAAGCGGGCAGCCGGGGTGGAATTCCTGCACCAGGACCGCATCAAGTTCGCGCGGGCGGGCGGTGAAGTCGTCCTTGCGGCGGGCGCTATCAACTCACCGCAGCTTCTCGAACTTTCGGGCTATGGCCAGGCGACACGCCTGAATGAATTCGGCATACCGGTCATCCACGATGCGCCGCAGGTGGGCGAAAACCTCCAGGACCATCTGCAGGTGCGCATGGTCTTTCGCTGCAAGAAGCCCATCACCCTCAATGACCAGTACCACAATCTCTTCCGCCGCGCGGGCATTGGCCTGCGCTATGCCATGCAGCGCAAGGGCCCGCTCGCGGTCAGTGCCGGATATGGCACGGCCTTTTTCAGATCAGACGCCCGCATCGCCACACCTGACATCCAGGTCCACTTCATCATCTTTTCCACCGACAAGATGGGCCAGAGCCTGCATCCCTTTTCGGGTTTCACGGCCTCAGTCTGTCATCTCCGTCCGGAAAGCCGCGGCACAATTCACCTCAGGAGTGCCGATCCCGGCCAGTCACCGTCTATCCGCGTGAACTACCTGTCCACGGACGAAGACAGGCGCGCGGTTGTTGACGGCCTGAAGTTTCTGCGCTCCATCATGCAGGCTCCAGCAATGCTGGACTATACCGCAGAAGAGATCGAGCCGGGTCTTGCCTGCGCCAGCAACCAGGATCTTCTCGCCTACTGCAGGGCAAAGGGCAGCACCATCTATCATCCTTCCGGCACCTGCCGCATGGGGATTGATCCAGGAGCCGTCGTCTCTCCCGATCTGCAGGTGAAGGGCGTTTCAGGCCTCCGCATTGCCGATGCCTCCATCATGCCGAAACTCGTCTCCGGCAACACCAACGCGGCCATCATCATGATCGGTGAAAAAGCCTCGGACTTGATCCTCGGGCAGAACCTCTGAGGGAGGAGCATCGCTTGGCAAGAGCGATTATGAAAGTCCCTTCGCCGCCAGCACCTGCTTGATCGACATGGCCATCTTGTCCACCATCTCGGTGAGTTCCGCATCGCTGGAATTGTAGGGCGGCGCCAAAATGATGACATCGCCATTGATCCCATCGACGTTGCCGCCGACCGGATAGCAGATCAAGCCATTGGCCAGCGCCTGCTGCCGCACATGCATGAAGAGTTTCAGGGAGCCGTCGAAGGGCTTCTTGGTCTTGCGGTCGGCCACCAGTTCCGTGGCGATGAAGTGTCCGCGGCCGCGGATGTCGCCCACCGCCTCAACGCCCGACAGCGCCTCGGCGATCATCTTCTTCAGCTTGGGCTCGTTGGCCCTGACCTTGGCAAGCAGGCCTTCGCGGGCCACGATCTTCTGCACCGCCACCGCCGCGGCACAGCAGGCCGTATGGCCGGTGAAGGTATGGCCGGTCATCGGCGCCCCATGCACCCGCATGATGGGCTCGGCCACCCGGTCGGTGTAGATGGCAGCCCCCAAGGGCAGGTAGCCCGCGGCAAGGCCCTTGGCCACCGACATGATGTCCGGTTCAACCCCGTCGGTTTCCAGCGCCCGCCAGGTGCCGCAGCGCCCGGCGCCGCACATCACCTCATCGGCGATCATCAGCACGCCGTATTTGTCGCAAATCTCGCGCACCCGCCTGGCATAGCCCGCAGGGGCCGGGACGCAGCCGCCGGCGGCGCCAACAACGGGCTCAAAGATGAAGGCCGCGATCTTGTCGGGCTCCATCCGCAGGATTTCGTCTTCAAGCTCCTGGGCGCAGGCCTCGCCGACATTCGCGCCGATCGGGCGGTAGGCATTGGCGGGCGACAGGCGCGAAACATCGAGAAGGGAACCTTCGAAGGCGGCCTTCCGCTCCAGGAAGCCCGAAACAGACAGGGCCCCGAGCGTGTTGCCGTGCCAGCTCCGTTCGCGCGCGATGAATCGGCGGCGCGACATTTCGCCTCTCGCCGCATGGTACTGCAGCGCCAGCTTCAGGCAGCTTTCGACTGCTTCCGAACCGCCCGTGACATAGACCATGTGCTTCAGCGTGCCGCCGCAAACGCCGCGGATAATCTCCGTCAATTCCTCGAGGGCATCGGTGGTGAAATTGTAGCGGTAGCCGTGGGCGATCCGGTCAAGCTGCGCCTTGATGGCATCGTTCACTTCCGTGTTGGAATGCCCGATGCAATAGACGGCGGGCCCGCCCGAGCCGTCGATGTATTGCTTGCCGTTGACGTCATGAAGATAGCTGCCCTTGGCCCACACAACCTTGGGAAGAGAACCGGTGGAATGGATATTGGGTGGCAGGGCGGGCGTGGCTGACATGTTGAAATCCATCTTGCAAAATCGGGTGGCTTCATGCGGTACTAGCAGAGATAAGGGAGAAGCCGCAAACCAATGATCACTGTTTTCGACGAAACGCAACGCCTCCATGCGCCCCGCACATTCATCGTCTCGGGCAAACCCCAGCCCATTCCGGAAAAGCCGGAACGGATCGACATGCTGCTCCAGGGGGTCCGGCAGGTCGGCGCGAAGGTTGTAGCGCCTCCTCCCATCGGCATGGACACCGTGGCCCTGGTCCATGACCGGCGCTACCTCGGCTTCCTCGAAACCCTGCTGGAACGCTGGAGCCATATCCCCGATGCCAGTGATATCCCGCTTCCCAATACCTATGCCATGGGAAGGTCCACCCTGGTCCCCGTGAGTTACCCTGAATCGGTGGTGGGGCAGGCGGGCTATCACCTGGGCGACGGGGCCTGCCCGGTCACCCCCACAACCCTGCCGGCGGCCCTGGCGAGTGCGGCCAGCGCGGCCCATGGCACAAGCCTGGTGCTGGGCGGTGAAAAGCTGGTCTATGCCCTGTGCCGGCCCCCCGGCCACCATGCCGCGTCCGATGTGGCCGCGGGCTTCTGCTATTTCAACAACTCCGCCATGGCGGCGGAGATCTTCACCAGGGCCGGAAAGCGCGCCGCCATCCTCGACATTGACGTGCATCACGGCAATGGCACCGAAGCCATCTTCTATGACCGGGCCGATGTGCTCACCGTTTCCATCCATGCCCACCCCAGGCGCTTCTATCCCTTCTTCTGGGGCTATGAACATGAAACGGGCCGCGGCTCGGGCGAAGGTTTCAACCTGAATATCCCGATGGAACGGGGCACCGTCATCAAGGATTATTGCGCGAGTTTGGAAGCCGCCCTGCAAAAGGTGAGTGATTTCAAGCCCGATGTGCTGGTGCTGGCGGCGGGACTCGATATTGCCGTGGATGACCCCTTCAAGGGCTTTGCCATCGCCACGCCGGAATTTGCAACCATCGGAAAGATGATTGCACAGGCGCGCCTTCCCACCCTGGTTGTGCAGGAAGGCGGCTACCCCAGCCCGAGCCTGGGGCACAATCTGGCCTCGCTGCTGGAAGGCCTCGGCGGATGACGTTTGAGATCCGCACCATGCAGGACAGCGAGGCCCAGATCGTGGCCGACATGGTGCATGGCCTGGCCCGCGACACGAACCTGGGCATCGTTCCTGCCCTCAGCGGAGACATCCTCCGTGAAAACCTCGACCTGGTGAATGTCGTGGTGGCGGCCGAGGCGGGCAGGCTGATTGGCGCCTGCCTGTCGCTGATGACCTTTTCCACTTTTCGCGGCGCCAAGGGCGTCTATGTGGTCGATCTCTTTGTCGATGCCGCCGCGCGCAACCGCAATATCGGCGAGGCGCTCTTGCGCGAAACGGTCCGGCGCGGCAAAGTGCGCGGCGCCAGGTTTGTCAAGCTCGAGGTTGACTTGACCAATGCCGGTGGTGCCCGCTTCTACGAGCGCCTGGGATTCAACAAGAAACTCGAAGACAGGCTGTTTGTTCTGGAACAGGATGGCCTGAATGATTTGATCGCAGAAAGGGATACTCCATGACTATCAAGAGCGTTGGCCTGATTGGCGTTGGCCTCATGGGCCACGGCATTGGCAAGAACATTCTGGCCAAGGGCTTTGCCCTCAACGTGATGGCCCACCGGAACCGGGTCCCCATTGAGAGCCTGATTGCCATGGGCGCGAAGGAGTGCGCCTCGCCTGCCGAAATCGCCAAGGCCTCCGATATGGTCATCCTTTGCGTGACCGGAACGCCCGAGGTCGAGGCGGCCGTCTATGGCGCCAAGGGCCTGAGCAGCGCCTTGCGCGAGGGCCTTATCATCGCCGATTGTTCCACTGCGGAACCTGCCTCCACCATCCGGATTGCCGCCGACCTCAAGGCCAAGGGCGTGCATTTCGTCGACACACCGATGACCCGCACGCCGAAGGAGGCCGAAGCCGGCAAGCTCGGCCTGATGATCGCAGGCGACAAGCAGGCCCTGGCCAGGATCAGGCCGGTCCTCGATTGCTTCGCCGACACGATCGTTAACGCGGGCGAAGCTGGTGCCGCCCACCAGCTGAAATTGCTGAACAACTTCCTTTCCATAGGCCATGCGGCACTCGCTGCCGAGGCGATCACCATTGCCGGCAAGGCCGGCGTCGACATGGTGGCGTTCCGTGACATCGTCATGGCGGGCGGGGCCGCCTCGGTGATGTTCGGCAGGCTGATCAACGTGCCGCTCAGCGATGACGACAGCGCCGCCAAATTCGCCATCAAGAATGCCCGCAAGGACATGCGCTACTTCACCAACATGGCCGAGCAACTGCCGGTGGCCTCGTTCCTGGGCGAATGCGTGCACCAGCTCTATGTCATGGCCGAGAACATGGGCTTCGGCGACCGCTTCATTCCGCGCATGATCGACGTGTTCCAGAAAATAAATGGGCTGAAGAAGTAAGGATATCATCCACCCTGAGGGGCCATGCCAACTCATGGTTCCGAAGGCTTGGTTGAATCGGGCAGAGATATTTGCGGGCTCCCGGCCATGCCTCTTTGCGCTTTCGCACGGGGCATTTCGCGCTCACGCTTGACTCTCTCACCCCCGCATGTTTCGTGGCCCCAAACAGGAACCTATGGAGTCTCGCTTGAGCATTGCATTCACCTTTCCCGGCCAGGGCAGCCAGGCGGTCGGCATGGGCCGGGCGCTGGCCGATGCTTTTCCCGCCGCGCGCGCCGTATTTGACGAGGTGGACGCCGCCTTGGGGCAGAAGCTCTCAGGCCTGATGTGGGGGGGCCCCGAGGCTGAACTGACCCTGACTGCCAATGCCCAGCCCGCCCTGATGGCGGTGAGCATGGCGGTTCTTGCCGTCTTGAAAGCCGAACACGGGATCACCGTTGCCAACACGGCTAAATTTGTCGGCGGCCATTCCCTCGGCGAATATTCGGCCCTTGCCGCGGCGGGTACGTTTTCGCTGGGCGATGCGGCGCGGCTGCTGCGCATCAGGGGCAAGGCCATGCAGGCCGCAACGCCCGTGGGCGTGGGCGCCATGGCGGCCATTCTCGGCCTCGATTTTGCCGATGTCGCCGCCGTTGCCGGGCAAGCCGCGCAAGGTGACGTGTGCCAGGCGGCCAACGATAACAGCAGCGGCCAGGTGGTGCTCTCCGGCCACAAGGCAGCCGTCGACCGCGCCTGTGAACTTGCCAAGGCAAGAGGCGCCAAGCGGGCCATTCTGCTCCCGGTGAGCGCCCCCTTCCATTGTGCGCTGATGCAGCCCGCCGCCGATGCGATGGCCGAAGCCCTCATGGGTGTTGCCATGCAGGCCCCGGCAGTTCCCCTGATTGCCAATGTCGTGGCCGGGCCGGTTTCCGATCCGGCCGAGATCAGGAAATGCTTGGTGGAGCAGGTCACCGGCACCGTGCGCTGGCGCGAATGCGTGGGCTACATGGCGGCCCATGGAATTAAACTGTTTTGTGAAGTGGGAGCAGGCAAGGTATTGACCGGGCTCCTGAAAAAGAACGCGCCCGAGGCCGAGGGCCTGGCCCTTGGCACCCCCGACGATGTGGCAGCCGCCGCTGCCCGTTTGAAGCAAGGATAGTCCGATGTTTGATCTCAAGGGAAAGACCGCGCTGATTACCGGTGCAACGGGGGGAATTGGCGCGGGCATCGCCAGGGCGCTCCACGGGGCGGGCGCCACGATTGCCATTTCTGGCACCCGCGCCGCCGTTCTCGAAGAGTTGAAGGCAGCACTCGGCGAGCGCGTCCATGTTCTGCCCTGCAATCTGAGTGATGCGGCCGATGTCGAAAAGCTGGTGCCCGCCGCCGAGGCGGCCATGGGCGGGCTTGATATCCTGGTGAATAACGCCGGCATCACCAAGGACGGCCTCGCCATGCGCATGAAGGACGAGGACTGGGCCAGCGTGCTGGATGTGAATTTGACCGCCAGTTTCCGCCTGTGCCGCGCCGCCATGCGCCCGATGATGAAAAA
>CAZRZB010000079.1:0-13124 GCA_964604435.1 uncultured Aestuariivirga sp. | reverse complement strand
TATGAGGGCTCATCCGAAATCCAGCGCAACATCATTGCCCGGACTTTGCTTTCACAATAGGTTAGCCTTGATGTTCGCTTCGGAAAGAAACCGCGGTCATCGCAGCCCGCTGATCTGAGGGCCAAGGCGTCACCACGAGATCCGCCTTCGCGAAGAAATAGCTATCCCGCAGTGGGCACGGAATCTAGAGCGAAGGCCGCGAAGCAGCCGTCCTGAACCACTGCCCCTGGGCTGCCTCGTAGGCCATGGCCGCTTGAAACACATCGCGGTCGCAATAGGTGCGGCCGACAATCTGAATGCCGGTGGGCACGCCGTTCCTCGCATGCCCCGAAGGAACCGAAAGCACCGGGCAACGGCTCATGGTGTTGAACGGCGTTGTCATCACCCAGCCGAGGAAGGGATTGGAAATGGTCTTGCCGTTGATTTTCACCGAATCCTTCGATTGATCGAAGTCGGCGGGAACCGCGGCAAGCGCCGTGGTCGGGCAGACCAGCACATTGTATTTTTCCAGCATGGGCCCAAGCGTCGAATACATCCTGTTGGCCACATCAAGGGTCCGCACGAAGTCCACCGCCTTCGACTTCTGGCCGTCCTGTGCGAACTTTCGCGCGTAGCTCGTCATCTCCTTGCCATGCTTCTTCAACAGCCTGGACAGCGACGCGCCGAAGAGATGCTTGAGATAATCCATCCCCGCCTCAAGCACCTCCTCGGTCCAGCCGAGATCGACTTCCTCCACCGTGGCGCCAAGCGAGCGGAACACCTCAAGCGCGGCCAGCGTGTTTTTCTGCACCTCGCGGTCCACTTCGAAGAAACCGAGGTCCATCGAAAAGGCAATCTTCCAGCCCTTGATCGGCTTGTATGCCGTGGGCAGCGTGAGCTTCGGCCTGAGCGTGGAGATATCAAGCGGGCTTGGGCCCGACATCACATTTTGCAGAATGATCGCATCCTCAACCGTCCGCGCCAAGGGGCCCGTATGGCAATAGAAATCCAGATTGAACGGCGGGTCATCCGGATTGCGGCCATAGGGCGGCTTGTAGCCGACAAGGCCGCAGGTCGATGCCGGAATCCGGATCGACCCGCCGATGTCGGATCCCGTGGCAATAGCGGACGTGCCGGAGGCCAGCGAAGCGGCAGCCCCTCCGGATGAACCGCCCGGCGTGAACTTGCGGTTCCATGGATTGCGGGTCACGCCCCACAGCCGCGACCAGGTATAGCCAGCACAGGAAAATTCCGGCGTGGCGGTGCGCGCATGCACAATGCCGCCCGCCTTGATGATCCTTTCATTCATTGGCGAGGTATGGTCGCCAATATAGTCCTTCATGATCAGCGAACCGCTCGAGGTGGGCTTGCCCTTGATATAGCTTTCGTCCTTGATGCCAATGGGCAGGCCTTCAAGCGCCCCGGTGCGCGCCCCTCTTGCGTATTTCGCCTCTGCCTTCTTGGCCAGTGCCATGGCTTCGTCGAAATGGGTGTATGTCAGGCAGTTGGTTTTCCTGGCCGTGGCTTCGGCGCGGGCGATGGTGGCCCGCATCAGTTCAACTGGCGAAAGCTTCTTCGCCTTGAATTGGCGCAAGGCTTCGGCAGCGGGCAGATAGCAGAGGTCAAGATCGGTCACTTCAATGCTCCGGCAATAGTGTGAATGGCGTTCAGGGTTGCGATGTTAAAGGGAACGCTCAGGAAATCCGGCCAGCTCGACAGCTTCACCACAACCATGTTGTAGTCCCAGTTGATGTAGATGAGCTGCCCGAACACCCCGCGGCACATGATGGCCCGCGACTGGGGGTCCTCGATCCAGAACTGGTTCCGGTAGGCCCCCCGCGGCAGTGACAGGCTGTAGGGCTCCTTGAAAATGTCGTGATTGCCGTTGCGCGTTGCCTCGATCCAGGAGGGCGGGATGACCCCGCCGCCGTTCTCCAGAATCAGCTGCCCGAAACGTCCGTAGTCGCGCAGGCAGGCATTGAGCCCGCCGCTGGCCAGCCCATAGCCGGCGCTGTCCACGGTAATGCAGCCGCTCTCTTCCGCTCCCATCTTCTGCCAGAGTTCCTCCGAAAGGAGTTGCGGCAGGCGCTTGCCTGTGACCCGCTCCAGGCAGAAGGCCAGGGCATCAGTCTCGATCGAGCGGTAGGCGAATGTTTCGCCATGGCTCCGCTCGGTGCCGGAAAGCCCGAGAATGAGCTCCCAGACATGCTGCGGCCATTTGAAACTCGCATCGCTGCCGGGCGGAACCGGTTTCCAGCCGCAGGCCACGTCCAGCTGGCCGACATCCGAATAGGGATTGCTGTATTCTTCCGAGAACCGCGTGCCGGTGGTCATGTCCAGCACCTGCTGCAGCGTCGCCCCGCGCCAGCCCGTCTGTTCCAGCTCCGGCAAATAGCGGGTGACCGGGGCATTCACCTCAAGCAGCCCGCGCCCAGCCAGGATTCCGGCCACCATGCCGACAAAGGATTTTCCCACCGATTGCGAAAGATGCAGGGTCCGCTCGCCCATGCCGTTGAAATACCGCTCATAGGCAACGGCGCCGTCTTTCAGCACCAGGAAACCATCCGCGTAGGTCGCATCGAGAAATCCCGCCAATGACGTGGGCGCGCCGGCAGGATCGGCAACCGGCAGGCTGTCCAAATTGGCATCCTTCCGCGGCAGGGCCCGCACCGCGCCGCGCCCGCGCCAGATTTCCGCCGTCGGCAGAATCTCGCGCACATGCTGGAAAGTCCAGCGGTTCCACGGCGGCCTGTCCCAGTCCATTTTCGGCGGGATCAGGGCGGGAGGCGATCCCTGCATGATGGGCAGCGGCGCATCGCTGTTCTTATAAGAGTGCATGTAATATCCTGGACAAAAAAAGAGCCCCGGCGGGAAACCGCCGGGGCCTGGTGATGCGGCTTACTTCTGCAGGTCGGTCCAGATTTTCGTGTACATTTCCGTCACCTCGGCAGGGCATGCCAGCACGAAATGGCCCTTGCTTGCAAGTTCAGGCGGCACAACGATTTCATTCGCTGTCTTCATGTCTTCCGGCATGAAGGCCTCCGAGCCGGCAATGCCATTGGCATAGCGGGCAAAGGCCGAAACCATCGCCGCGTTTTCCGGGTCCATGATGAAGTTCTGGAACAGCTTGGCGTTCTCGACGTTCTTGGCGTCCTTGAGAACCACCACGTTATCCATCCAGATCACAAAACCTTCCTTTGGATAGCCATAGACCACCTGGTCGTTTTGCAGCCGCGCCCGGAAGGTCGAACCGTTCCAGTTCACCCCGCCCGAGAAGTCGCCCTTGGATATTTTCTCAACCGAACCATAGTCCATCGACAGCCACTTGGCCTTCGCTTCAACCAGCTTGTCGCGCACCTTCTTGAGAATTTCCTTGTCGCCCGAGCAGGGCTCGCCGCCCATATACATGATGGACAGCGCCATCACGTCGCCCATTTCCGGAACCACGTTGATCTTGCCGACGAGTTCCGGCGGCGGATCGAGCCAGATTGCCGACGTGTTCACGTCGCCGCTATAGACGTTCTTGAGCGCGTAGGTGCCGGTGGTGCCCCACTGCCAGGGAACCGAATAGTGGCGGCCCTGGTCAAACGGCACGTCAACCCACTTTGGATCCACATTCTTGAAGTTTTCCATCTGGTCGGGGCGCGTTTCCAGCAGCAGGCCCTCGCTGATCCAGATCGGCAATACGTTGGCCGATGGCACGACGATATCAAAACCATGGCCGCCGGCACGCACCTTGGCCAGTGCCGTGTCATTGGAATCATAATCGGTGATCGTGACCTTGATATTGTATTTCGCCTCGAATTTCTTGATCATCTCCGGGCTGGTGTAGTCGCCCCAGTTGAAGATATTGAGTTCGCCGTCGGCGGCGGCTGGCCCCGCCATCGCAACCATGAGCGCGCCAATCGCGGCTCCGAAAAGTTTAAGTCTCATATCTGATCTCCCTAACAGGTTGGTTGTTGAACTTAGGCTCTTTTCCGGTTCATGAAAAAGAACAGGGTTACGATCGCGACCGACAACAGGAAAAAGGCGGTCGAGATCGCATTGATTTCCGGCGAAATGACCCGCCGGAGTTGGCCGAGCATGAACGTAGGCAGTGTATCCTGCCCGGCCGATTTTACAAATTCGGTGATAACCACGTCATCAAGGGAAATGACGAAAGCCAGCATGAAGCCGGCAATGATGCCAGGCCACAGCAGCGGGAACGTCACATGGCGGAAACCCTTCCACGGCGTGGCGTAAAGGTCGGCGGCAGCGCGCTCCAGCGTCAAATCCATGCTCTCCAGCCTGGCCCGTACCGGCAGATAGGCGAAAGGGATGCAGAAGGCCGAGTGGGCCGCCAGCAGATAGCCCAGTCCCGTATAGCCCGTGTAAACCTTGATCGTCGCAAAGGTAATGAGCAGGGCCACGGCGGTGACGATTTCGGGCACCATCAGCGGCGCGTTGATGGCCGCATAGATGGCCGTGATGCCGCGAAACTGCCGGGTGCGCGTTGTCGCCAGCGCAGCCATGGTGGCGGCAACCGTCGCAACCGTAGCGGCCACCACGGCGATGAACAGCGAACGCAGCGACACTTCCTTGATCTGCTCGTTGTTCCAGGCCGCCTCATACCAGCGCCATGAAAACCCCTCCCAGATGGCAACCGAGGTTCCCGCGTTGAAGGAATAGAATATCAAGGTCGCAAGCGGCGCATAGAGCATCAGGAAGCACAGGCCGGCGATGAGGCCGAATCCCGTCTGCCGCTTGACCTGGAAACGGAATGCATCAGCCATGGCTGCTTGCTCCCTTCGAGGCCTGGCGGACATAAACCAGCATGGCAACCATGACGATGCACATCAGGGTGATGGAGAGCGCCGAACCCAGCGGCCAGTTGCGCCCCTGGCCGAATTGCAGGTCAATGAGGTTGCCAAGCATGAGATTGCGTCCGCCGCCCAGCACCCGCGGCGTCACATAGGCCCCGAGCGAAGGCACAAACACCAGTATCGACCCGGCAATAATGCCGGGCTTCACCAGGGGAATGATAACCCGCCGCAAGACCTGCAGCCGCGTTGCATAAAGGTCATAGCCAGCCTCCACCAGGCGGAAGTCGAGCTTTTCCATGCTGGCGTAGAGCGGCAGCACCATGAGCGGCAGATAGACATAGAGCATGCCCATCATGATGGCCGTATCGGTGAACATGATCTGGATGGGGGTGTCGATCACCCCCAGCCCGATCAGCGCCGAATTGATGATGCCTTCATTGCGGATGACCTCCAGCATGGCAAAGGTGCGGATCAGCAGATTGGTCCAGAACGGTATGGTGATCAGGAAAAGCCAGATGTCCCTCCGGTTTTCCGCCCGCGTTGCGATGAAGTAGGCGGTGGGAAATCCGAACAGCAGGGCAAGCACCGTCGTAAACAGCGAAAGCTTCACCGAGCGCCACAGGATCGAAACATGGGCGTCGGCAAAACTCAGCGTGTCATCGAACATGTCGCGTTCAAGAAACACGCTGAACCATCCGTCGGTGGAAAAAATCCACTTGACGCCGCCATAGTCGCCCTTGGTCAGGAATGAGTAGGTGAGGACAACCAGCAACGGCCCCAGCGCCGCGCAAAAAATGATGATGAGCGCCGGGGCCGAAAGCCACAGCCGCCTCCGGATGTCCTGACGGTCGGCGGCCTCTGCAACTTCGCGCGCGCTCAACATGTTCAGTCCCTCAGAACCTGTGCCGCATTGGCCTGGAGTTCAATATTGATCTTGTCGCCCTTTTCAAAGCTTGCCCCGCCTGTCCTGCTGTTCTGTTGCCGCACGGTAAAACCGCCGCCGCTGGCCAGGCGCACATGGAAGTGCGTGTCGGTTCCGAAATAGACGACGTTTTCAAGAACCCCTTTCAACCCTGAAGTCTTGCCGCCGGCAGTCAATTGGGCATGCTCGGGCCTGACCACGACGGTCACCTTGCCCGCCGGCTTGAAGCCCTCCGGCACCATCGCTTCAATGACGGCGCCCGCCGCAAGCTTCACCTTGGCCCGCCCCTTGGCGACGCCCTGCACGGCGCCCTCGAGGAAATTCGTGTCGCCAATGAAATCGGCCACAAACCTCTCCGAAGGCCGGTCGTAAATGTCGCGCGGCGAACCGATCTGCAAAATGCGCCCCTTGTTCATCACCGCGATGCGGTCCGACATGGTAAGCGCCTCTTCCTGGTCATGCGTCACGAATATGAAGGTGATTCCCGTTTCATGCTGCAGCCGTTTCAACTCGATCTGCATTTCCTTGCGCAACTTGTAGTCCAGCGCTGAAAGCGGCTCATCCAGCAGCAGAACCTTTGGCTTGGGCGCAAGCGCCCGGGCCAGCGCCACGCGCTGCTGCTGGCCGCCGGATATCTGGCTGGTCTTGCGGTTCTTCAGCTCTTCCATCTGCACCAGCCGCAGCATTTCGCTGACGCGGGCCTCAATCTCCGCCTTTGGCTTGCCTTGCATTTCCAGGCCAAAGCCGATGTTCTGGCCAACCGTCATGTGCGGAAACAGCGCGTAGCTCTGGAACACCGTGTTCACCGGCCGCTGATACGGCGGAAGCGGCGCGATATCCTGCCCGTACAGCAGGATTTGCCCGTCGGTCGGGAAATCAAATCCGGCAATCAGGCGCAACAGCGTGGTTTTCCCGCAGCCCGAAGGCCCAAGCAGGGTAAAGAACTCGTTCTCGCCGATTGTGACGGAAACATTGTCCAGCGCCTTGAGGCTGTCCTGTCCTGGACTTTGAAAGATCTTTGTTACGCCGGCCGCTTCGATGGCGGTCTTGCCGATTGCCAATTAACCCACTCCCCTTCGCCTTGTTCCCGACGATTAAAATTCTATCCTATTGGGAATTTTTGAGCTTGCCAATGGGGTCGCATGCCTATCCTTAAAGCGACCACCCGCCATCGATGACCAGCGCCTGCCCGGTCATGAAGGCGGTGTCATCGCTGGCCAGGTAAACCACCATGTCGGCGATTTCTTCAGGCTGCGCCAGGCGCCCCATCGGCTGCCTGGCGACAAAGGCGGCCTTGGCCTTTTCAACGTCGCCCTGGGCCCGCATCCGGTCATAGAGCGATGGCGTTTCCACCGTTCCGGGGCAGATGCAGTTGCAGCGGATTCCCTTGGTCACGAAGTCGGTCGCCAGGGCCTTGGTGAGCCCGATGACCGCCGCCTTGCTTGCCCCGTAGGCAAAGCGGTTTGACGCGGCCTTGATCGAGGAGGCGACCGAGGCCATGTTGATGATATTGCCCTTGCCCTTTTTCAGCATGCCCGGCAGATAGGCCTTGATCATGCGGTAATGGGCCTTCACGTTGAGATCGAAAGTGAAGTCCCAGTCCTTCTCCTCGCAGTCCAGCACCGTGCCGTGGTGCACAAACCCCGAGCAATTGAACAGGATGTCGATGGCCCCGGTGCGCTTCAATGCCGCATCCACCGCCGCCTGCTCGAGGACATTCAAGGCAAAGCCCGCAATGCCCGGATGATCCTTCGTGATGTCCTTGAGCAGATCCTCCCGGATGTCCGTGGCAAAAACCTTTGCCCCCTCCCGCGCCAGGGCGATGGCCGCGGCGCGGCCAATGCCCTGCCCCGCCGAAGTAACCAGTGCGGTGCGGCCTTCGAGCTTTCCTGCCATAGACTAATTCTCCCAATTATGGTCCAAACACTGGCCTTCACTCTAGCCCGGGGACTTTGTCCATGACCAGTGCCGATCTTGCCTACACCTCAGCCAGTAACGCGTTGAAGCTCTTCAAATCCCGCAAGGCCTCGCCGGTTGAATTGCTCAATGCGCTGATTGACCGCATCAAGAGCCTGAACCCGAAGATCAACTGTCTGGCCGACCGCTACTTTGACGAGGCCCTCGAAAAGGCCAAGATCGCTGAACAAGTCTATGCCAGGCGCGGCTCCAGGCCCCGCGCCCTTGAGGGCATTCCGCTGCTGGTCAAGGATGCCCAGCACATCAAGAACAGGCGCACCACCCACGGCTCACTCATTTTTGAGAACAGCACCGACGATTTTTCCGATCCCATGATCGAGCGGCTCGAAAAGGCCGGGGCCATTATTTTTGGCCGTACCACCACCCCGGAGTTCTGCCTGTCGGGCGTCACCACTTCGCGGATCTGGGGAGTGACGCGAAATCCCTGGAACCTTGAGTTTGGCCCGGGTGGTTCCTCCGGCGGCTCGGGCGCCGCCCTGGCCGCAGGCTTCACCACGCTTGCCACCGGCACCGATATCGGCGGCTCCATCCGCATCCCCGCATCGGCCTGCGGCATCGTCGGCTACAAGCCGCCCCATGGCCGCAATCCCGACGGGGCGCCGTCGAATTTCGACCGCTTCAACCATTGCGGCCCCATGACCCGGACAGTGGCGGATGCCGCCCTCATGCAGAACCTGACCTCAGGCCCCCATCCGCTGGACCATGATTCCATCCGCCAGCGCGTGAAGCTTCCGCTGACCGCCGAGAGCATCAAGGGCATGAAGATCGCCTATTCCATCGATTTAGGCTACGTCGAAGTTGATGAAAACGTCCGCCGCAATACCTTGGCTGCCCTCGAGGTCTTCCGCTCCCTCGGTGCGAAAGTCAGCGAGGTCGATCTTGGTTGGACACGCTCGGTCGATGACGATTGCCTGCACTGGTACAACACGATGGAGTTTGGCCGCCAGACCATCTGGCATCGCAAGACCCACGCCCATTTGATGACTGATTACGCCCTGAAATTCGCCGAAGCCGCCGAACGCAACTCAACCATGGATGACGTGCACAGGCCCTGGGCCCGCAGCCATGCCATGTACCAGACAATGGGCCCGGTTCTTGCCGCCCATGACGTGTTCATCTGCCCGACCAACAATCTCGCCGCCGTGAAGGCTGATCATGATCCGTGGGATCAAAACTTTACAATCAACGGCAAGAAGGTCGATTCGGAATTTGGCTGGGTGATGACGCACCAGTTCAACATGCTGCACAATTGCCCGGTCCTCGCCGTGCCTTCGGGCCACACCAGCCAGGGCGTCCCCACCGGCATCCAGATCGTCGGCCGCACCTGGGATGACGCCCGCGTCTTCCGCGCCGGCCTTGCCTATGAAAAGGCCCTCGGCGGCTGGTACACCAGCGGCGACAAGCGCCCGGCCATCAGCAAGTGAGGCCGTGGACAATCGTCCCGCTGCGTGCCCTATGGGGCGGGAAAGCGCCGCCTGCCGTCAATTGACAGGAGGCTGCCATAGAGCTCCGGCCGCCGGTCGCGGAACACGCCCCAGGTCCGGCGCAATTCGCTAATCGCCGCCAGATCGAAAGTCTGGAGGCGCACCCCTTCCTCCACCCGGTTCATCTCGGCGAGCCTTTCGCCGTGCTGGTCGGCAATGAAGGAGCGGCCATAGAAGATGTCGGCGCGCCCGTCGGGAGCCACTTCCCGTCCCACCCGGTTGGAGGCCGCCAGCGGCATGATATTGGCCGCCGCATGGCCGCGCATGGTGTTCTGCCAATGGCTGCTGGAGTCGTAATCCGGGTTTCCGGGCTCCGAGCCGATGGCCGTGGGGTAAAGCAGGATTTCCGCCCCCATCAGCGCCATGATCCGGGCTGCTTCCGGAAACCACTGGTCCCAGCAGATGCCCAGCCCGATCCTGCCCGCCGCCGTGTCCCACACCTTGAAGCCCGTGTCCCCCGGCGAGAAATAGAACTTCTCCTGGTAGCCCCGTCCATCCGGGATATGCGTCTTGCGGTAGATGCCAAGCTGGCGCCCGTCGGCGTCGGCCATCACCGTGGTGTTGTAATGGGCCGGTCCGGCGCGCTCGAAGACGCTGATCGGAAGCACCACGCCAAGTTCCTTGGCCAGCGCCGCAAAGCGCGCCACCGTGGGATGCCGGTCGATTTCATGGGCATTCTTGAAAAACCGAACATGCTGCTCGATGCAGAAATAGTCGCCGTCGAAAAGCTCCTGCAGCAAAATGAGCTGCGCCCCTTGCTTGGCGGCTTCGCGCACCAGGGCCTCGGCCTTGTCGCAATTCTTTTTCCAGTCGTTTTCCGATGCCATCTGGGTGATGGCCACAGTCAGTTTGCTCATCTCAGTTCTTCAACCCCGCTACTTCCCGTTTGAATGGCAATGCCTCGCCGGTATCGGCGGCATCGAGTTCTTCCGCATAACGATGCCCCGCATAGGTGGCCCAGGCAATGGCCGCCGGCGCCTGGGCATCGCCGATGACCTTCACCGACTGGATGCCATGGTCCGCCCACGCGGCAACACGCGCCTTGAGATCGCCCATCAGCGCGTCATGGGGCAGCCGCGATGTTACCATTACCACTGCATCGCAGGCGATGCCCTCGGCTCTTCCCGTGTAGGTGCAGCTTGCTGCCACGCCGCCCGCCTTCACCGCGGTCACGGCCCGCGTCACCCGCACCTCGACGCCGAGTTCAAGCAGGCGTGCCTGGATCAATCCCTGCTCCAGGGTGTTGAAGCTCCATTCCGCCACCTTGGCGGAGGGCGTCAGGAAGGTCACGCGATTGCCGTTCTGCACCAGAAGTTCGGCCAGGACGCTGCCCATATAGTAATGATCGTCATCATAGATCACCACATGGCCGGAGGGACGCTCGCCCTCCATCAGGTCGTCGGGCGTGAACAGCGGCATTGAAGCATCGATGGCGATGGGCAGCAGGTTATGGCGGGCAATGCCATCACGCCGCCACATGGCACCCGTGGCAATGGCCACATGTTCGAAGCCAAACCCCAGGATGTCATCGGCGGAGAGCCGGGAGCCGCGATAGACATTCACGTTGCTCATCTTGCCGATCTGGCCCGCCCGGTAGTCGCGCACCCGCCCCCAGGCGGCAAGCCCCGGCAGGCGGCATTCCCGCACCACCCGCCCGCCAAGCTCCTTGCCGGCCTCGGCCAGCGCCACTTCATAGCCGCGCAAGCCCAGCTTGTGCGCGGCGGAAAGCCCCGCCGGCCCCGCCCCCACCACCAGCACCTTCGTGTCCGTGGCCTTCGGCCGGATCCGTTCCGGATGCCAGCCTTTCCGCCATTCCTCCATGAAGGATGAATTCTGCGTGCAGCGCGACAGCGAGCCGGTCATGTCTCCTGTCACGCAGATATTGCAGCCGATGCACTCGCGGATGTCCTCGACCCGGCCCTCATCGATCTTGTTGGGCAGGAACGGATCGGCAATCGAAGGCCGCGCCGCGCCAATGAAATCCAGGATGCCCTGCCTGATCTGCCGCACCATGAGGTCGGGCGAGGTGAAACGCCCGACGCCCACCACAGGCTTTGACGTCAGCTGCTTGATCCCCCGGATCAAGTCCTCCTGGGCCGCCTCGGGCTTGAAGCGCGAGGTGCCCGAACAGGCCTCCCAGGTGCCATGGGCAAAGTCCCAGAGATCGGGCAGGTCGGCATGCAGGCCAACGAGATCGCGAAGCTCGGCATTGGAGAATCCCTGCTCGCCCAGTTCCTCAAGGGAAAGCCGCACCGCCACGGCGCAGGCATCGCCCACCGCGTCGCGCGCCTCGCTCAGCAGCTCCTGGAGCAGCCGTGCCCGATTGGCCAGCGAGCCGCCATATTCGTCCGTACGCTGATTGGTTCGCCGCGACAGGAAATGCTGGATGATCCCGAAACCGTGGGCGCCATAGAGGCACATTATGTCATAGCCCGCCCGCTTGGCGCGTTGGTAGGCCAGCCTGTGCCAGTGGCGCAGGTTGCGGATATCCTGCCGGTCCATGGCGCGGGCCTGCACCGGATCGCTGGTGAAGGTAAGGATGGGGCTGTGCATCGGCCCCATCGGCACTTCACGGGTGTAAAGATTGGGGCCGTTGGTTCCGCTATAGGCCAGCTCGATGCCCGCCAGCGCCCCGTTGGAGTGGATGGCAGCGGCCATTTTCGTCAGGCCCGGCATGTCATCCTCGTCCCAGATGCGCAGCTCGATGAACGGGGTGATCTCCGAGCTGTGGTGGATTTCCACCTGCTCGGTGAAGATCACGCCCCAGCCCCCTTCCGATTTCACCCGCCGCATCTCGGCGGCGGCGCTGGGATCGCGGTAGCCGCCGCCATTGCAGTGGGGCACTTGGTAGAAGCGGTTTTTCGACGTCACCGGCCCGATCTTGACGGGCTCGAAGAGCACGTCATAACGCGGATCACGCATCCAGGAAACCTTCCAGCACGTTCACCGTGTTCACCCCGATGGCCTCAATGGCATAGCCCCCTTCCATGACGAACAGCGTCGGGAGTTTCAGCTTGGCGATGCGCCTGCCGTAGTCGCGGAAATCCTCGGACTTCAGTTTGAAATAGCTGATGGGGTCTTTTTCGTAGGTATCGACGCCAAGCGAAACCACGAGAACATCCGGCCCAAAGGATTTGATCTTGCCGCAGGCCTGGCCCAGCGCCTTGCTCCAGCTTTCGTAACTGCTTCCCTCGGGCAGGGGATAGTTGAAGTTGAAGCCTTCGCCCTTTCCGGCGCCTGTCTCGTCCTTGTAGCCGAGGAAATAGGGGTAGGCCGTTTCCGGTTCCCCATGCAGCGAGCAGAACAGCACGTCGTTGCGGTCATAGAAGATGTCCTGCGTGCCGTTTCCATGGTGGAAGTCCACATCGAGAATGGCCACCCGCGAAGCACCCGCGTCGCGGAAGGCCTGGGTGGCGATCGCCGCATTGTTGAGGAAGCAATAGCCGCCATAGAGATCATCGTGGGCATGGTGTCCCGGCGGCCGGCACAGGGCAAAGGCTGCCCGCTCGCCGCCGGCAATGAGTTTCTGTGCCGTAAGTGCCACGGCAGCCGAGGCCCGGGCCGCGTCCCAGGTGCCGGCGGTGATGCAGGTCTCCACCGAATGGATGTAATAGCCCACCTTGCCGTCGATATGCTTGGGGCAGCGCTGCTGCATGCTGCGTGCCGGAAATCCGGTGGGCACGATTTCGCCGCGGTAGCCCGCCTTGGTCCATTCGCTCCACGCCGTTTCGAGGAATTTGAGAAAGCCCTTGTCGTGGACCCGTGCCACCGCCTTCATGTCCAGGGGCTTTGGCGGAATGATGTTGTCCATCTTGCGCTTCTTCAGTTCGCGCAGGATGTATTCCATGCGCGACGGGCGCTCGAAGGGTGTGACGAACTCGCCCCCCGAAATTTCCCCCTGGGCGAAATGCAGGCGGTGGTCGTCGGTAAACACAACTTTCATGAAATCTCCTCCAGATT
>CAZRZB010000078.1:0-13327 GCA_964604435.1 uncultured Aestuariivirga sp. | reverse complement strand
CGGCAACCAGGAGTAGTTGCCCGCCGCCTCCTGCCTGATCATGCCCGCCCGCAGCATGAGCTTGTGCGAGACGATTTCCGCTTCCTTGGGATCGTCTCTCAGAATGGGCATGAAATACTGCGAAAGCCGCATGGGAATCCTCGTTAACGCTGTGCCGGGCCCTTTTAAGGGAAACAAACCGGAACACAAGGCGGGCCTTTGGAATGTCAATATACATTTTCGTAATATTTCGCGTGACACGGAAAAACTTTGTGCTAGCTTCAGCGCCAATTAAGAACAAGACCGCCGGTGTTTACTGCTAAAGTGGACCCAGGTCTGGGGAGGATGCTTCCGGGCGCGCCGAGGGGAAACCAGAGGGCAGCTGCCCCGCCGGTCTCAAGGGGACGGGCAGGAAAAGGAAGGCCAACTGACTTGAAAAGGGCGAAGCGGAAGCTTCGCCTTTTTTATTGTTTCAGGTCGGCTTGGGCATCGTGTCGTAGAACGGCAGGCTGTCGAGGTTCAGCCAGCCTTGCGTCTTGGCTACATAGAAGAGGCCGAAAACCGCGCTGGCCAGCACCGTCGTGATGAGCGCCTTGCGCAGGATCGCCGGCTTCACCGGCGAGCCCGGCTCATGGCCCTCTTCCACCGCCTCGCCCGCTTCATGGGCGCTGCGGATACCGAACGGCAGCACCAGGAACAGCACCAGCCACCAGATGATGAAGTAAACCGCAATGGCGCTCGCCAGGTTCATGCCTGCTCCAGTTCAACGAGAGTGCCGCAGAAATCCTTGGGGTGGAGGAACAGCACCGGCTTGCCATGGGCCCCGGTCTTCGGCGTCCCGTCGCCCAGCACCCGCGCCCCTTGTGCCACCAGCTGGTCGCGCGCCGCCACGATGTCGGCCACCTCATAGCAGACGTGGTGCATCCCGCCCGAGGGATTCTTTTCGAGGAATGCCTTGATCGGCGAATTTTCCCCGAATGGTTCCAGCAGTTCGATCTTGGTGTTGGGCAGTTCCACGAACACGACGCGCACCCCATGGGCCGCTTCGGTCTGCGGCGCCGATACCTTGGCCCCTAAGACCGAGCCATAGATCCGCGCGCCCTTTTCGAGATCCGGCACCGCAATCGCCACATGGTTCAACCGTCCAAGCATTCCGTGTTCCCTTCCCTCGCCCCATGGCCGCACAAGATGTGGCCATAGAGGGAAACGTGATGCGTTTCAACGTGCTGACTCTAGGGCCCCGGGCGGTCCCGTCAAGGCGGCCTTTGGGCGGAGGGGCCGCGCCAGCGCCTAGGCGAGGGGCTGCCACCGCCGCGTATCTGCGAGTTCATTCTCGTCGGCGACAATCTTCTCGTCCGCAACCGTCTCGCAATGGAGCATCCAGCGCATCGGGGTGTCGATTTCGGCATAGGGAGCAGTCACCACGTAGACATGGCCGGCATGCATGCCAGTCAACTTCTTGTAGCGCATGTCTTTCATCATCCACCTCCGTATTGCGACAGGACATCGGCAGCAGAGGCTGAACTCCCTCTCGCGGCCAATGGTGAGAACAGATCTTGACCGGGCACCCTGACAATACCCGGGTTCACCTCCTGAAAAAGCGCTGGCAGCTTGACCGGCAACTCAGTACTGCTTGCGGGAGATGATGCTGCCATTTCGCGCGCTAACCGTGATCTTGTAGTGCTTTTTCCCCTTGGTGACATGGAAGCCGTACGTCGTCCCTTTGCAGTCATAGGGCTTCACATTGCGGTAGCCATGCTGGCGCAGCAACTTGCCGGCATAATCGCAACTGATCCGCCTGCTGTAAACCGGCCAGTCGTAATACGGATCATAAGCATATGGCCCATAGAAGAACGGGTCATAACTGCCACCATACCAGCCAAAATAAATCATTGCTCCCGTATGGGGCTTGCGATGATGTTTGTGAAAGCGTTCGTGGGCGTGATCGAAGTGTGGCTGTTTTGGGTGATAGCGCTCGTGAAATCTATCATGCTGCCACTTGAAAGGCGGGCAGAACGGCGGGCACTTTCGCTCTGCCACGAAAACGACGGCAGGGTTGGACGCATCCACCGCGGTTCTTTCCCCTCCGCGGGTCAGCGCCGCGATGCCACTGGCTGAAGTTGTTGCCGTCGTCACCAGCGAGAAGGCCATCGTTGCCATGAAACCAAGAAGTGCAATTTTTGAACTGTCCATTGGACCTTCCCTTCTTTGCTCACCAGCTGCTCAAGTTAATCCTTGAAAAAACGCCCGCCTTGATCTCAGTCAATCCTCCCTGCTGGCAGGGTCCGGAGATTGGGTATTCGTGCCGTTAGCTATCCGGCGTCAATGCGGCCTTTGCGCGAGTTCGCTGATCAGCCTTTGCCGTGCTTCCGGTATCTCCAGGCCGCGTGGCTCGAAGATGTGGCGTTCGAGGAAATAGCCGGTGAGCCGGAAGCCCTCCAGGATTTCCTCCGTGCACGTCACCTGTTGCCCCAGCAGAAAACCTGGAAGCCTCAGCAATTTGTCCCGGTAGGCTTCGCCTGCGGCTAGCGACACCGCCCGCCCGCTTTTGGGCGACACATAGGAAAGTTCCGCCGTCGCCCCCGTGGCCGCGCACTTGCTGAGGTCCAGGCCGAAGCCCAGCTCCTCCAGCAGGCCGAGTTCCCAGCGCACCAGCAGGGCCGGCCAATGCGTATCATTGTCGATCGCCTCAAGCACGATCTGGAACGCCTCATACAGGCGCCGGTGCGGTTCGCGCTCCGGCAGAACCTGCGCCAGGCCGGTGAGCGTTGTCAGCCCCGCCAGGCGGAAGGGATTTTCCATGATCGTTCCCGCCGACAGTTTCAGCGGCTCGAAAACGAAGCTGCCGAGATGCTCCTCAAGCCGCGCCCGCCAGGTTACCGCTACGAAATTCCCGGGCTGCAGCACCGGGCGTTGCTGCCGCGAGCGCCCGCCGCGCACCAGGCCAAGGCAGCGCCCGTGTTCAGGCGTGAGCAGTTCCGCGATGGCGCTCGTCTCGCCATGGCGGCGCACCGAAAGGATTACGCCGCTATCGCGCCATTCCATGGCTCACGTGCCCAGCCCCATCATGCGCAGGCGCTCGGGATCTTCGGTCCAGTTCTCGCGCACCTTGACGAACAGGAAGAGATGCACCCGCCGCCCCAAGGACTTTTCCAGTTCCTCCCGCGCCAGCTGCCCCAGCAGCTTGATCATCTGGCCGCCCTTGCCCAGCACGATGGCCTTCTGGCTGTCGCGCTCCACATAGATCACCTGCCCGATCTTCACCGAGCCGTCCTTCTGCTCTTCCCAGGTCTCGGTCTCGACCGTCGAGGCATAGGGCAGTTCCTCGTGCAGCCGGAGATAGATCTTTTCGCGCGTCACCTCGGAAGCCAAAAACCGGAGCTGCACGTCCGCCACCTGGTCTTCCGGATAGAGCCACGGTCCCTTCGGCATCAGCGCGGCGATCTTCTTGCGCAGGTCGTCGACGCCGGAGCCCTTCAGGGCGCTGATCATGAAGGTGTCGCTGAACGCATAGGCCTCGTTGAAGCGCTTGGCGATTTCCAGCAGCACCTCGCGCCGCAACAGGTCAACCTTGTTGAGCACCAGCAGCGCCTTGGTCCCGCTCTTCTTCAGCCCGTCGATGATCCGCATGACGTCATCGTTGCGCCCCAGCCGTGCGTCCGCCAGAAGCACCGTCACGTCGGCTTCCGCCGCTCCGCTCCAGGCATTCTCCACCATCGCTTCATCGAGCTTGCGCTTGGGATCGAAGATGCCCGGCGTGTCCACCACGATGACCTGCGATTGGCCCTCCATGAAGATCGCCCGGAGTCTTGCCCGCGTCGTCTGCACCTTGTGCGAGACGATCGAGACTTTCGAGCCCGCCAGCTGGTTCACCAGGGTGGACTTGCCCGCATTGGGCGCCCCGATGATGGCGCAAAATCCGCACTGCGTTTCGCTCATTGGCGGATATCCTCGCGTTTCAGGAAGCTCTCGGCCGCCGCCATCTCGGCAAGGCGCTTGGAAGGACCCGAGCCCTGCACCGCATCCTTGCCCTGGATGGTCAGCGATACGGTAAAGAGCGGACTGTGCTCCAAACCCTCGCGTTTGACAATCTTGTAGGCCGGGATCGGAAGCCCCCGCGCCAGGGCCCATTCCTGCAGGAAGGTCTTGGGATCCTTGCTCACCGCCCGGTTTTCCGCGATGTGCCGGGCCCAGTTGCGCAGGATGAAGGCCTTCGCCTCCGCCAGCCCGCCGTCAAGGTAGATGCCGCCGATCAGCGCCTCCACCACGTCGCCCACCACCGAGGTGATCAGGTTGACGCCCTTCTTGTGCTCGCTCGGCCCCACGATGATGAAATCGCTCAGGCCCAGTTCCTTGCCCACCTCGCCGCAGATCTCGCCGCGCACCAGGTTGCTGTGCAGGTTCGCCATGTGGCCTTCCCGGTGCGCCGGATTGAGCCGGTACAGTTCCTCGGCAATCACCAGGGCCAGAACCCGGTCGCCGAGGAACTCCAACCGCTGGTAGTCATCGCGGCTGTGGTTCGTGCTGCTATGGGTCAGCCCGTGGCGCAGCAGCGTCTTGTCCTTGAACTGATAGCCAAGGCGCTGGGCAATCTCGTCCTGAACTGCTTGGGAAAATCGGACCAAAACTCGGAACGCCTAGAGGAAATTCAGGAAGCGGCCCCAGCGGATTTCGAAAGGCCACTTCCAAACTTCCCAAAGGGTTGCGCCGCGTGAAATTGAAAAAAAGATGACGTCCGCCCGCCCGACGTAGTTCTCGATGGGCACATAGCCCACCGCGTCGAGGAAGCGTGAGTCCTCGGAATTGTCGCGGTTGTCGCCCATCATGAAGTAATGGCCGGCGGGAACCACATATTCCATCGTGTTGTCGGCCGAACCGTTGGCCTGCTGGTCGAGCACCCGGTACTTCACCCCGTTGGGCAGGGTTTCTTCATACTGGGCGATGGGATGGCCCCCGCCCTCGCCCATGGTCTCGTTGTCGACATAGTCCTCGATGCGCGCCTTTGGCACCGCCTCGCCGTTGATGAAGAGGACCCCGTCCCTCATCTGGATGCGGTCGCCGGGCAGGCCGATCACCCGCTTGATGTAGTCGATCTCGGTATTGGTCGGCAGCTTGAACACCGCCACGTCGCCGCGCTTGGGCGTGTCGGCCAGCACCACCCGCCCCGGAAAATCGATCGGGCAGCAGGTGATCCAGGTGCTGCCGAAGCCGCCAAAGGAGAAGTTGAAGGAATACTTGCTGTAGCCGTAGGACAGCTTCGAGACGAAAAGATAGTCGCCCACCTTGAGCGTCGGATACATCGAGGCCGAGGGAATGTTGAACGGCTGGTACAAGAAGGTGCGCACGAAAAAGGCAATCAGCAGCGCCTGGACGATCACCTTGATGGTGTCCCAGATCCCTTCTTCGGATTTGTGGCGCATGTCCCGGGCCGCCGCCATGTGATAGTCTTTCTTGTGCATGAAAATCGAGCTTTCTGCGCTCCGCCTGCCTCTTGGCCTATAGCGCCAACCCCCTATGCGGTGCAATGCAGCACTATGCAAGCTCCGCTACTGTGGCGGATTCACCACAGTGAGCGGGCGCGCCGGCAGCAATTCCCTGGGCAACTTTGACATTTTGTAAGCAATATGCTTACATCATGCCGTGATTGCAAGCTTCAGGAGCAAGGCGCTGGCCGAGTTGTGGTCAACCGGCCGGACCGCCAGGGTCGACAAACGGCTTCAGGGGCGCATTTTGCTGAGGCTTGACAGGCTTGATGCGTGTGCCGCGCCGGAAGAAATGAACCTGCCGGGTTTCGATTACCATCCCCTGCGCGGTTTCATCCCGGTTCGCCATTCGGTTCACGTCAATGGACCCTGGTGCATCACATTTGAATTTCACGAGGGCGATGCCGTTCGCATCGACCTCGAGCAGTATCATTGAGGAGTTCTATCGTGGTTGAATTTTCCGCAAAGCGAAATCCCGCCCGCTGCCCCAGCCATCCCGGCGCATTGCTGCGCGAGGTAGTGATTCCCGCAACCGGCCGCACCAAGGCGGAAATTGCCGGGCTGCTGGGCATTTCGCGGCAGCATCTCTACGATATTTTGCGTGAGTCAAAGCCGGTTTCCCCCGCCACGGCGGTCCGCTTGGGAAAGCTTTTCGGCGATGGCGCGGCACCGTGGCTGCGCCTGCAGGCCGCCCATGACACCTGGCATGCCGAACAGGATATTGATGTGAGCGCCATACCGACGATCAAGGCGGCCTGAACTCACGCGCCTGGAACCGCCTCGATCAGCACGATGGCCTGGGCGTAGGGATAGTCATCGGTGATGGTGAGCTGGATGCGGGGCTTGTGCCCCGCCGGGGTGATCCGCTGCAACTGCGCCAGGGCCCCGCCCGTCAGCGCCATCGTCGGCCGCCCCGAGGGCTCGTTCACCACCCCCATGTCCTTCCAGAACACGCCGCGGCGGAAGCCGGTGCCCAGGGCCTTGGAGCAGGCTTCCTTGGCGGCAAAGCGCTTGGCGTAGGAGGCGGCCCGCGCCGCCCGCCGGTCGGATTTCCTCTGCTCGATGCCGGTGAAAATGCGGGAAACGAAGCGCTCGCCGTAGCGTTCCAGGGTTTTCTCGATCCGCCGGATATCCACCATGTCATTGCCAAGGCCGATGATCATTTGGCCAGTCCCCGGCTCCCCGGCTTGACGGCTGGGATGGCCGCCAGCTCCGGCGGCAGGGCGTCCGCCGGATAGGCCGGGATTTCCAGGCTGGTCAGGGCGAACAGCGGCACCCCCAGCTCGGCCTTGCCGCCCGAGCGGTCGATCAGGCAGGCGGCGGCCAGCGTCACGCCCCCCTCTTCGGCAATCCCGGCAATGCATTCGCGCGAGGACAGCCCGGTGGTGACGATGCCTTCCACCATCAGCACCCGGGCGCCCTTCGGGATGGTGAAGCCGCGCCGCAAAACCAGCTTGCCGTCCACCCGCTCGAAGAAGATGGCGGGCACCCCCAGTTGCCGGCCCATTTCATAGCCCACCACCACGCCCCCCATGGCGGGCGAGGCCACCAGGTCGATCCGGCCGCGGAGATCGGCGCTGATTCGTTCCGTAAGCGACCGGCACAGCCGCTCCGCCCGCCTGGCATCCATCAGCACCCGGGCGCATTGCAGGTAGCGCCCGCTGTGCAGGCCCGAGGACAGGATGAAATGCCCTTCCAGCAGCGCCCCCGCGGCGCGGAATTCCCCCAGAACCTCGTCGTGGTTTAACATCGCTTACCCCGTTGCCCGTGTGACCGCGCTCACCGCACTCTTGGTCCGGAGCCCGGCGATGATGTCGTTCAGGTGCCGTGCATCATGCACTTCGACCAGGATGTCCAGATCAAAAAAGTCACGCACCCCCTGCCGCGCCATCATCTGCAACTCGTCGATGTTGCCGCCCTGCTCGCCGATCACTTGCGTCACCTGGGCCAGCGCCCCCACCTCGTTGAGCAGCACGATGTTGATGCGCGCCGGAAATTTCTGCTGCGAGGCGGTTGCATCCCAGGCCAGGTCGATCCAGCGCTCGGGCTGGCTGTCGAACTGCTCCAGCGCCCGGGCGAAAATCGGGAAGATCGTCACCCCTTCGCCCGGCATGGTGATGCCGACGATGCGCTCGCCCGGAACCGCCCCGGTTTCCTTCGAGATGGTGAAGGCCATGTTGCCGCTCAGGCCGCGCACCGGCACCGCGGCGGCCTGGGCCGCTTCGGATTTCCGCGCGCTCGCCTTGCGCCGCGATTCGCGCATCTGGCTGGCCTCCACCGTGAGGCCCATGGCCTTCAGCATGTCATAGCCCGAAAGGTCGCCCCGCCCGATGGCCGCCATCGTGTCCTCGACATTCTTGTGGCCGAGGCGCGGCACCGCCGCGGCGATTTCCTTTTCCACGAAGGCTTTGTTCTGCTTGGCCAGGAGTTTTTCCACGATTTCGCGGCCCAGCCCGGCAAACTGCTTGCGCATGGCGGCCCGCGTCGCCCGCCGGATGGCGGCGCGCGCCTTGCCGGTGACCGCGATGTTTTCCCAGGCCGGCGGCGGCACCTGCGCCTCCGAGCGGATGATATCCACCTCGTCGCCGTTTTCCAGTTGCGCCACCAGCGGCGCGTGCCGGCCATTGACCTTGCAGCCCACGCAGCTGTCGCCAACCGAGGTGTGCACCGCATAGGCAAAGTCGATCGGCGTGGCGCCGCGCGGCAGGGCGATGAGCTGGCCCTTGGGGGTGAAGCAGAACACCTGGTCGTGGAACAGTTCGAGTTTGGTGTGCTCGAGGAATTCCTTCGGGGACTCGCCTTCCTGCAGCATTTCGACGAGATGACGGAGCCAGCGGTAGGCGTTGGATTCGGCCCCGGGCGGACGGAAGCCGTCGAGCCCCTCCTTGGCGTCGGGCGCATCCTTGTAGAGGGCATGCGCCGCCACCCCGCGCTCGGCGATTTCATGCATCAGCTTGGTGCGGATCTGCATCTCGACGCGCATGTGGTGCGGCCCCACCACGGTGGTGTGCAGCGAGCGGTAGTCGTTCTGCTTGGGGGTGGAGATGTAATCCTTGAAGCGCCCCGGCACCGCCCGCCAGGTCCGGTGCACGATGCCCAGCGCCCGGTAGCACTGGTCCACCGTGCCGACCAGCACGCGGAAGCCGAAAATGTCCGAGAGCTGGCCCAGCGACAGGTGCTTGCGCTCCATCTTGCTCCAGATCGAATAGGGCCGTTTCTCGCGGCCATAGACGTCCGCCTTGATGCCGTTTTCGGCCAGCTTGGTGGCCAGCGCCTTTTCGATCTCGCGCAGCACGTCGCCGCTTTCCTCATGCAGCTGGGCCAGCCGGTCGGTGATGATCTTGTTGGCGTCCGGGTTGAGCACCCGGAAGGAAATGTCCTCCAGCTCGTCGCGCACCGCCTGCATGCCCATGCGGCCCGCCAGCGGCGCGTAGATGTCCATGGTTTCCTGGGCCACGCGCAGGCGCTTTTCCGGCGACACATGTGCGATGGTGCGCATGTTGTGCAGCCGGTCGGCCAGCTTGACCAGCAGGACGCGCACGTCCTTCGACATGGCGAGCAGCAGCTTGCGCAAATTTTCCGCCTGGGTGGCTTCCGTGGTGACCAGGTCGATCTTCTTGATCTTGGTCAGGCCTTCCACCAGGGCGGCGATTTCCTTGCCGAACTTCTCCTCGATTTCCTGCTGCGTGGCTTCCGTGTCTTCCACCGTGTCGTGCAGCAGGGCCGCCGCCACGGTGGCGTCGTCCAGCTTCATTTCGGTGAGAATCGCCGCCACCTCGAGCGGATGGTTGAAATAGGCCTCGCCCGAGGCGCGCTTCTGGCTGCCGTGGGCCTTCATGGCGTAGACATAGGCCCGGTTGAGCAGGTCCTCGTCCGCGTCCGGGTCGTATTTCACCACCCGCTCGACCAATTCATACTGGCGCATCATGCCGGTATGATACGATAAAAAAGGCCGGGCGCGAGGGCCCGGCCGGAATATTCTTGCGAGGTGTGAAAATCAGTAGCCGTTGCGCTGGCTGCCGGGGCTTTCGGCCGGCGGCATGCCTTCCAGGCCGCGGAGCAGCTCCTCCTCGGTCATCTGCTCGAATTCCACCGCGTCGTCGCCGGCGGCATCCGCCACGCCGGTGGTTCCGGGAACCCCCGAGGTGAGCAGCGGCATTTCGCTGGGCTCCGGCTCGTCCACTTCCACATGCTTCTGCATGGCGTGGATGAATTCCTCGCGCAGGTCGTCCTTGTTGATCGTCTCCTCGGCGATCTCACGGAGCGAAACCACCGGGTCCTTGTCGTTGTCGCGGTCAAGCGTGATGGGGGCGCCCTGCGAGATCATCCGCGCCCGGTGGGCCGAAAGCAGAACCAGCTCGAAGCGGTTCGGCAGCTTGTCGATGCAGTCTTCAATGGTGACGCGCGCCATGAGCTCGTGTTCTCCTGAAACGGGGGTAAATCGGGATTTGCGCGGCTTCTAGGGGGTTTTCCGGCAAAATGCAAGCCGGCCCGGCGCCACGACGGGCTTGACCCCGCAGGCCAGCCCTTTACCCTGCCCGGCCTATCCCAAAAGGCGCCCTCCTTGCAGCTTCACACCCTTCTTCTTCTCTTTGCCGGTGGCCTGCTCGCCGGGGTGATCAATGTCATCGTCGGCGGCGCGGGCTTCATGACCTTCCCCCTGCTGGTGGCGGCGGGAATGAGCGAGATCGAGGCCAACGCCTCGAATTTCGTCGCGGTGCTTCCCGCCAATCTGGTCGGCACCTGGGCCTACCGCTCGGAACTTGCCAGCGTCCGCCAGCACTTGGGCACCAGGCTGTTTCTGGCGGCGCTTGGCGGCATCACGGGCTCGACGATTCTCATCTATACGGGCCAGGCCTCCTTCGAGAAGGCCATTCCCTGGCTGCTGCTCTTTGCTACCTTCTCCTTCTCCGCCGGCCTCTGGTTCAAGGCCAGGCTCGAGCGCCACTTCAATTTCGACGGCACCCGCTGGCTCTGGCTCTCCTTCACCCTGGAATTCCTCCTCTACGTCTATGGCGGCTATTTCGGCCTCGGCATGGGCATCATCATCTTCACCATCTATGCCCTGTTCTCCCGGATGAACCTGCATCAGCAGAATGCCCTGCGCAACATCACCATCTCGCTGATGACGCTCATCTCCATCGTCATCTTCGCCCGCGCCGGCGTGATCAGGGTGGCGCCTGCCCTGGTGATGATGTCGGGCGCCATCCTCGGCAGCTACTTCGCGGCCAAGGTTGCAAGGCGCCTCGATCCCGTCATGGTCCGCCGCGCCATCCTGGCCTGGGCCGTCATCCTCACCGGCTTCGCCTTCTGGAAATATTATTGAGCGGCAGCCCGGCCATCATCCGTACAAGGAATGTCTGGCGGCTGCCTCACATGGGCGCCTTGGGCGCCTTGCCGGGCAGGCTGCGGATGCGCCGGTTGAGAGCATCTGCGGTGTATCTTTGATTGATGTCGAGCGAACGGTCCGGGTTCGCCTTGTTGAAAACATGATACCAGGTTTTTCCGCGCGCCCGCGGCTCACCGAAGGGGCCAAGGACCAGCACGCCCTTGCGCCGCGCCAATGCCGCGCACTTCCGGAACTCTTCCTTGCTGATGATTGCACTGGCGGTTTTTTTGCTTGCAGCCGGCTTCCTGGCTTTTGCCATCGTGAAATGCTCCCATGCGGACTTTGCCGGCGGCACTATTCAAGCCGCTTGTTTCAAACCCGCTACCGGCGCCCCGCCATTTAATCGCTAATTTGCCCGGATGCCGTGAGAGACGGTTAAGCAAAAGCGCGGGGGCGAAGGCAGTCCGGCCTGCAATGACCTTTTTGGGGAAAAAACCCCGCCCCGCGGGCGAGTCCGCCACCCGCCCCGCAACCCCGGCAAGAGTTTTCCGCCCCACGGCAGCGGCCAACGCATATCTCCCATGTGAACGCCGCAACTTCTTCACGTCATGCTGCGCCGTTACCTCTCCCTCATGGCTCGAGGTGGCCGCGCCCGCGCGGCCCTTGAAGCACGCAGAGCCGCCAATTGGATGTAAAGTGCTCACCCCACTCGCCATAGTCGGCCTTGAGCCAACTGCCCGGACTTCACCTTCTTCCCTCATGGTTCGAGGCGGCCACGCCTTCGCGGCCCTCGAAGCACCCCAAACCAGCAATTGGATGTAAAGCGACCACCCCTCTCTCCATAGTCGGGTCAAGCCAGACCATGGAGAGAGGAAGCAAGTTCCCCTCACAAAAGCCAGACCGCCGCCAATCCCAGGAAGGCGAAGAAGCCCACCACGTCGGTCACCGTGGTGACAAAGGTGCCCGATGCAATCGCCGGGTCGATGTCGAAGTGGTCGAGCGCTAAGGGCACCAGGATGCCCGCCAGGGCCGCCGCCAGCAGGTTGATCACCATGGCCGCGGCGATCACCAGGCCAAGCCGGTCCGAGCCGAACCACCACCAGGCGAACACCCCGATGATCGCCGCAAACAAGACCCCGTTGATCAGCCCCACCGAACATTCACGCAGCGCCACCCGCATGGCGTTGAGCGGCCCCAGGTTGCGCGTCGCCAGGGCCCTGACCGCCACCGTCATGGTCTGGGTGCCGGCATTGCCGCCCATCGACGCCACGATCGGCATGAGAATGGCCAGCGCCACCAGTTGCTCGATGGTGCCGCCAAACCACGAGATCACCCAGGAGGCGAGAATGGCGGTGAGCAGGTTCACGAACAGCCAGGAAAAGCGCGAGCGCGTCGTCTGCCAGACCGTGTCGGTGATGGCTTCCTCGGCCCCCACGCCGCCCAGATGCAGGATATCCTCCTCCGCCTCCTCCTGGATCACGTCGACGATGTCATCCACCATCAGCGTGCCCACCAGCCTCCCCGCATCGTCAACCACGGCGGCGGAAACCAGGTTGTATTGCTTGAACTTGTAGGCAATGTCCTCCTGGCTCTCCAGGACTTTGAACACCGTCTGCTCGTCGTCCATCACCCCGGAAATCCTGGCGTTTCGCTTGGAACGCAACAGGCGCGCCAGGGGCATCACGCCTTTCAGGTGAAAGCCCGGATCGACCACGTAAATCTCGACGAATTCATCCGGAATGTCCCGGGCGCTGCGCACATGGTCGATTGCCTGCCCCACCGACCAGAATTCCGGCACCGCCACGAACTCCGTCTGCATCAGGCGGCCCGCCGAATATTCCGGGTAATCCAGGGCCCGGTTCAGCGCCGCCCGGTCCTCCTTCGAAACCTTGGAGAGGATCTCCTCCTGCTCCGCCTTTTCCATGTCCTCAATGAGATAGAGCGCGTCGTCGGTATCGAGTTTCTTGATGGCCGAGGCGATCACCTCGTTGGGCAGGGCCTCCATCAGGGCGTCGCGCGCCTCCTCGTCCAGTTCGGCCAGCGCTTCCACGTCAAAGCTGCGGCCAAGTGCTGCAATCAGCTTGACCCGGTTGTCCTGCTCAAGGTTTTCAATGAGATCGGCCAGGTCGGCCGCATGGAGCTCCCGGGTGGCCGCCCGCACCGCCTTCTGGTCGTTGTTGGCCAGGGCCTTTTCCACGCGGGCCAGGAAGTCGGGCGCAATCGAGCCCCACTCATCCCCCACCTGCATATCGCCCTGCGCGTCCGTCATCTTGCGTGGTCCCAAGCTATGCGCTCTACCTGTCGCAATCTCTCAACACCATTCCCGGGGCCAAGGCAACCAATGCGAACCGAAAATCTGGCAAAGCTTGCCGTTGCCCTCTCCGGCGTTGCCTGGGGCCTGTTCTGGATTCCGCTGCGCGGCCTGGAGGACGCGGGGATAGATGCTTTCTGGTCCTTCATCATTTTCAACGCCACCCCGGCCATCATTCTCCTGCCGCTCTTCCTTGCCCGCTGGCGCCAGCAGCGCGCCGGCGGC
>CAZRZB010000077.1:0-13780 GCA_964604435.1 uncultured Aestuariivirga sp. | reverse complement strand
CTACCATGACTTTGAAGAGATTTCCCATTTCCGTTTCGCCTGCCAGCCTTGCAACGGCGCGGGCCAGCATGTCCTTCGTTGCCGCATCGGATTTCGCGGCCAGAATGGCGGCCCGCTGCTCCAACCCCATGGCGAGAAGGAAAGCGCGCTGGCTGAGCCCCGGCAGGGCCCGGGCGCCGCCCTCTGCGAACGCCTTGCCCAGGGCTTCAAAATCCACATGCGAGGTGATGTCGCTTTCGCCCGGCCGGTCGGTTACGCGCACATATTCATGGGCCCGCACCGCCTGCAGCGTATCGCCCGGCGCCGTCCGCAGATGGCCATAGTCGATAATGAGGGCGCAGCCTCCCTGCCGCGCAATGCGTTGGCCAAGCTCCCGGGCGATCTCCAGGCGCTGCGGGGCAAATTCAATCACCTCGCCATCGGCCCCCTGAGCATTGTCCAATGCGGCGGGCATGAACCCCATGCCGTCACGGCCGATGCAGCGCTCCAGCCACTTGCCGTGGCGCTTTTCGAACTGCCGGATGGGAATGGCATCGAAGAATTCATTGGCCACCAGCAGCAGCGGGCCAGCAGGAAGGTTGGCGATGGACTCATGCCAGGTCACCCCGCTGCCGAGCTTTTCCTTCTGGAGTTTCCGCAAAACCGGACTCATCTCAACCAGATGGAGGCGCGCCGCCGCGACAAAACCGGGCATCACTCTCCCGGCTTTCACGATGTCCGCCATCAGGGTTCCCCGCCCCGGCCCCAGTTCCACCAGGTTGAAGGGGTCTGGCCTTCCCATGGCATCCCACGCCGCCACCAGCCACACGCCAACCAGCTCGCCGAAGAACTGCGAGATTTCAGGCGCCGTCATGAAATCCCCCTGCTCGCCGAAGGGATCGCGCGTCATGTAGTAGCCATGTACCGGATGGCCGAGGCAGAGCCCCATGTAGCGGTCAATCGCCATGGGGCCTTCGGCGGCGATGATTTCGCCGAGAATTTTCTCCAGCGGCGTCATGCCGAACGGCGTGAGCGCAACAACAGCCAGATGCCGATGGCCAGCAGCGGCACGGACAGCATCATCCCCATGGTGACAAAGCCGCCGAAATAGCCGAGCTGCGCATCGGGCTCGCGCACGAATTCAACCACGATCCGCGAGAGACCGTAGATCAGGGCATAGAGGCCCGCGGCAAGGCCGGGCCGGGCCAAAATCTTGTAGCGGTAGACGGCGAAGTTGATGACCACAAACAGCAACACGCCTTCCATGGCGAATTCATAGAGCTGGCTGGGATGGCGCGGCAGGCCGGTGGGATCCGTGGGAAACACGAAGGCCCAGGGCACATCGGTCACCCGGCCATAGAGTTCGCCGTTGATGAAATTGGCCAGCCGCCCGAGGCCGAGGCCCACCGGCGTTGCCGCCGCCCCCAGGTCGAGCAGCCGGTCAAGGCCGATGCCATTGCGCCTGCCGTAAAGATATGACGCGATGATCACCCCGAAGAAGCCGCCGTGGAACGACATGCCGCCCTCCCAGACGCGAAAGACATAGAGAGGGTCATGCGACATCTGGGCCCAGCCGTAAAACAGCAAGTAGCCGAGGCGCCCGCCCAGCACCACGCCGAGCACCGCCCAGAGGAACATGTCATCGATCTGCCGGGGCGTGGCCGATGGCGCGCTACCCGGCCACAGCTTCGGGTTCGAAACCAGCCGCTTCATGTACCAGATGCCGAAGAGCAGCCCCGCGATATAGGCCAGCGCATACCAGCGCACCGCGAACGTCCCGATGGAAAAAATCACCGGATCGATATCGGGAAACGTCAGCAGGGCGAATGCGGTCATGGGTTAGTTCGGAATCCGGGTGGTCAGGGTGCCGTCTACCACAACATTCGTCCCCGAGACAAAGCTGGCGGCGGGGCTGGAAAGAAACACCACGACATTGGCGATCTCTTCCGGCGTCGCCATGCGGCCCATGGGATTGTCCGCGACGTTGCGGGCGAAGCGCACAGGCTCGTTGCGCTTCACCTCATCCCAGTAGCCGCCGTCGAACAGCGTCGTTCCCGGCGACACCACATTGGCCCGGATGCCCATGGGGGCCACATGGCGCGCCAGGGATTTCACATAGAAGAACAGCGCCGCCTTCATCGTGCCGTAGGACACGGAATCATAACCGTAGTCTTCCGAGCCGGAAATCGAGGAAATGGCGATGATCGATCCTGCCGTGCTTTTCGCCAAGTGGGGAATGGCCGCCTCCGCCGCATTGCGCGTGTGCATGAGGTCGACCTCGAAGGATTTGCGGAACTCTTCTTCGCCCGCGCCCTCCGCCAGGGCGCTGGCATTGGCCACCAGCCCGTCGAGCCTGCCGCGCAGGCGGGCCGCATCCTCCACGAAATTTGCAAGCGCCTTGCCGTCCGCCACATCAAGCCCCCGCCCGAAGGCCTTCACGCCCTCCGCGCCGAGTGTTTCCACCATTTCCGCGACCGCCTTGCCGTCGCGCGCGCAGATCGAGACATCCGCCCCCTCCCCGGCAAAGAGCAGCGCAATGGCCCGCCCGATGCCGCGTGTGCCGCCCGTGACCAGCACATGGCGGCCCTTCAGTTTCAAATCCATCTTACATCCCCCTCATCTGCGGCAGACAGTGTCTGCGCCGCAGCCGTCCGTCAAGCCTTGAAGGCCGCGGCCGGCACGAAAGTGGTCACGCCTCGCCGAGACGCCCGGTGGTTACTCGAGCGTTCCGGAGGCCGCGCAGGCGTCCGAGGGCAGATTGCGCCAGGAATCGTGCGCCGCGCCAGCAGCGCCAGCCAAGCGAGGTTCCCGTCGATACCCGCCGCAGCCACAGGGCCTTCTGCAGGCACTCGGCCTCGCACAGGACCTTCACCGGATCGGCATAGAATGTGGCAACATCGGCGGCGGTAATCGATTCCTTGTTGAGCCACCCAGGCACATAGGCTGAACACAGGCGCTGGACGTCGGTGAAGACCTTGTTGACACCGGTTCCCGCCGCCGGGCACGACGTCGAAAAGGCATCGCCCACCAGGACGATCCCGGGCCGCTGCGGCGCGGCAACCCGGACGAGATCAACCGGCCGGATGCCCACTGGCCCGTCAATCGTGAAGGGCCCGGTGAAGCGGGCGAGCGACGGGATGAGTTCGAGGAGGGCTTCTTCAGGGTGATGGCGGAACTTGCGCAGGCGCTCATCCTCCATGCTCCAATAGACAAAGAGATTGGCGCGCATGCCGCCGCGCACTGGGAAGATCGAGAGATAGGCCATGGCCTGGCCCGGCGCTTCGGGAAAAACCGTGAGGGCCGGAAAGGCGAACTGCCTTCCCGCCTGCGGCTTCATGTCGAAGCCGATGCTGATCGAGTGGCAGGGGCTGAGCGTCTCGCGCCCGATGCCAAGATTTTCGCGCAGGCCCGGATTGAGGCCGTTGGCGAGGATCACCAACCGGGCCTCGATCTCGTCTCCAGTGGCAAGCATGACACGCGGTTTGCCTCCCTCAGCGGAAATCCCGTGGACCTTGGTAGCGAGGTGCTGGACAGACGCAGGGATCTGCTGCCTGACCGTGTTCACCAGGTCATGATAGAGAATGCCCGCCCGTAAGCTTGGCTTGCGGTCGATCAGCCGGCCGTAACGCGCGACCCAGACCTGCCCCTCGACACAGGCATGCGGCAGCACATCATCGGCAAGGCCCGTCAGGCGCAGCAGCGCCAGTTGCGAATCGTCAAGTTTCTCGCAGCGGAATTCCTGGCGCTGTTCGGGATGCGGATCGATCAAAATGGCGGAATGCCCCGCCCGCCCCAGCATCGCGGCGGCGGTCGCACCCGCGAGCCCCGCACCGACAATGGCCACGTCCGTTTTCAGCGGTGTCATGCGGCAGTCCTCCTGGAAATCAATTGTTGAAGTGAGCGGACCCGGCGCAACAGCGCCTCCGACCGCTTGATCCTGCTCTTCAGCGCAAGGCCCGCGCCCCAGAAGGGGGCGGCGAGGTGCCCGGCTGCCGTGATGGGAACGACCGAGTCGTAGAGCGTTTCGGCGTCCTTGCAGTAGACCTGCTTGTAGGCCGCATCGCCGATGCCAAGGTCGAACTTTCTGAAGCCACGCTCGCAAGCCATGCGGATGACATTGGCGAGCAGCAGCTCACCGGGGCTGTAGTCCCTGAACTCCGCTCCGGCGATGGAATTGAACATGCCGCTGAGACGGCCCTCGGCCGCGATGCCGCCGAAGGTCGCGATGATCGTGCCGCCGGCGAGCGCGGCGTAGAGTTCGATGACGGGTTCGCCCGTATCCGGATCAATGTCGCGGGCGGCAGCGGCAGTGAATTCCTTCACCCCCGGCGCATCGAAGGCATTACTAAGGCCAAGCTCGCGCATACGCTCGGACTTCTGCCGGAAGAAGGCCGCGAGCACCCGGTCAATCTCCGCGGAGCTGCGGGCGCGCAGATACGAAACCGGCGCCAGCGCCGCGAGCTGGCGTTCCTTCTGGCGAAGCTTCTTGCGCGAGCCCGCTCCCATCCGCTCCTTGAGCAGTTGCTCAAAATCATCCATCAGGCCGCCGCTATAGGCCCGGCTTGCCGCCTCCATGTGCGGCCAGAGCAGCATTGGATTTGCGGCATCCTGCCAGGCCGCCGGCTGGTTCAGAAGGACCAGGACATCGATTTTGGGCCCATTGCGGCGCAAGCCTTCAAGCAATTCGTCGAGGCCTGCCGCCGGTTCTTTCAGCAGATCGGGCCGCCAGACCGGCAGGTTGAAATTGGTATGCTTTCCGCCCATGAAAAATCCGGCGTGGATCGGCCCCAGCCGCTTGCGGACCAGCGGCAGCAAAAGGGCGGGCCTGCCGGTTTCATCCCGCAGCACGGCAAGATGGGGCGAGGCCTGGCCAAGGCTCCCGACGTGTTGCCACCAGTGGGACATCCAGGAATAGTGCTGGTAGCGGCTGCAAACGGCGCCCTGCTGTACCATTTCGCGCCACAGGGCCTCGGCCTTCCCGAATTGGGTCAGAACCTCCACCCGGGCCCGCGTAACGGGGTTAACGCCGCTTGGGCAGGCCGGAATGACGGCGGTTTGCGGCATCGCATCAAGGAAGGAGGGATTTTGCACAGGTCTGGGCCTCGAACAGGTGAAACGGCGCGGTCCCCGGTGGCGGCCGCTTGCCCCTCACAAGGCAAGCCCCATGCCAGTTAACCCCAAGGCCCCGTGGCACTACGGCTCTTGAAAATGGCGCGGCTAATCCATAGCTAACAAAGGCGAAGAGGAACCAAGGCCATGACCACCACATCATCCCGCTTTTTTGACGAACTTGCCAAGCTGATGACCAATGCCACGGGCGCGGCGCAGGGCCTGCGCAAGGAAGTCGACACCCTGGTCCAGGCCCAGGTGGAACGGGTCCTGAACAACCTCGAACTGGTCAAGCGCGAGGAACTGGACGTGGTGCGCGACATGGCGCAGAAGGCCCGCGCCGAAAACGAAGTCCTGGCCAAACGCCTTGCCGAACTGGAAGCCAAGGTCAACCCAGGGGCCCCCACCGCATAATTTCATGTGGAGGAATCAGTTGCGGGCGCCGCTGACTCTTGTGGCGACTCAATCGCACGGGCATTTTCGCCTCACCGCCTGGCATGATTCGTCAGGCTTGTGAGGATTTGGCCCATGGGCGCACTGCAGTCATACGAGAGTAACACCACCAACCCTCTGGATCTGATCGAGCGCCTGGCCGAGCGCCGCGACTGGTTGCTTGACCGGACCAATGATTGTGAAGTGACCATGGTCCTGACCGGCGGCTGGAGCGACCTGCATGTCTCGCTGAACTGGCGCGACGACCTGGAATCGCTTCTGCTGGCCTGCACCTATGACGTGAAGGTGCCGCAGCCGCGCAAGGACGAAGTGGGCCGCCTGCTGACCCTGGTCAACGGGCAATTGTTCCACGGCCACTTTGACATGTGGCATGGCGACGGCAGCATCGTCTTCCGCAACAACCTGGTGCTCGCCGGCGGCGCCGTTGCCAATGACGCGCAATGCGAAACCCTCATCCGCCTCGGCATCGAAGCCTGCGAACGCTATTACCCGGCCCTGCAATATGTCTGCTGGGCGGGCAAGAGCGCGACCGCGGCCCTTGAGAGCAGCCTGCTTGAAACCATGGGTGAGGCATGAGCCTTGCGCTCCACGGAACCCTGGTTCTCGTCGGCGCCGGCAAGATGGGCGGCGCCATGCTCGAGGGCTGGCTCAAATCCGGCGCCGATCCCAGGAAAATCGCCGTGCTTGATCCCTTCGCCTCCGAGGCAATGAAGGCGCTCCTTGCCAAGCATCAGGTGTCACTCAATCCGGCCATCGCCAGCATCCGCGATGCCGAAGTCGTGCTCATCGCCGTGAAGCCGCAAATGACCGAGGAGGTCCTGCCCACCGTCGCGGAGCTGGGCAGTTCGAAGCCGCTCATCCTCTCCATTGTCGCGGGCAAGACCATTGCTTCCTTCGAGCACCATTTTGGAAAATCCGCCGCGGTCATCCGCACCATTCCAAATACCCCCGCCGCCATCGGCCGCGGCATCACCGCGATGGTGGCCAACTCGAACACTTCGGCCCGGCAGCTGCAACTCGCCACCGGCCTGCTTTCGGCGATCGGCGAAGTGGTGACGGTTGAGCGCGAGGAGTTGATCGACTGCGCGACGGCGGTTTCCGGCTCCGGCCCGGCTTACGTCTTCTACATGACCGAATGCCTGGCCCGTGCAGGGGAAAAGATCGGCCTGCCCCCGGCGCTGGCCATGCAACTGGCCCGCGCCACCGTGGCGGGGGCCGGCGAACTGATGCGGGTGACTGGCATCGAGGCCGCCACGCTGCGCCAGAATGTGACCTCGCCCAAGGGCACAACCTACGCCGCCCTCCAGGTGCTCATGGCGGAAGACGGCATGGCCCCGCTGCTGGAAAAGGCCGTGAAGGCCGCCGCCGACCGCTCGCGCGAACTGGCCAGCTAGATGCCGCAGATTACCTTCGATGATTTCCTGAAGGTTGACGTCCGTGTCGGCACCATCATCGCGGTGGACCCCTTCCCCGAGGCCCGCAAGCCGGCCTTCAAGCTGCGCATTGATTTCGGGCCGGAGATCGGCATGAAGAAGTCTTCGGCCCAGGTCACCAAATACTACACGCCGGAAACCCTCCTGGGCCGCCAGGTGGCCGCCGTGGTCAATTTCCCGCCGCGGCAGATCGGCCCCTTCATGTCGGAAGTACTGACCCTGGGATTCCCCGACGGCGAGGGCGATGTGGTCCTGGTGGCGGTGGAGCGCCCCGTGCCCAACGGCGGGCGCCTGTTCTAGACCGGGATCTGCACCACCGCCCGCAAGCCTCCTTGCGGACTCTTGTCCAGGCGGATGTCGCCGCCATGGGCGTGGGCGATATCAAGGGCGATGGCCAGTCCCAGCCCGGTTCCCGTTTCATCCAGATTGCGCGCATGGTCCAGCCGCACAAAGGGCCGGAAGGCGTCCTCGCGGCTCTCCGGCGGAATTCCCGGCCCATCGTCATCAAAATAAATGGTGAGCTGCCGGTTCTCGATTCCGCCTTTCACCTTCACATTGTCTGCATAGCGGATGGCATTTCCCAGGAGATTGGTGACCAGGCGCCGGAAGGCGTTGGGCTTGACGCTGACCTCCACATCCTGGACATCCAGCGTTACCTGGGATTTTCCGCGGTCCACCGACCTGGCGGCGGAACCAACCAGCTGTGCAAGGTTGACCGCTTCCGTCTTCTCGCCGCCATCGCCGCGCACAAAGGCCATATAGGCTTCCAGCATGCGCTGCATTTCATCGACGTCATCCTTCAGCGGCTTCACCTTCGGGCCATCTCCGAGGAAGGCCAGCTCCAGTTTGAAGCGCGTCAGAATGGTGCGCAGGTCATGCGAAACCCCCGCCAGCATGGCGGTGCGCTGTTCGACATGGCGGGCGATGCGGTTCTTCATGTCAACGAAGGCCAGGCCTGCCTGGCGCACTTCATCGGCGCCTTGCGGTTTGAATTCGGCCACGTCGCGCCCCATGCCAAAGCCCTGCGCGGCCTTTGCCAGCTCAACGATCGGGTGAATCTGGTTGCGTAGGAACACAATGGCGATGGAAAGCAGGACAAGGGAGGAAAGCAGCATCCAGAACAGTAGCATAACCGTGCCGGACGCATAGGCGCGGTCCTCGTCGATCAGGATGCGAAAGATCAGGCCGGTCTCGACTTCCACCCGGATTTCAAGCTTGCCGTTGGCGGCGGTGCTGTCGATCCAGAAGGGCCGCCCCGTTTCACGCTCCAGGTATCGCGTCATCTTGCTGTCGACAATGGAGTAAAATGTCCGCGTGACCGGTTCAGGCAACTGTCCGCCGCGCATGATTTCAAGGCCAAGCCGCAGGCGCTTGTTGGCAACGGATTCGATTTCACTGATGTCGGCTTCCGACTTGCCGGAACGGTCATAGAGATCCGTGACCAGTCCGATCTCGCGCGCCAGCGAGCGCGCCAGAACCTTGGTGACATTGTCCCAGTGGCGCTCGAGGATAACCCCGGCCATGATGGTCTGCAGGAGGACAACGGGCGCAATGACGATGATCAGCGAACGCTGGTAAAGCCCCGACGGCAAATGGCGTTCGAGAAAGCGGTTGAAGCGGGAGTAGTAGTAGCTCATCCGCCTGCCTCCTCATCGACATAGAGCGCATAGCCCAGGCCGCGCACGGTTTGCAGGTAGAGGGGCGTTGCCGGATCAGCCTCGATCTTCTGGCGCAGGCGGTTGATCTGCACATCCACGCTGCGCGCGCTGTCCTCCGAACCTGGCTGGGAAAGCTCAAGCCGGCTCAATGGCGTTCCGCTTTTCTGGCTCAGCAGGCGGAGCAGTTCCTTTTCCCCGGAGGTGAGGCGCACCAATTCTCCCCCCTTGCGAAGCTCGCCGCGCGGAATGTTGAACTGGAACGCGCCGAAGCGGACGCCGGCCCTGGCCGGCGCCGGCACGCCCGCCCGGCGCAAGAGGTTCTTGATGCGCAGCAGCAGTTCCCTCGGCTCAAAGGGTTTCGCCAGGTAATCATCGCTGCCCGTGGCAAGGCCTGCGATGCGGTCGCTCGAATCGGCCAAGGCCGAGAGCATAAGGACCGGAATGCTGCGGCCTTCGCCGCGCAAGGACTTGGTGAGCGCCAGCCCGGTTTCGCCGGGCATCATGATATCCAGCACCAGGAGGTCAAAGGCCAGGCCCCGCATGCGGTTGCGCGCCTCGCCGGCCGTTGCCGCCACCGTGACCAGAAAACCGTTCTCCATCAGGTAGGACTTGAGCAGCTCGCGGATGCGGCGGTCATCGTCGACAACCAGAATGTGCTGGGCCTCAGTCACCGGGCTTTTCCCCAAGCTTGCCCGCGCCATCAATCCACTCCCGGACGGCTGCCCGGTTCTCCGGATTGATCAGGTGATAGAGAATGTCGCGCATCGCGGTGCCGCCCTTGCCGGAGGATTCGGCCACCGCCCGGCGGATGCGCGCCATCTGCGGCGCCATCAGGCGCCGGCGCAATTCCTCCCCCGCCCCGGTCAGGTGCAGCAGACGCTGGCGCCGGTCGGTGGCCCCCTCCTTCTGATAGACATAGCCCTTGTCGATCAGATCCTTCAGCACCCGGCCCAGACTCTGCTTGGTGATCCGCAGGATATCGAGGAGCTGGGCCACGGTCATGCCGGGATTGCGCCCGACAAAATGCACCACCCGGTGGTGGGCCCGGCCGAATCCCAACTGCTCCAGCAGCGCGTCGGGATCGGAGACAAAGTCCCGGTAGGCGAAGAACAGGAACTCAATCAGGGCCACGGTTTCATCGTCGCCCAATTTTTCATCAAAATTTATGTCAGCCATATTGACATATTATTCCATCTTTGTTACGCTACAGTTCATTATCACGCAATTTTGTTACGCAAATAGCCGAATTGGCCTGTCCGGAACACCTATAGGCCGAAGCCATATAAAAATCGAACGGGGAGAGCACCGATGTCCATCATTCCTTTTGACCAACGCGAAGGCTCCATCTGGTTCAATGGCGAAATCGTGCCGTGGAAGGAAGCCAAGGTCCATGTGCTCACCCACGGCCTGCACTACGGCTCGTCCATCTTCGAGGGCGAGCGCGCCTATGGCGGCAGCATCTTCAAGTCGCGCGAACATTCGCAGCGCCTGCACAAGTCGGCCGAGATCATGGATTTCACCATCCCCTACTCCGTCGAGCAGCTCGATGCGGCCAAGGCCAAGGTTGTCGAACTGAACGGCGGCGGCGACCAGTATGTGCGGCCCGTTGCCTGGCGCGGCTCCGAGATGATGGCGGTCTCCGCCCAGCACAACAGGATCCATGTGGCCATTGCCACCTGGGCCTGGCCCTCCATGTTCGATCCCGAAACCAAGATGAAGGGCATCAGGCTCGACATCGCCGACTACCGCAGGCCCGATCCGCAATGCGCTCCGGTCCACGCCAAGGCGGCGGGGCTCTACATGATCTGCACCATCTCCAAGCACAAGGCGGAGAAGAAGGGCTATGCCGATGCCATGATGCTCGACTGGCAGGGCCGCGTGGCCGAATGCACCGGCGCCAACATCTTCTTCACCCGCGACGGCGCCATCCACACGCCGATCGCCGACTGCTTCCTCAACGGCATCACCCGGCAGACCGTCATTGCGCTTGCCAGGCAGCAGGGCATGGAAGTCATCGAAAGCCGCATCATGCCCGACGACCTGCCGAGCTACAATGAATGCTTCATCGTCGGCTCCGCCGCGGAAGTCACCCCCATCTCCGAGATCGGTCCCTACACATTCAAGCCGGGCAACATCTCGCGCAGCCTGATGGATGCCTATTCAATTGCCGTCCGTGTGAAAACCAAGGCCGCCTGATTGCCCTAGTCCGTTGTTGGGATAAGAGTCGGACTTTTGAGTGCCGGTCATAAGTGATCCGGTTGGAAGCTATGGTTCGCTTGCCCACTTGACGCATACTTCAATTGTATCCCAGCCTATGCATACTTTTTGGTCATTGAACTCGACACAAGCTTTCTTTGGTTCAAAGCTTACGCAAACTTTCCCCGACGATTTAGTAGCTGTAGAAGGATCAACATATACTTCCCTTCCATTCATATCCATCCGAACCAGAACGGTCTGGCCAGCCTTATTCGTTACTGCTGTTCTGTCCTTGCTGAGGAATAAGTCTTGGTTATCCATATTCACTACTCCTAGGAAAAGCGGACCTCCCCACAATCTCTTTGTCGCATAATATGCCGAAATCGTACTTGATCACGATCAATCTGCCTGAGTGGTTTGAGTGATTGCAGCGACAGGAATTACGGCAACGCCAGAGCCGGACTTGACGCGACCGATTCAATTCGCGAAGCATTCGCGCCATGTCTCACACCTGCGACTTTCTCATCATCGGCGGCGGCTCGGCCGGCTGCATCGTGGCCAGAAGGCTGGCTGCAAGAACCCCGGGCCGCATCATCCTGCTGGAAGCGGGCAAGACCGATGAAGGCGACGCGGCGGCAACCGACCTCGCCCACCTGGACGAGCAGACCGCTGACTATGACTGGGGCTTCAAGGCCGCAACGCTGGCCGGCCGCAAACCCGAACTGAACTATGCCCGCGCCAGGCTTCTGGGCGGCTGCGCCAACCACAATGACTGCGCCTTCCTCAGGCCGCCCGACTCGGACTTCAGCGAATGGGTGGAGCGCGGCGCCACCGGCTGGGGTGCCGCCGAAATGGCCCGCTACTATGACCGCGTGCTGGAGATGACACGGGTTGAGGAGGCCCCGCACCATCCGGCAAGCCAGGCCTTTGTCAACGCCGCGCTGGAGCTTGGCCTCCCGCCCGTCGATTTCCAGAAACAGGTGGCCGAGGGCGTGGGTTATTTTCCCCTGAATGCGGTGGGGCGCCTGCGCCAGTCGTCCTCCGTCACCTATCTGCATCCGTTGTCAAAACTGCCAAAACACCTTGAGGTGTGGACGGAGACCCAGGCCAGCAAGATTCTTTTCGGGCTTGGCCAGGCCATCGGGGCTGAAACGACCCGGGGCACCATCCACGCCAGCCGCGCCGTGATCCTCGCCTGCGGCGCCATCCAGACGCCGCACCTGATGATGCTGTCCGGCGTGGGACCAGCCGACCATCTGCGCTACTTCGACATTCCCCTGGTGGCGAACCTGCCGCAGGTGGGCCAGCACCTCAGGGATCATGTGGCCGCCCCCATCGTCTGGGAAACCCGTGAAGCGATCGCTCCCTGGGAGATCTGCCCCTTCGAGGCCACCATGATGCTGCAACTCGACAAGGATGCGCCGGCGCCCGACGTGCTGTTCCATTTCGGCCTGCGGGTGCGCGAGAAATATGGCGACCATCCGCGGCTTTCGGTGAACGGTCCGGCGGTGAAGGCCTCGCCCAACGTGACCCGCGCCCTGAGCGAAGGCCGCGTGCGCCTGGCCAGCCCAGATTATCGCGATCCTCCCGTCATCAACCTGAACTATTTCTCCCACCCCTATGACCTGCGCATCCTGCTGCAGGCCATGCGCTTCACCCGGCGGTTGCTGGAGACCAGCGCCTTCCGGAAACTGTGCAAGGCCGAAGTCCATCCCGGTCCCGAAGTGCAGAGCGACGATGAATGGGAAGGCTACATCAAGAGCGTCTGCGAGACCGTCTATCACCCCTGCGGCACCGCCGGCATCGGCCCCGTCGTGGCCCCGGACCTCCGCGTCAAGGGCTTCGACAACCTCTTCGTCGCCGACGCCTCGCTCTTTCCCAGCCTGATCACCACCAACATCAACTGCGCCGTGATGATGGCGGCGGAGAAGGCGGCGGATTTGATATTGAATTAGCGGCCTCAGGCCTTCGGCAGCGGCGCGGGATAGGGCGTTCGCGTCAGGCGGTGATAGAGCGTGGCAATGGCCACCAGCGCCACGCTTCCCAGGGCAACCGGAAAGAGCAGAAAGCTCCAGCTCGCCGCGGTGAGATAGGCCACCAAAGCCGTGGCACCGGCAGGCGGATGCACCAGCCGCAAGAAGACCATGGCCGCAACCGCGATGCCGACAGCAGAACCCGCCATCCAGAAACTGCCGGGCAAGGCAAAGTGCAGGCCAAGGCCCACGACACCGGCCAGCATATGCCCACCGATGACATTGACCGGTTGGGAGAGCGGGCTTTGCGGCGCTGCAAACAGCAGGACGCAGCTGGCCCCAAGCGGCGCCATCAGCATGGCAAGGCCGATCACGTCATTGACGAAGGCCAGGCCGCCGATGGCAAGTGCCGCACCGAGCCCTGAGAACAGGGCGGCGCGCGGATGGGCCTTGGGCTGGTGCCGGTGGATAAATCTGCGCATGAAGGTCCCCTGTAAAGCCTCGACCTATAGCACTGCGCCGCGTGTTGCAAGGTAGTCCAGCAGTTCGCGCACCTTCTCCGGCGCCACCTCTTCCAAAGCCCCGCTCTGCAATTTGCCGAGGTAAAACGGCCCATACTGCACGCGGATGAGGCGGTTCACCACGCAGCCGAAATGCTCCATCAGTTTGCGGATTTCGCGATTCTTGCCTTCGGTGAGCGCCACCCGGTACCAGGTGTTGCTGCGCCCGCTGCTCTCGTATTCCTCGACGAATTCCGCCCCGCGATAGCTTACGCCATCGACCACGATGCCGCCCGCAAGGGTGGCGATGTCTTCCGCTTTCAGGCGGCCGCGGACCCGCACCCGGTAGATGCGCGACAGGGCCGTTTCCGGGCTCATCAGGGCCTGGGCCAGGGGTCCGTCGGAACTGAGCAGCAGCAGGCCCTCGCTGTTCACGTCGAGGCGGCCGACATTCATCAGCCGCGGCAGGCCCGGCGCGT
>CAZRZB010000076.1:0-14156 GCA_964604435.1 uncultured Aestuariivirga sp. | reverse complement strand
GTGAACACCATGGCCACCGCCGTGGGCCATTTCTTCAAGCACTACCCGCAATCCACCATGAAGCCCGGCGACGTCTATGTCACCAATGACCCATGGCTCGGCACCGGACACCTGTTCGACTATGTGATGATGACCCCGGTGTTCCTCGGCCGGAAGCTCGTCGCCTTCTTCGCCTCGACCTGCCATGTGATCGATGTGGGCGGCGTTGGCATGTCGGCCAAGGCCAATTCCTCCTTCGAGGAAGGCACCCTCATTCCCCACCTGAAAATGCGTAAGGAGGGCAGGATCAACGAGGAGCTGCTTTCGGTGATCCTTGCCAATTCAAGGAATCCGGTAGAGGTGCGCGGCGACCTGCTCTCGCTGGTCAGCGCCAATGATACAGGCGCCAGACGTCTCATCGAGATGATGCACGAGTTCAAGCTCACAAGTCTGGAACCGCTCGCCAGGCACATTCTCACCACCTCGGAAAAGGGCGCCCGCGAAGCCATCAGGACCATGCCCGAAGGCGAATGGTCCTACGCCATGCCGCTCGATGGCTACGAGGGGCCGATCACCATCAGGTCCAAGCTCACCATCCGGAACGGCAAGATCACCATTGATTTCACCGGCTCTTCCGCCGCTTCCATTTTCGGCATCAACAGCCCCCGCACTTACACCCATGCCTATTCCGTCTTCGGCCTCAAGGCCGTGATCGCCCCCCATGTGCCCAACAATATCGGCTCGCTCTCTTGCTTTGATCTCGTCACCGAGGCCGGCACCTGCGTTGATCCCATCCGGCCCTCGCCGGTGACGGCGCGCCATGTCATCGGCCAGATGCTGGCGGATGCCGTGTTCGGCTGTCTCGCCCAGGCCTTGCCGGGAAAGGTGCAGGCGGAAAGCGCGGGCTCCATCTGGATCCTGGGATTGAACAGCGCCCACGGCCGTGTACCCGCCCACGAAACGGCGCATGCGAAAGAGTTCGGCGTGATCAGCATTGCCCTTGGCGGCATCGGCGGCAGGCCCGGCAAGGACGGCCTTGCCACCACCGCCTTCCCTTCCGGCATCGGCGCCATTCCCATCGAAGTCACGGAAAACCAGTGCCCGCTGTATTTCAGGCACAAGGAATACCTGAAGGACAGTGCCGGCGCCGGCGAGTGGCGGGGCGGTCTTTCCCAGCGCATTGAAATCGCCAACCGCGAGACGGCCCCCTTCACCATCTCGGCGGCAACCTTCGACCGTATCAAGAACCCGGCAAAAGGCCGGGACGGCGGCGCTTCCGGCGTGAAAGGCGTAGCGCGTCTCGGAAGCGGCAAGGCCCTTCCCGACAAGGGAATCCACGTGATTCCAACCGGCGACAGCCTGGTGGTGGAGCTTCCTGGCGGCGGCGGTTTCGGTGATCCCGGACGGCGCGCCAGGACCCTGCTTGAGGCTGATATCAAGGCCGGACTCGTGAGCGAGGAAGCAGCTAGAGAAGACTACCATCTTGGCGGGTGATACCCCCTGCCGGCCAATTCCCCGATTGCCAAATGTCTCCGCGCCGCGGCGTATTCACTGACTCTTAAAGCCCTTCCAGTAAATTCGCCCCATGCTCCCTCCGCCGAAAAAATCCTGGCTCGACGACCTGCCCTTTCCGAGGCACTGGCTGGGCTACATTGCCCTGAAGGTCATCGTGCTGGCACTGGCGATCTATGTGGTCCTGCGCTTCAACGGGCTGCTCTGACCGGAAACCCGGAACCCCTGGCGGCCACACCGAAGGCATCCTTAATACATTATTCAATTGTGCAACGCATAGTGCGGCTTAACCTATTGGGGGACGCGATGAACGCAAATCAGGTGGCGCTTGTTCAACAGAGTTTTGAGAAAGCGGCAAAGCTCGGCGAAAAAGTTGCCGAGATTTTTTACGCCGAGCTGTTCTCCATTGATCCTGCATTGCGCGGCATGTTCAAAGGCGACATGCACGAACAGCGCAAGAAGCTGCTGACGACACTCGCCTTCGTGGTGCGCTCGCTTCACGCGCCCGAGAAGATTATTCAGCCCGCCCAGAATCTGGCGGTCAAGCATGTCCGCTACGGAGTGAAGCCGGAACACTATACGCTGGTAGGCAATGCCCTTCTGCGTACGCTCAAGAAGGGGTTGGGGGCGGAATATACGGCCGAACTCCACGACGCCTGGGTTGCGGCGTTCCGCACCCTCGCCAACATCATGAAGGAAGCCGCTTACGGAAGCGCCGCGACCCGGACCAAGAGTGCCGCGTAACGGCGGGCAAGTGGCCGGGCCCGGAAAGACATTGGCGCAACAAAAAGTTTGAGGCACCAGAGTTCTCACACTCTGGTGCCCCCTATTTCAGACCGCTGCCTTCGATCCACACCATGATTTTGGACTGACTTGCTCCAAAATCACCATGGGCTGCCGCAGTCTAACGATCACGCCTTCCAGATGGCGGGGATCGCGATATAGCCAAACAACAGCATGCCGAGGGCGTAACCCATGGAGCCGATCGCAGCCCCTGGTTCCACCGCCGGATTGCCGCCGTAGAGAAACAGCAGCGATACCATCATGACAACGGCGCTTGCCGTCTGGAACCAGAAATGAAAGAGGGCGATGCCCTTGCTGCTGATGGCCGGAAACTGGTGATAGAAAAAGGCGAAAATCGCCGATGACACCCAGCCTGCCAGCATGATGTGGGCGTGGGTCGGCCTTTCGCCGTGGTTGCCCGATATCGCCATGTCGAGCCCCAGAAGCATGCCAAGAATTGCGTAGATGATGGCAACCGTAAAGAATAGCCTTGCTGCGCCTTGCATATGAGTTCTCCCCTGTTAACCGGCGGCATCCGCCGATGGGGTAGAATTACTTAGTGGTCAGCCAGTCGGAGTCAAGACCGGGGTTCAAGACCCCTGCAAGGACTCGAGATAATCGATCAGGCCCCTGATGCGCCGCTGAACCGTGCCTTCGTCGCCTTCGGCCCCGCCCAGGTCCTCCTCAGCCTCCATCTTGAACCACTTGCCCCAGGCCGGCATTTCGCGGTCGCCATGGTACTTCAGTGTCTCGCGCCCATCAATGACCGCTTGCAGGCGCTCGCGCGGGAACACCCCGCCATTGCGCTCCGAAAGCCGCGTGAGATCGGGCGGCGGCACGCTCAGGCCAAAGGCCTTGGGCCCGTCGCCATGCCCGTTTTCCCCGTGGCAGTCCGCGCAGTAGAGGCCAAAGGCGTGTTCAGGCGAACCGCCGGCGGCAGTGCCCCCGTCCTGGTCCTGGCCAACAACTTGCGTTGAAATGCCAGCCAGCAGGCAAAGCGCCAACGCGCCAACCCCCAATATGGATGTGCGACGGTGCGCCATGGGCCAACCTTCTAGTACTGCTGAATGGATTCGAGATAGGCCACCAGCGCATCAATCCGCTCACGGACGATTTTTTCGGTCTTGTCGCCCGCCCCGTCCGAACTGGCCTCGAACTTGAACCAGTCGCCCCACACCGGCATGTCCCGCTGCCCGTGGACGGCGACCTGGGCCCGCCCGTCGATCACTTCGATGGCGCGCTGGCGCGGGAATACCCCGCCATTCTTCGATGCCATCTGGGTAAGGTCCGCGGCGTTGATGGTAAGGAACTCGGCGACGGTTCCATCGCCCTTGGCCCCCACCCCATGGCAGGCGGCGCAATAGTTCATGAAATCCCCGCGCCCCAATTCCACCGGAACCGCCGTGGAATCGGCGCGCGCCGCAGGCAGGCCTGCCAGCAGCAAGAGGGCAACAGCACCGATCAAAGGCCGCGTCAGCATCATGAATCACTCCATCGAGGTTTAAGGCTCGCAAGCCTGCGTAAACATGTCATTGATCTCGGTCAACTGGTCTCTCCCCTCACGCCCCCGCCTTCATTCCCAGATCATCCGGCAGCTGTTCGATTCCCGAAAGTTCCTCGTCAATGAAGGTTGCTTCGAGCTATCCAGGAACTGCTACTCCTTCTTGAGTTTGGACCATATCCGCTTGAGTTCCGACTCGATATTGGCCGCCATCGGCGGCTGCACCGCCAGCCGCTTGAGCACGCTCTTTGGCGGATAGAGTCCCGGATCGCCCAAAAGCTTCGGCTCGATATAGGGCGCCGAAGTCAGCACCGGATTGGCATACTGCAGGAAGTTGGTGTTGGCCGCGGCCACCTCCGGTTTCAGCATGTAGTTGAGCAGCTGATAGGCGCCGTCCTTGTTCTGCGACTTGTTGGGGATGACAAACAGGTCGAACCAGAGCTGGCTGCCTTCCTTGGGAACATTGTAGACAATCGTTCCCTTGCCATTCGCCTTGGCCAGGTCGCGCGCGTAGAAGATGGCGCCCGAATAGCCCCACACGACGCAGTATTTCCCCTCGGACAGGCTGTTGATGTAGCTGTCCACCGAAACAACCTTGATGTAGTCAGAAACTTTCGAGAGAGCCTCCTCGACCGCCTCCAGATCGGTGATGCCGATGTTCTTCATGTCGCCGCCCAGATAGGCAACAAAGGCCGGGATCACGTCAATCGGCTCGTCGATCAGCGCGATGCCGCATTTCGACACATCGGCGGCAACGGCGGGATCAAGGATGAGCGAGAGTGAATTGAGCGGCGCGTCAGGCCGGACCGCCTTGACCTTTTCCCTGTTCACGCCAAGTCCCACCGTGCCCCACATGTAAGGCACCGAGTGGAAATTGTTGGGGTCAAGAATGTCCGTATATTGGAGCGCGGCGGGATCGAGGAATTCCGCATTGGGGATTTTGGCACGGTCCAGCTTTTCCACCGCGCTCTCCTCTTCCAGAACCTGGCGCATCTGCGCGCCCGCCTGGACCATCACATCATATTTGTCGGAGCCCTTCAGCAGCAGATCCTTGGTTTCCGTCGAATTGGTGAACACCTCATGGACGATCCGGATGTTGGTTGCCTTCTCGAAATTGTCGAGGGAAGCCGGGTTGATGTAGTCGGCCCAGTTGAGCATGTGGACCGTGCTGGCCGGCTTCCGGTCAACAAAGTTCAGGGCCCGGATGACGTTCTGGAATGTGTTGCGGGTGAGCAGGCCCGTGACATTCATGCCATTGTCTTCCTGGAAGATTTCGATGGCCGAAAGGGTTGCAGGGCCAAAGACGCCATCCGAAGGGCCCGGCGCGTAGTTGAGCCGCTTGAGGGCATCCTGGGCCTGGCGCACCTCGGCCGGTTCCACCACCAGGCTCTGGCCATCGGCACTTCCCGTGGCCCAGCCTTCCTTGTTCCAGGCCGCCGTGAAGAGGGAACGCATGATCTTGTCGGGGGTCAAGCCATCGACCGGCGTATTCATCGCCTGAAAATGCGCAAGCAGGGCCGCCGTGGTGGCCGTATCCATCTTGCGGGTCAGATTGTCGCCCTTCAGATAGCCGAGCCGCCGCAACAGGCGCTGGATGGTGGAAATCTCCTGGGGCCCGATATCCGCTAGGCCGTCAAGCCCCGCCTCCGACAGTTCGTTTTCCACCGACGGCGCGGAAATCATCCCTTGCCCATGCACCGGAGGAGCTCCCGCGGTAAACAAGGCAAATGCACAGAGCGATAGAGAAATGGCAAAACGGTTCTTCACAATGTCAGACTCCCCTTTGGTCTTGTTTCTTGTTTACGGCTGCGCTCTTGCCACGCGAAAGCCTATCGAATTGCGCGCCTTCACCGCGGTTTCCCAGCCCCGCACGGCGGCGCGATAGGCAACCGCATCGCCCACCCAGACGCCGTCCGGCAGAAAACGGAACTCACTGGCCCATGAGCCGCCGCGCAGCACATGGTACTTGCAGGTTGGCGACTTTTTCTCCTGCAAGGTCTCATAGGTCGCATGCCAGCAATCGGAAACCCACTCCCAGACATTGCCGTGCATGTCGTAAATCCCCAGCGAGTTGGGACCGAGCGAACCCACAGGCGCCGTATAGACAAAGCCATCGTTGCAGCCGACACCGGCCCAGATGGCTTCTCTTGTCTTGGCCGCCACGTCGGAGGAATTCCCATAGGTGCAGGCGATCTGCGCCTTGCTGCCGGCCTCCTGGAGCTGTCCCTGGCCGAATTTGTTGCCGCCCTGGGAAGCCAGTTCCCACTCGGCCTCGGTCGGCAGCCGGTAGGTGTAGCCCGTGAGCTTCGACAGCCAGGGCAGATATTGTTCCATAATGTCATTGTAAGACACGTGGATGACCGGCCGCCGCGTCCGTCCCCAACCGTCATCGCCCGGCTGGATGGAGCAGCCGCCGGCGCTCACGCAACGCTCCCAGTCATCGAAGGTGATTTCATAGCGCCCAATCGCAAAGGGTTTTTCGACGACCACTTCCTGTGGGCTTGCCGATGGCGACGGCAGGGCAACGCCAAGACCGCCGGCTCCCACCATGAATTGTCCCGGCGCAATGGACACCAGCTCAGGGCACGTCTCGCAATCCCGGAAGATCAGGCCTTCCTTTTGCTGCGAGTCTGTGAGACCGGGCTGCTCCACGTCTGCTGCAGCATTCTTCGCCTGCGCAAGATCCGGGACCGGAACGGCTGCCGCCGCCACGTCCTCAACCGCGGGCTCCGGCTCGGGCGCCACCACGGGTGCCGCCGCTGGCATTTCTGCCACGGGCGCAGGTTCAGGCTCCGGCTCAGCCGGGGCTGCCTGGGCGGCATTCCCTGCTGCCGGTTCGGCAACGGCAGGAGCATCCGCTGCCTCGTCCTGCAGTTCCGTTTCCGCAGCAGCCTTCACAGCCACAGCGGAATCCTCGGCAATTTGCTCGGATTCTTGTTCCACCGCGATATTTTTTTCCGGGGCGGCAGGCAGCACCGCCTGAGGTACTATGACAGGCTTCGCTTCTTGGAGGGCTGCAACCTCCTGACTGGGAGGAGCCGCAACCGCCACAGGCGGTTGAACCAGAACCGCCAATTGCGGATTGGTCTTGGACTCCGTGTCATCGCTTGCAAGTTGATTCAAAGCGTTCGTAACCGCCTGCTTGATGAAGCCATCCGACATGTAATCGCGCACAAACAGGAATGCCACGCCGGCAATCAGCAGCTGCGCCACAACAAAAGTGAAGAAATTCCGCCTGAATTTACGCCGCCGGACCCGCTCCGTGCGGGGGGTTGACGCATTCGCCCCGCGCTGCGCGCGCGGTGCCATCGGCAGAGGTGTATTCGTACGTGGAGCAGACAAATCATCAACCGCTTTGTTGAACCGGGGTGCCACCCCCGGTTATTTCTGTCGCTCGTCCCGGCGGAAGATAAAAGGCTTCAATGCGGCGTAATTGTGGCCCATCCGCCTTCGTTTTGGTTAACCGTGTGCCAGCGGATATTTAATCCGTATACGGACGACAGTCTCTCTATTGCTAAAGATGCCGGATGTTTTGCCATCTGTGATCGCCGCTGGCGCTGCATCCATCGTTCACATGATCAGCGAACACGGGAAACCCCGGCGCCCGGCATCCTCGGCGCTCTGCCAATCAGGCAGCCGGAAACAGCAAGGCGCGCGCTTCCGCGATGCTGGCCGGGTGGCGGCCATAGGACCGGCACATTTCCGCCACGCGCGATACCAGCGCCGCATTTGAGGGCGCAAGAGTTGTTTCGTCCCACCTGATGTTATCCTCCAGCCCCGTGCGGCAGTGGCCGCCACGGTCAAGGCACCAGTGGTTCACCTCAAGCTGGTGCCGGCCGATGCCCGCCGCCGTCCAGGTGGCCTCGGGTGCCAGCCTGGTGATCTCGTCGACCATGAAATCGAAGGCGGGCCTGATGGCGGGCATGGCGTTTTTCACCCCGAAAACGAATTGCACATGCAGTGGTTTTTTGAGCAGTCCCTCGTCAGCCAACCGCAACGCCTGATAGAGCATGGAAAGATCGAACACCTCGATTTCCGGCTTCACGCCATGCGCGAGCATCTTCGTGGCCAGCTCGCGCACCAGATCCGGGTGGTTCTCGTAGATGATCGTCGGGAAGTTGCACGAGCCCGTGGCCAGCGAGGCCATGTCGCAGCCCAGATGCAGCATGCCGCCGCGCTCCGACCCCTTGCCCGAGCGCCCGCCCGTGGAAAACTGCACGATCATGCCGGGGCAGGACTGGCGCAATCCCGCCAGCAGGGCGGCGAAGCGCTCCGGTTCGGAGGTCGGCGTCTGGTCGTCTTTGCGGACATGGACATGGGCAATGGTGGCCCCGGCGGCAAGGGCCGCCCGGGTTGATTCCACCTGTTCGCTGATGCTGATCGGAACCGCCGGATTATGCTCCTTGCGCGGCACCGATCCGGTGATCGCAACCGTAATGATGCAGGGTTTGCTCATGACGCGATAATTGCCGGAAGCCCATGGCTTTGCAAGCAATGTTCTGCCAAATTTTGGCTCAATCGACCAGCACGCTGCCGCGGCCAAGTTCAATATCGGCCTTCACCGCGCCGCCGGTCACATTGTATTTCTCGACAACCGACACACCAACATCATAAGCATTGGCCTGCTCCATCACCGGTGAGACCCGGTTGAATAGGTTGACCTGGGCAGATGCCCCAAAGTTAAGTGCGATGTCCCCGCGCGAGGGTTCCCAACTGCCTTGGGTCTGCAGTGACGCCTGGGCCGGCCCCAAGGAAGGCGATTGAATTTTCACCTGGAAATCAACCTTGCCATCGCCCTGAACGACAAAATCAAGCGAGCCCCATGGCGTGACAATTGAAAGGCCGGGATCGAGGCCGGGAATGAGAATGCCAAAGCGCGGGAGCTTCGCCTCACAATCAAAAAAATTGGCATAGGGCTTGCCTTCACTGCAGCTCGACTGGGCCGAGGACTCCGCGATCTTGCAAGTGACGAGATCAATCTGCCCGATTATGCTTTTCGGGCATTTGGCCTCACATCCATAATTCACCTGGCACAGGCTTTTCTGGGTAACCTCGAAGGGCAGCCCGGCAAGCGCCCCTCCACTGGAACGCGCCATGACGAGCGTGGGGTGGGCACTGTTGAGCAGATACGCGGCTTCCAGGAATTTCCGGGCCGCCGATACTTCTCCGATGAGGTTCAAGGCCTCCGCCAGCCGCACATAATAGATCACGTTTTGCGGGTGGGCCTGGATGGCCTCGTGGATGAGAAAGGCGCCCTCCTCGATCATGGCGCGGTCGCCGCGCTTGGCCCCAAGGGCCGCCAGGGCGGCTCCAAGATTGTTGGCGATCGCTGCTGACTTGCCATCAAGGCGGCGCGCTTCACGCTGGACCGCTACGATTGTTTCAAGCAATGGCTCTTCCGGCTTGCCGCCCGCCGCCAGCGTCACACCTTCCGCCAGCAAAACCCCAAGCGAGGAATAGGAGGCCTGCGAAGTCCTGTCGCGCTCGATGGCAGCCGCATAGAGCCATGCTCCTTGGGCGAACTGCCGGTTAAGCGTAAACGCATGCGCAAGCGATTCCAGCTCTGCCGCCGTCCGGCCTGGCCCGCCAATCTCGTGCAGAACGGAAAGATCATTGGGCTCGACCCGTTTTTCAATTTCCAAGCGGGCCGTGCCGACGGCAAGCACCGGGTCGGCTTGGGCAACTGGCTGGTTAGAAAACCCGAAACAAAAGGCAAAGACAACAACATGAAGCAGCCTGCCCATGGAGCACTCCTTCCGGCCAGTCAACCCTCACTGCAACGGCACGCACCTGCCATTCTTGTCCAGCACCGTTCCTTCGGGGCACTTCTTCTGCAGATTGGGGGCCAGCTTGTCCAGATTTAGCTGCGGCACCAGCAGGGTTGGCCCGTCATTCTGCCCGGGATCAAAGGTCGGCTGATCTTGATCAAAAATTGGTACGCAGCGCTGGCGCTTGCGGCTGAATTCGGTTCCTTCCGGGCAGGCCCTGGGGAGGTTCAGCCTGAGCGGCTCGCAATCCTCCGTATCCTCGTTGAAGACGAAGCCTTTCGGGCATCCAGGCTGCTCCGGCGGTTGCTCCACAAGGCGCATGCACTTGCCCGATTTCAGCTTGACGAAGCCCTTCGGGCACACCTTCTCGACCCGCGGCGGCGGTTCGCATTTCTTGGTCTTCTGGTTGTAGATCAGGCCCTGCTTGCACTTGTCCGATGGCGGTGGCATTCGCTCGCATTCGCCCGTCTGCTCGTTGAGCTTGGCGCCCTCGGGGCACTGGGGTTCTTCGCCCGGAATGCGGTCGCACTGGGAAGGATTATTTGGATTGCGGACCGTGCCCTCGTCGCAGGGCGGATAGCATTTCCCCCCGATCGTCGCGTAGCCATCCGGGCAGCTTGGCGGGCTGCAAACCCCGCGCAGGTTCGGATAGCTGCCGTCTTCGCAGCGCGGCGGCAGGCAATAGCCATAGGCGTTACGGGTCGTGCCCTGCTCGCAAACCGGCACGCATTGCTGACGGAAATTCTCAAACCCGAATGGGCAGGTTTCCGGCGGCGGCAGGCAGCGCGTGGGATGATAGATATCGCGGGTAAATCCCTGCGGGCAGGCAGGCAGGCAAATCCAGGTGTAGTCGTCCGGCCAATCGCCGCCCGGCACACAGGCGCCGGTGCGCGGGTTGCGCTGATAGCCGTCAGGACAGGCCTTGTCATAGTAACTGCGGCACAGGCCATTCTCGGCCAGATAGGTTCCTTCCGGACAATTGGGCGAACACCTTCCGGTTTCTTGCGAATAGCTCAGGCCTTCCGGGCAATTGTCAGGAACCTGCAGTCTTCTGTTTGGCAGGCACTCTTCCGGATTGCTGAGATTCCGGTGATAGCCCTGCGGGCAGCTCGGCAGCGGCACCGAGTCATAGCCTTCCGGGCAGCCATGCGTGCACGGCGGCAGGCAAAGGCCCGGATAGCCGGGATAGCGCAAGTAGCCGCCCGGACATTCAGGCAGGCAGTAGTCATCATAAATCGTGTAGCCCGCCGGGCAGCGCGGCCCCGTATCGCAACTGCCGCAGGTGTTGCAGCAAGATTTTGTCTGCACTTCGCAGATTTGCGGCAGCGAAGATTGCTGGGCCCGCGATACGGAAGGGAGCAGGACAGTAACGAGGATGGCAAAGCAGGCGATCAGGAATGAGCGGTAGAATGTGGTTTGCAGGCAGATTTTCGCATTTATCATAGCGTTCCATCCCCATTATCCCGCCCTGGGAGATGTACCGCATCAACCAGTTGGCCAGCTTGTAATCGCGAAGATTACGGCCAATGGAAGCATATTGGCAAGACCGAAACGCGGCCGGGCGGGGCAACGTTCTGGCGCAGGTCTGGACGCTGCTACATATTGGGCTAAAGTCATTAGCAGAATGGGAGTCTTCATGCGCCACGCCCAACTGACGTCACTTGAATTGCCGGATTTCGGCGTGCCCACGACCGAAGCGGAACTGGGCCGCAATATCTACGAAGGCCGCCTCAAGCAGTTGCTCGCCCGCATGGCCGCCTATGGCCTGGATGCGCTGGTGATCTATGGCGACCGCGAACATGTGGCCAATATCTCCTGGGCCACCGGCTATGATCCCCGCTTCGAGGAAGCCATCTGCATCATTGTCCCCGGCCGCACGCCGACGCTTCTTGCAGGCAACGAGGGTTTCCCCTACGCCGAAACCGCCAACGGTGTCTTCTACCGTGAGCTCTGGCAGCCCCTGAGCCTGATGGGCCAGCCCCGTGACAAGTATCGCGATCTCGAGGGCATTCTGCGCGAGGCCGGCGTAAAAAAGGACATGCGCATCGGCCTTGCCGGATGGAAGGGCTTTGAAACCGAAGACGGCGTCTTCGATCCCCACTGGTTCGAAACCCCGCACTATCTTGTCGAAACCCTGAAAGCCTTTGGCGCCGTCACCAATGCGGCCCTGCTTTTCATGCATCCCACCGATGGCCTGCGTGTGATCAACGAGGTCGAGCAGCTGGCGCGCTTCGAATATGCCGCAACCCTCACCTCCAACGCGGTGCGCCGCCTGATCCTCGCCGCCAGACCCGGCATGAGTGAATACGACGCCTGCCGCGGCATGGCGCTCGACGGCTTTCCCCACTCGGTCCACGTCAACATGAGTGCCGGTCCCCGCGCCAAATATGGCCTGCCAAGCCCAAGCATGCGGGCGCTCGAACGCGGCGATCCGATTGTCATCGGCGTGGGCCTCATGGGGGCCCTGAATTGCCGCGCCGGCTTCCTGGTGAAAGAGGCGGGCGAACTGCCGGAAGCAATCCGCGACTACGTGAACAGGCTCGTGGCCCCCTATTTCGCCGCCGCCGCGGCCTGGTACGAAACCCTAGGCATCGGCGTTGAAGGCGGAACATTGTACGAAGCCGTGATGAGTCGCCTTGGCGACCCTTTCTTCGGCATCGGCTTGAACCCCGGCCATCTCATCCACCTCGACGAATGGGTCCATTCGCCAGTGAAGAAAAACAGCAAGATGAAACTCGCCTCGGGCATGGCCCTCCAGTGCGACATCATTCCGGCCACCGGCACCGCCTATTTCACCTCCAACATCGAGGACGGCGTGGCCCTTGCCGACGCGGACCTGCGCGCGGCTTTCAAAACCAAATATCCGGAAGCCTGGAAACGGATTGAAGGCCGCCGTGCCTTCATGGGCGAGAAGCTCGGCATCAAGCTGAAACCGGAAGTGCTCCCCTTCAGCAACATTCCCGCCTGGCTCCCGCCCTTCTGGCTGGCCCCGGACAAGGTCATGGCGATGCGCTGATCATTCCCCGTAGGGAATCCAGATATTTTTCACCTGCACCGCGTGGCGCAGGAACACCGGACCTTCGCTCGATGCCGCATCATACCAGTCCGTGGCCAGGCCATGATCGACCAGGGTGCGTTTCAGGTTGCCGGTGGAAAGTTTTTCGGCGGTGGCTGAATCTTCCTTCGTGCCGAAAACCCAGAGCCCGTCCACATCGTCATGCTCGGCCAGGGTCTTGAGCAGCGCGGCGCGCTCACCGGTCACGATGTTGATGACGCCTGCCGGCACATCCGAAGTTTCCAGGACCTGATAGAAATCGGTGGCCGCCAGCGGAGAACGCTCGCTTGGCACCACCACCACGCGATTGCCCATCGCGATGAGCGGCGCGACCAGGCTGATCAATCCAAGCAGCGGCGCCTCATCCGGGCAAATGACTCCCACGACACCCAGGGGTTCATTCATCGCAAGCGCCACGCCGCGCAGTGGCGGGGCATGAACGCTGCCATCATATTTATCAGCCCAAGCGCCATAGCTGAACAATCTCTGCACCGACGCTTCAACTTCATTTCTTGCTTTCGAAACCCCCGTCATCGCCTTGATGCGATTCGCAAATTCACCGGCGCGGGCTGACAGGTTCTCGGCGATATAATAGAGCACCTGCGCCCGGTTGTGGGCTGTCGCCTTCGACCAGCCTTCAGCGCCACGCGCTGCCGCCACTGCATTGCGGATATCCTTGCGGTTGCCTTCGCCCACCTCGCCAATGATCTTGCCCGATGGTGAAACAATGGCGCGCGAGTAATTGCCGTCAGGCCGTGCCTGCTTGCCGCCGATGAAAAGTTTTGCCGTGCGATCAACTGACGGCTCTTCAAAATTCGGCTTCACCGGTGCCTCGACGCCGGCGGGCAGGATGGCCTTCGGCTTCCGTTGTGCCCAGGCTTTGAGTTTCAGATACTCGTAGATGCCTTCACGCCCGCCCTCGCGGCCAAAGCCGGACTCGCGGTAGCCGCCGAAACCCACCGCGGCGTCAAAGAGGTTGCTGGCATTCACCCACACCACGCCACACTGCAGCTTGGGGGAGATGTCCAGGGCCAGGCCTATGGTCTCGCTCCAGACACTTGCCGCCAGGCCATAGCGGCTGTTGTTGGCCAGCAGCACCGCCTCGTCGGGCGTGCGGAAGGTCATGCTCACCAGCACCGGACCGAAGATTTCTTCCGTGGCAACCGTTGATGCGGTTTCCACATTGGTGAGCAAGGTCGGCGGAAAGAAACAGCCGCTTGCAGGCATGGCGATCTCGGGCTGGAATTTTTCCGCCCCTTCCGCCACCCCCTTGTCGACCAAGGCGCCGATGCGCTTGAGCTGGATGGGATCGATGATCGCCCCCATGTCGATGGCCTTGTCGAGCGGATGGCCGACACGCAGTTTTCCCATGCGCCGTTTCAGGCGCTTGATGAATTCCTCGGCCACGCCTTCCTGCACCAGAAGCCTGGAGCCCGCGCAGCAGACTTGGCCTTGGTTGAACCAGATGGCATCGACAACCCCCTCCACCGCCCCATCAAGGTCGGCATCGTCGAACACGATGAACGGCGACTTGCCGCCAAGCTCAAGCGAAATCTTT
>CAZRZB010000075.1:0-14530 GCA_964604435.1 uncultured Aestuariivirga sp. | reverse complement strand
ATATAAAACTGGTCCGGATCGAGCACCAGCGAGCCGCGCTGCCAGATGGGCTCCCAGAAGTCCGAAGCCTCCAGCCCCGCCTTCTTGTCCACATCGACGAGGCCCGAATGGCGCTTGGCGCGGAAGCCCACCGGATTGTCCGCATCAGCCCCCGAGAGATCGATGGTGAGGGCCAGGCCATTGTCGATGTTCACCGTGCCTTCGGCGATCAGGCTTTCCTTGGCGTGCAGCGCCCGGATGATGGCGTCGGAGGCCATGGGGGCGCCGCTGCGGAACCTGATCTGCGACAGCCTGGACCCGGTGCGCACCAGAATGGAAAAGGTGCGGGGGGATATTTCCGCATAGAGCGGGCCCTCATAGCCATCGGGGATGGTGTCGAATTCCTGGGCATGGTCAGCAATCACCCGGGTGAAGATATCAAGCCTGCCGGTGGAACTCTTGGGGTTGGCCGCCGCCGAGACGCCCTTGGGCAGCTTGAGCGATTCAAGCAGGGGCACGATGTAGACGCAGCCCGTTTCAAGCACCGCGCCCTCGCTCAGGTTCACCCGGTGCAGGACGAGGGATTCGAGCCTTTGAGCGACGGTGGACTTGAGGCCGGGGAGAAACGAGGCCCGCACCCGGTAGGCCCATTGCCCGAGCCGCAGATCGAGGCTGGCCGGCTGAATCTGGTCGCTGTCCAGCGTCCGGCCAGGAGCGATGAGGCCTTTTTCGCAATAGTCGAGGATGAGGCGGGCGGGCAGGATGCCCTGCGGGATGTTTGCTTTGCTTGCCATAGGGTCTATTGGCGGATTTCCGCCCCCTTTCGCAAGGGGGTAAGACAGGCAGTGGAAAACCCCGCGCGGTGGGCTACACTGGCTGCCATGTATAACCGCACGACCCGCAATATCCGTATCCACGTGCAGCCGCAGTTTCTGGAGGGCCAGTCAAGGCCCGAAGCGGCGAAATTTGTCTGGGCCTATACCATCACCGTTGAAAACAAGGGGGCTGAAATCGTAACGCTTTTGTCACGCTATTGGAAAATCACCGATGCCTTTGGCCGCATTCAGGAAGTTCGCGGCGACGGGGTGGTGGGCGAACAGCCAACCCTCAAGCCAGGGGAGAAGTTTCAATATACGTCCGGCTGTCCGCTTTCCACCCCCAATGGTCTCATGGTGGGCAGCTACCAGATGAAGAACCAGCATGGAGAAACCTTCGAGGTTGCCGTGCCGGCTTTCTCCCTCGACAGCCCCTATGACAAGCACAGCGTGAACTGACGCCATGGAACAGAATTATTCGGCTGAGGCCATGCTGGCGGAACTCGTGCGTTTTGATACCACCAGCCGTGACGGCAACATTCCCCTGATCGAGTTTGTCGAACGCTATCTCGACGGCTGGGACATTCCGCATTTCCGGGTGGACTATGAGGCGGGCAAGAAAACCAATCTCTTTGCCACCATCGGCCCCGATATCGCGGGCGGCATTGTGCTCTCGGGCCACACCGATGTGGTGCCCGTCGACGGCCAGACATGGGCGAGCCACCCCTTTGATCTTTCAGAGAGAAATGGCAGGCTCTATGGCCGCGGCACCTGCGACATGAAAGGCTTCATCGCCGTGGCCCTGGCCCTGGTGCCCCGGTTCAAGGCGGCCAGGCTCAAAACCCCCATTCATCTGGCACTTTCCTGTGACGAGGAGGTGGGCTGCAAGGGGGTGAGGCCGCTGGTGGCCCATATCAGGGACCACATGAAAAAGCCCAGGGCCGTCATTGTCGGCGAACCCACCTTGATGCAGGTGGTGAATGCCCACAAGAGCGCCATCACCTTTTCAACCGAAGTGGTGGGCCATGAAGCCCACTCCAGCCTCACCGACCAGGGCGTGAACGCCGTCATGGTGGCGGGCGAACTGCTGGGCGAGATCAACCGCATCCGCCAGGATCTGACCGAGCGCGGCGACCCCTCCGGACGGTTCAATCCGCCCTATTCGACCATCCATGTCGGCGTCATCGAAGGCGGCACGGCGAAGAACATCATCCCGCGGCGCTGTTCCTTCCAGTGGGAAACCCGGCTCCTGCCCCAGGCCGATCCCGCCGAAGTGCCGGCGCGTTTTGAAAAATTTGCCGCAAGCCTGGAGCCTGCGATGAAGCAGATCGCCAGCGACACCGGCATCCATAACCAGCAGACCAATATGGTGCCGGGCCTGGCGCCCGAGAAAAATTCGCCCGCCGAACACCTGGCGCTCCACCTGGCAAACGCCAACGGCACCCATGCGGTGTCCTACTGCGCCGAAGCGGGCCTGTTCCAGCAGATCGGCATCCCCGCCATCATCTGCGGCCCCGGCTCCATCGAACAGGCCCACAAGCCCGACGAATACATCGAGATTTCAGAACTGCAGAAATGCGGGAAATTCATGGAAAGGTTGTTGGAGCACTGCCGGTAGAACGCTTTGGTTTTTAATTGAAACGCTTGGTGAAGAGGCCCTCATCCGGCCTGTCGGCCACCTTCTCCCATGCAAGAGCACGGGAGAAGGCGCTAAATGGTTATTGCCTTCTCCCGTTCGAAGAATGGGAGAAGGTGGCCGACAGGCCGGATGAGGGCCCCTTACCCCAGTGTCTCCGGCGCAAAGTGGTAGGTGCTTGAGCAGAATTCGCAAACCACCTTGATCTCGCCGTTCTCCACCATGTCCCGGCGGTCGTCTTCCGAAAAATTCCTGAGCATGGTCTCGACGGTTTCGGCCGAGCAGGTGCAATGGCGGATGATTGTGCTAGCCGGATAAACCGTAACCCCGTCCTCATGATAAAGCCGGTAGAGCAGTTCTTCCGCCGTCAGGGTGGGATCGAGCAGTTCATGGTCCTCGACCGTATCGAGCAGAAGCTTGGCTTTCACCCAGTTGTCGTCTTCCGGCACTTGTTCTTCGCCTTCGGGGTTGTCCCCCGAGGAGAACGGAATGGGGCTCATGCCGCCTTCCGCCGGCAGGTGCTGCACCATGATGGCACCGGCGCGCCAATGGGGCATTTTTCCGCCGCGCGCCATCAGGGGGCCCGAAACCAGGCGCAGCCGCGTGGGGATTTGCTCCGATTGCTTGAAGTAGGCATCCGCCGCCGCGGCCAGCGTGGTGCCATCAAGCGGCACGATTCCCTGGTAGCGCTCCATGTCCGAACCCTGGTCCACGGTCATGGCCAGATAGCCCTTGCCCAGCAGATCCTGCTGGCTCGGAGAGGCGAGTCCGTCGAGTTTCTTTCGGTTGAACCGGGCATAGCCGCGCACCCCGTTGGGAGAGACAAAGTCAGCCACGATCATGTCGACCGGTCCGTCGGTCTTTGTCTGCAGGATGAACTTGCCCTCGAATTTGAGCGTGGCGCCGAGCATGGCGGTGAGCGCCACGGCCTCGGCCAGCAGGGCCGAGACGGCGGGCGGATAGTTGTGGCGATGCACGATGTCGTCAATCACCGCGCCCAGCCGCACGACGCGCCCGCGCACCCCCAGAGGCTTGATCTCGAAGGGCATGACCGTGTCGCGCGCGACAGTCATTCCAGGCCCAGGCAATGGAGGAGGATGGCCTTCTGCGCGTGTAGGCGGTTTTCCGCCTCATCGAACACCACCGACTGCGGCCCGTCGAGAACCTCCGCCGTCACCTCCTCGCCGCGGTGGGCCGGCAGGCAATGCATGAAGATAGCGTTTTCCGCCGCCCGTTTCATCAGGGTGGCATTGACCTGGTAGGGTCTGAGCAGGTTATGGCGGCTGACGGCGTCGGCATCATGCATCGATACCCAGGCATCGGTCACCACGCAGGTCGCCCCCGTAACGGCGACGTCGGCCGACGTGGTGACGGTAATGTCGGCGCCATTCGTCCGCGCCCACTTCAACAGGTCGGGACTGAGCGAAAGCGAACTGGGGCAGGCGAGGCGCAGTTTTCCGCCCAACCGGGTCACCGCATGAACCAGCGAGGCGGCAACATTGTTCCCGTCGCCGACCCAGGCGATGGTCTGTTCGGCCAGAGGCCCCACATGTTCTTCCAGGGTCAGGATGTCAGCCATGATCTGACACGGATGGGATTTGTCGGTGAGGCCGTTGATGACCGGAACGGTTGCGTGGCGCGCCAGTTCCAGAAGGTCATCGTGGTTCTTGGCCCGGATCATGATGGCATCGACAAAGCGCGAAAGCACCCGCGCCGTATCGGCGATGGTTTCACCCCGGCCCAGTTGCATGTCGGTGGAGGCGATCAGCAGGGAATCGCCGCCGAGCTGCCGGATGCCGACCTCAAAGGAAACCCGGGTGCGGGTCGACGGCCGCTGGAAAATCAGGGCGATGACTTTCCCGGCCAGGGGGGTGTTCGCTTCACGCACGCCTTTGGAAAGTCCGGCGCGGTTATGTTTCATCGACCTCGCACTGGTGATGATGTTGCGCAAGGTGGCGCCCTCGAAGTCCGAGAGGTCAAGAAAATGTCTTGGCGCGCCGCTCATGCTGGCTTCGCCTCAAGGCTGCGGCAGGTCAAATCAAGCTTGTGCACGGCCTCGGCAATGTCATCCTCGCTGACAATCAGCGGCGGCAGCAGGCGGATGACATTGTCGCCAGCCCCTATGGTGAGAAGCCTGTGTTCCATGGCTTTTGCCTGGAACTCCATATTGGGAACCCTGCACTTGATCCCGATCATCAGGCCGGCTCCACGGATGTCTTCAATGATCGCCGGGTGCTCATCCTTGAGCTGCGCCAGTTTCTGCTTGAGGCTCAAGCCCCTCTGCTGCACATTCTCCAGAAAGCCTTGTTCCAGGATCACATCGAGCACCGCATTGCCAACCGCCGTGGCAAGCGGGTTGCCGCCGTAGGTCGAGCCGTGGGTGCCAGCCGTCATGCCCTGGGCCGCGGCCTCGGTTGCAAGGCATGCCCCCAGGGGAAATCCGCCGCCGATCCCCTTGGCCACCGCCATGATGTCCGGCGTGATGCCGGCCCACTCATGGGCAAAGAGTTTTCCCGTGCGGCCAACACCGCACTGCACCTCGTCGAGGACTAGGAGTAGGCCATGCGCGTCGCAAAGCGCCCGCAAGGCGCGCAAGAATTCCGGCGGTACGGGGCGCACCCCGCCTTCGCCCTGAATGGGTTCAATCAGGATGCCGGCAGTTTCCGGCCCTAGGGCTGCCACCACGGCATCATAGTCGCCAAAGGCCACCTGGTCGAAGCCTTCAACCTTCGGGCCGAAGCCTTCGAGATATTTTTCCTGGCCGCCAGCCGCGATGGTCGCCAGCGTGCGCCCATGAAACGCGCCCGCAAAAGTGATCAGGCGGTAGCGTTCCGGATGCCCCTTGGCCGCATGATATTTGCGCGCCATCTTGATGGCGCATTCCAGCGCCTCCGCGCCCGAGTTGGTGAAGAACACCGTGTCGGCGAAGGTTGCATCGATCAGCCGCTGCGCCAGCTTCTCCTGGCCCGGCATCTGATAGATGTTTGAGGTGTGCCAGATCTTTTGCGCCTGCTCGGTCAGCGCCTTGACCAGGTGGGGATGCGCATGGCCGCAGCTGGTGACTGCAACACCGCCGCCAAAATCCAGATAGGCTTCGCCCTCGGGAGTGAAGACGCGCACGCCTTCGCCGCGCTCAAAACTTATTTTGGCGCGGTTGTAGGTGGGAAGGACGGCTGGGATCATCGAATGTGTCCTTGGTGCAAAGCAAAATGCGCCGCTCATGGAACGGCGCAAATAATTTTTGCTCATTATAAGTGCATGAATGAACAGGGTCAATTGCACCGCGTGCGGCGCACCCGGCAACATGAGTCAAAACAGCGCATGGACCTCCGATTCCCGATGGCGGTAAGGTCTTGTTAACCAAATTACGGCGCGCGAATAGTTGGGGAAAACAATCAATTCATGTCGCCGGATTCTTGAAGTCGAGTCACCGCGTATAGTAGTGTCCGCTTACTAGAGCTACGATATGTAGCGTTTCAAAGTCATTCATAGCGTTAATGCGTTGAGATTTCATTTCAGCGGTAGATGGGGGATTCAATTTGAACGACATGCCAGCACAAGCCACCGGCAACGAAAAGATGCCCTGGACCGATGAACGCGTTGAGCTTCTCAAAAAGCTTTGGACCGAAGGCCACAGCGCCAGCCAGATTGCGGCACGCCTGGGCATGGGGGTCACCCGCAACGCGGTGATCGGCAAGGTGCACCGGCTTAACCTCTCCGGCCGCGCGACCCAGCCGAGATCGACCGAGCCACGCGCCCCGCGCAAGACCCGCGAACCCAGCCATCCCGGCCGGCCGGCGACGGCGCCGTCCATGCCGAATGCCGGCAATGCGGCGCTGAAAACCTTCGTGCGGGCGGAACCCATTCAGCGCCAGATCGCCTTGCCGGAGCCCCAGCCCCTGCGCCTCGTGGACTTGCCCAAGGGCGGCCGCGTCACCATCCTTCACCTCTCGGACAAGACCTGCAAGTGGCCGATCGGTGACCCGGGCACGGAAGACTTCTGCTTCTGCGGCCACAGTCCACGGGATAAGTCGCCCTACTGCGAGTATCACGCCCGCGCCGCCTACCAGCCCATGCAGGACCGCAGGCAGAGGAAGTTCGGGTAAGTCAGGTCAAGACGCGCCGAAGCGTTCGTCGAAGGCATAGCCCATGCTGCGCACCGTGCGGATGGGGTCGCTTTCGCGGCCGCGCTGCAGGGATTTCCGCAGCCGGCCCACATGCACGTCAACCGTGCGCTCATCCACATAGATGTCACGGCCCCATACGGCATCAAGCAGTTGCGCGCGCGAATAGACCCGGCCCGGATTCTGCATCAAATGTTCAAGCAGGCGGAATTCCGTTGGCGACAGATCGATGTCGCGCTTGGAGCGCGTGACCCGCCGGGCCCGCCGGTCCAGGGCGATATCGCCGGCCTGCAACACCTCTGCCACCGCATCGGGATTGGCGCGCCGCAGGATGGTGCGAACCCGTGCCAGGAGCTCCGGAACGGAAAAGGGCTTGACCAGATAGTCGTCAGCGCCCGTTGCCAGTCCCCGCACCCGTTCATTTTCCTCGCCACGCGCCGTCAGCATGATGATCGGAATGTCACGGGTCTCGGGCCTTGTCCGCAGCAGCCGGCAGACCTCGATTCCCGAAATGCCGGGCAGCATCCAATCCAGCACAATGAGGTCCGGGCGCTCTTCGTTCACCAGGCGGGCAACCTCCTCGCCCTGGGCGGTGGCACGGACCCGGTAGCCCTCAGATTCAAAATTGTAGCTGAGAAGAATCTGGATGGGTTCTTCGTCTTCAACAATCAGGATTGAGGCAGACATGCACTAGTCCTTCGCGTTCGGGTCGAAACTGGTGGTACTGGTCGAATCCTTCTTCGGCCGCTCCTCGCTGATGGGCTTGCCGTGCACCAGGAAATAGATGTTTTCCGCGATGTTGGTGGTGTGGTCGCCGATGCGCTCCATGTTCTTTGTCCCGAACAGCAGGTGGGTGCAGGGCCCGATCATGCGCGGGTCTTCCATCATGTAAGTCAGGAGCTCGCGGAAAATCGAATTATAGAGCGCGTCGATGTCCTCATCCGCGCGCCACACCTGGATGGCCTTGTCCGCATCGGACTGGGCATAGGCGTCCAGAATGTTCTTGAGCTGCTCCTGGGCAAGGCTGCCCATGCGGGCAAGGCCGGAAACAAGCTTGCGCGGCAGCTGCTCGGAAATGGCGTGGGTGCGTTTTGCCGTATTCTTGGCAAGATCGCCAATGCGTTCGAGATCGGCGGCAATGCGGATCGCCACAATGATCTGCCGCAAATCCTGCGCCATCGGCTGGCGTTTGGCGATGGTGAGGATCGCCTTTTCCTCGACCTGCTGTTCGAGAACGTCAATCCGGCCATCGCCCGCGATCACCCGGTCCGCCAGTTTGGTATCGCGTTTGGCAACGGCATCAATGGCGCTGGCGAGCTGTTCCTCGGCCAGCCCGCCCATCTGCGCCAGCATCTGCTTGAGACTGGCCAGGTCGTCATCATAGGACTTGACTGTGTGGTCGGACATGAAACTCTCCGTTTATGGGATCAGCCGAAGCGGCCGGTGATGTAATCCTGCGTGCGCTTGTCGCGGGGCGTGGTGAAGATGTCGTCCGTATCGCCAAACTCCACCAGGGTGCCGAGATGAAAGAAGGCGGTGAGTTGTGAAACCCGCGCCGCCTGCTGCATCGAATGGGTCACAATGATGATGCAGTAGTTTTGCCGGATTTCATCGATCAGTTCTTCAATCTTGGCCGAGGCGATGGGATCAAGGGCCGAGCAGGGCTCATCCATCAGGATGATTTCGGGATTCACCGCAATGGCCCGGGCAATGCACAAGCGCTGTTGCTGGCCGCCGGAAAGCCCGGTGCCCGATTGGGCAAGCCGGTCCTTCACTTCTTCAAAGAGCCCGGCTTTTTTCAGGCTACCCACGACGATTTCCTCAAGATCGGCCTTCGACTTTGCAATACCGTGAATGCGCGGGCCGTAGGCCACATTCTCGAAGATCGACTTGGGAAAGGGGTTTGGCTTCTGGAACACCATGCCGACGCGGGCCCGGAGCTGCACCACGTCGAGGGCGGGGTCATAGATGTTCTTGCCGTCAATCAGGATGTCGCCTGTCACGCGGCAGCCTTCAATGGTATCGTTCATCCGGTTGATGGCGCGCAGAAAGGTGGACTTGCCGCATCCCGAGGGCCCGATGAAAGCCGATACGGCGCGGTCGGGAATGTTGATCGAGAGATGCTTGATGGCATGCTTGTCGCCATAATGGACGTTCACATCATTGGCCACGATCTTGGTTTCACGCGCGGCCAGGATGCGGGGGCCGCTGGCTGCCGGGGTCTTCTGGGGCGAAGCGTCCATGGTGTTTCCCTTGTTTCTCACCAGCGCTTCTCGAAGCGCTTGCGGAGGTAAATGGCAACGGCATTGAGGCAGAAGAGAATGACGAGAAGGACGATGATGGCCGCCGCCGTGCGCGATTGGAAGGCGACTTCCGGCAGGTCCGACCAGAGGTAGATCTGTACCGGCAGGACGGTCGCGGCTTCGGTGAATCCTTTGGGAATGTCAACGATGAAGGCCACCATGCCGATCATCAGCAAGGGGGCTGTCTCGCCAAGGGCGCGGGCCACGCCGAGAATGGTGCCGGTGAGAATGCCCGGCACCGCCAGCGGCAGCACATGGTGGAACACCGCCTGCTGGTGCGAGGCGCCGACGCCCAATGCCGCCTCCTTGATGGAAGGCGGGACCGCCTTCAGCGCCGCCCGCGTGGCAATGATGATGGTGGGTAAGACAAGCAGCCCTAGCACCAGCCCGCCCACCAGGGGCGCCGAGCGCGGCAGGCCGAAGAAGTTGATGAAAACCGCCAGGCCCAGGAGGCCGAAGATGATGGAGGGAACCGCCGCGAGATTGTTGATATTCACCTCAATCAGCTCGGTCCACCTGTTCTTGGGTGCAAATTCCTCGAGGTAGACGGCCGCCGCAATTCCTAACGGCACGCTCAGCGTCAAGGTCATGATGAGGGTAAGCAAAGACCCGGTGATGGCGCCGCGAAGCCCGGCGAGTTCCGGTTCGCGCGAGTCGCCCGAGGCAAGGAAGCGCCAGGCGAAGTGTTTGCTGACAAGGCCCTTGTCCTTCAGGCTGTCGAGGTATGCAATTTCCTGCTCATCAAGTCCGCTGTTGGCCACGGCCCCCTTGAGATAAAGGTCGGCGGAGTCGCTGAGAAGCACGCCGGTTTTTATGGTGCTCCCGATGGCGCCAGGATTTTCCACCGTTTCGGACCGTAAGTCATCGGCGGCGCCAACCGACAAGAGCGACAGCAACTTCTTTTTGTCACCGCGGGCCGTCACCTCGGGAAACAATGCCCGCAGTCCGTCCTTCACCAGACCTTCGAAGTCGCCTTTGCGGACGTCGGTGGAGGAAATCTTGCTGGCATCAAGATTGACCTCGAGGGTTACACGGTGCTCAGAGAAGCTCGGCCATGCCTTGCTGCCGATATCGATGAGCACATAGGCCAGAAACAGGACCGAGACCGCCAGCGCCACGGCGCCATAGGCCTTGAAGCGCCGTTCACGCGCATAACGTCTGGCGATAAAGGCGGCGTTACCCTTGCCGGATGTATCAGTCATATTGTTCACGGTATCTCCGCACAATGCGCAGGGCAATGTAGTTCAGAACCAGGGTGAAGCAGAAGAGCACAAGACCCAGGGCAAAGGCCGAAAGGGTTTTGGCCGAATCGAATTCCTGGTCGCCGACCAGCAGGGTGGCGATCTGCACGGTGATCGTGGTCACCGCCGTTAAAGGATTGAAACTCAGGTTTGCCGCAAGACCGGCGGCCATCACCACAATCATGGTCTCGCCGATGGCCCGCGATATGGCCAGCATGAAGGCCGAGACAATGCCGGGCAACGCGGCAGGCAGAACCACCCGCTTGATGGTTTCGGATTTTGTGGCGCCCAAGGCGTAGGAACCGTCGCGCAAGGCCTGCGGCACTGCATTGATGATGTCGTCGGCAAGCGACGAAATGAGCGGCACGATCATCATCCCCATGACCAGGCCTGCCGCCAATGCCGACTCCGAGGCCACCGCCAGCCCGAAGGATTCCCCGGTGTTGCGGATGAGCGGGGCAACCGTGAGGGCGGCGAAAAAGCCGAGCACCACGGTGGGCACCCCCGCCAGGATTTCCAGCATTGGCTTGAGGACGCTGCGCATGCTCCGGCTGGCATACTCCGCCATATAAATGGCCGAGAAGAGACCAAGCGGCCCGGCGACGGCGACGGCGATAAAGGTGATGAGCAGCGAGCCAACCAGCAAAGGAACCAGGCCGAATGAGGCTGGCGTGGAGGTGGGCGACCAATGGGTGCCGAAGAGAAATTCGATGGGCGAAACCTGGCGGAAAAAGGCCAGTGATTCAAACAGCACCGAAAAAACGATGCCGGCGGTTGTCAGTATGGCGACGGCCGAGCAGGCAACGAGCACGAGTTTGACAAGGGACTCAAACCGGTTGCGGGCGCGGAATTCCCGGGTGATGAATGGATGGGTGCCGGCGATGGCAGCCGTGCCGAGAAGCGCCGCCGCCGCAGGCATGATGATCGAGCCTGGACCGGCGGTCAGAGTGACGGCGAGCATCGCAATGCTGGCTGCGGCAAGCCCCATGGAGGCCACGAGCAAGCCGTGATACGTCGGCAGGGAATGGAGGCTGGCCGCGCCCGCATTGCGCAATACCTGCGCGCGGGCCCGGCCAACAAGAAAACCAGCGGCCGTCAACGCGGCAATGATTAACAATGTCCAGGCAATCATGAGCCTATTAGTCCCTGTCTTGTCTTATGCAATCGCCTCTGACGGGCGAATTGTCATCGAATGGGGCAGTCTGGTACATCCGCAAACCCGCCCCATTCGCCGTATCGGGCCTTAATTACTTAAGGCCGTCAATCTTGAGAACGTCCATGGCTGTCGCCACGGCGCGTGACTTTTCGGCATCGGCGCCTGGAAGGGTGATGAGGCCCTTGTCAGCAAGGTAGCCGTCGGCTCCCAAGGCCTTATCCGATACATACTCGGCCACAAATTCCGCGATACCGGGAACCATCCCAACATGCTGTTTCTTTGCATAGATGAAGAGGGGGCGGGCCATCTTGTAGTCGCCGGAGGCGACGGTTTCGTAAGCAGGGGCTACGCCGTCAATTTCAATGCCTTTGATGGTGCTGGCATTTTCCTCGAGAAACGAGAAGCCGAAAATGCCAAGCGCTGCCGGATTGGCCTGCAGTTTTTGCACGATGAGATTGTCATTCTCGCCGGCTTCCACATAGGCCCCGTCTTCACGGATGGATTTCCATACGGTCTCGAAAGCTTTGGCATCCGCTTTCTTGAGTTCCTCAAGCGACTTGAACTTGGCGGCGCCAACTTCCATTGCGAGTTCCATGAAGGAATCGCGCGTTCCCGAGGTTGGAGGAGGTCCGAGAATCTCGATCTTTTCCTTCGGCAGCGAAGCGTCAATGTCGCTCCACATCCTATAAGGGTTAGCGATGAGCTTGCCATCGGCATCCGGAACCTGCTTGGCCAGCGCCATGAAGATCTGCTGCTTGGTCAACTTCATTTCCGGCGCATCTTTCGAGGCCGCAATCGTGAGGCCATCGAAACCAACCTTGATTTCAACGATGTCGGTCACGCCATTCTTGGCGCAATTCTCGAATTCGCTCTTTTTGATTTGGCGCGAGGCGTTGGTCATATCCGGGGTATCCTCGCCGACGCCGGCGCAAAACAGCTTCATGCCGCCGCCGGTTCCGGTTGATTCAACCACCGGCGTCTTCATGCCGGAGGTTTTGCCGAAATTCTCGGCAACCGTTGTGGTGAAGGGGTAAACCGTTGAAGAGCCAACGATACGGATTTGATCACGGGCCAATGCGGGGCCGGCGCAGAGGGCAAGCGCACTCACGGCCAATAGAACTTTCTTCATCTTTGATGTCTCCTTGTGACTGGTACAAGCCGGACCCTAGAAACCCTTGATGATGCTTATGCGACAGTTATATAACACTATTATGACAATCTAATATATTGAAATATATCATGTTTTAAATGCCGGGAGGCGAATTGTAAAAGTGCTTCCGTGACCCGGCTCGGAGCTTACCAGCAAGCGTCCGCGATGGCGGTTGAGGATGTGCTTCACAATGGCAAGGCCAAGCCCGGTTCCGCCCCGCGACCGGCTCTCCTGCACGCTGATGCGGTAGAAGCGCTCGGTGAGACGCGGAATGTGTTCTTCGGCGATGCCGCGGCCCTGGTCGATAACGGAGAGCGTAACGAAGCCGGCCTCGCTCGCCCCTTCAATATCGACACGCGTATCTGGGCCGGAATATTTTATGGCGTTCTCGATGAGGTTATGGAGGACCTGAACCAGTTCATCCCAATCCCCGGCCACCTCGAGCGGCGCGTCGAATTTCATGTTGAGCGCAACTTTTTCCTCTTTCGCCATGGCCGAAAGGAGGTCGCAGACATGGCGGGCAACCTTGCCGAGGTCAACTTTCGCCGAAGGCCGCAAATGGGCATTCATCTCCAGGCGCGAAAGCGAAAGCAGATCGTCGATGAGGCGCTTCATGCGTTCCGCCTGGCCGCGCATGAGTTTGAGGAATTTGTCCCGCGCCGCCCCGTCGTTCCGTGCCGCCCCTTGCAGGGTTTCAATAAAGCCCGAGAGCGAGGCCAGGGGGGTGCGCAGCTCGTGGCTGGCATTGGCGACAAAATCCGAGCGCATGCGCTCGATCTGCTGCTCGCGCGTCAGGTCCTTGAGCACGAGAAGAACCGCCGGGCTGCCGGCTTCTGCCGAAGTCATGGGCGAAACATAAGCTTCGAAATGCCGGGCAACGGGCCCCCGCATTTCATAATCGGCCCGCAGGCTCTCGCCTTGTGAGATGGCACGGCCCACCGCTTCAAGCACGGCCGGGGCGCGGATGGCCTGGCTGAGGTGCATGCCAACCGGCACCATCTCCAGCATCGCTTCGGCATTGGCATTGGCCTTGATGACAATGCCGTTGCCATCGAGAATCAGGATCGGGTCGGGAAGGGCGGCAACCAGGTGGTCCACAACATCTGCGGTTGCGGATTTCCGCTCCGGAACGGCGGGGAGTTCAGCTTTTTTCTCGTTCCATGGCCAGACCATAGTTGCAAATAGACTTCCTGGGGTCATTCATGCAAGTCTGGCCGAAAATAATTACAGCAGTGCAACCATCATGACCCAGGATATCGACGCAGGCATGCTATCTTTCTATAAGGAGCTGTCCAAGCATTCTCCGCCGGAAAGTGCCGACTGGCCTTTGCCGGAGCAGCGCAAGGCCTGGGACGGCGTCTGCCGCCTGTTCCGCGCCGAACGGCCCCCGCGCCTGCTCGTCGAGGATATCGATGTGGATGGCGTCCATGTCCGTGTCTTCCGCCCGCCGGGCGAGGCGCCGAAACCTGCGGTGATCTACTTTCATGGCGGCGGCTGGGTTCTCGGATCCTGCGAAACCCACGATGACATGTGCGCCGAAATGGCCGATGGGGCCGATTGTGTGGTGGTCCTGGTTGACTATCGTCTCGCGCCTGAGCACCCCCATCCGGCCCAGTTGGAGGATTCCCTCAAGGTTCTCCTCTGGATGCGGAGCGCCGGCCGCGCCTTCGGCATTGATCCGGATCGCATCGTGGGGGCAGGCGACAGCGCCGGCGGCCAGATGACCGTTGCCTTGGCTCTGGTCCTTCGCGACCATGACGCCCCCCAGCTCAGGGGCCAGGTCCTGATCTATCCGGTTCTGGGGGCCGACGTGAATACGCCGTCCTATATCCGCAATGCCCAGGCGCCCTGCCTGACCAAGCCGGAAATGATCTTCTACCTCGACTGCTTCCTGGGGCCGAAAGGCAATCCCAACTGGTTCGATCCCCGGGCCATTCCCAATCTGGCCCACAGCCTGGAGGGCCTGCCGCCCACCTATATTTCAGTCGCCGCCCATGACCCGCTGCATGACGACGGGGTGATCTTCTTTGAGAAGCTGCGGGCTGCCGGAATTCCGGCAATTCTCCGGGAAGAGCCGGCCCTGGCCCATTCCTTCATGCGCGCCAGGCATGTGAGCGAACCGGCAA
>CAZRZB010000074.1:0-14585 GCA_964604435.1 uncultured Aestuariivirga sp. | reverse complement strand
TCCTCGGCCCTGCGCTTGTCCTCCTCCTGCTGCTGGCGCAGCCGGATCGCCTCGAGGCCGTTCTGCTTGAAAACAGCCACTGTCCGGACCAGTTGACCCACTTCATCACTGCGATTGGTAGCTGCAAGCTCGACGGAGAAATCATTCTTTGCCAGACGGTTCAGCACGCTTGTGACTTCCACCAAGGGGCTTACAATCTGCCCGCGGGCCAACCAGGCAAGCAAGATGCCCAACGCGATACTCGCCAACAGTATCGCCGCCATGAGGTATTTGCTGTCCGCGCCGCGGGTAAGGGCTATTGCCTTGCTCTCTTCCGCAGCCGCTTCGATCTTTTCGGTCGCGGCCCCCATGGCGCCTTCAAGCGTCGTAAACTTTTGCATGAAAGCCGGAAGCGCCGTCTTGGCCGCTGCCGGATCCATGGCGGCCCGCACGACGATGTCACGCGCGCTGGCAATGTACTCCTGAAGCGGAGCCGCCAAGTCATTGATGGCTGCCGTGACTTCGGGGCTGCTGGGGATGGCCTGTTCTGCTGCTATACTCTTCTCAAAGGCATCCGCGTGTTCCTCCATCGCGGTCTTGGCCTCGTCGAATGAAAGCCCGAAGGACGGGTCCGATGAGGCGAGCGCCGCCAACACGTCGGAGCGGAGGGCGTCATGCATCATGTCGGCCTGCGTGTGCTGGCGCAGGAGATTGGCGGAGTTGCCCATTTGCTCCAGGGTACCCCCCATCAGCACGGCTACCCAGAAACCGGCGCCGGCGGCAATGGTACACAGCAGCGACGAGAAGGCCACGCCACCGACAATCTTGTGATTCAAATTCAAAGCTATCATACGATAGTCCTCCGTAAAATTATGCCTTGCATTCGCGCGCTGCTCCGATACCAAACAGACCGCCCTTCGAGAGGCGGATACGCCGACTGGCAACCAGCAATTGCAGAAGGGACTTGCGTGAAACTGATCGGAATGATTGCAGTCTTTCGTGATGCCCAACCTGGGCTGCCGATCCTGCAAGGAGACCTCATGTCCTCCCGGAAGCAAATATGATTGCATTCCCCTCCGCCAGCACAACCTGCGGTGATTTGGTTAATGAAAGGTGAAGGGTTCTGCCTTGGACCCTTGAACCAACAGAAAGGCGGAGGCTCCCGCACAGGTTCAATTGCTTCGGCAGTTCTTGGCCGCATGTCGTTTTTGGGCTATTCGCCGCTTTTGAACCGGGGCATAAGGCTTCCCACCATGGCCAATCTGATCATCACCTACTGGCGCGACATTCCTTCGGCGGTTTCGGTCAAACTCGGCCGCAAGGAGGAAAAGCGCATGCTGGACAACCGTTTCATGGAGGCCATCGACATGGCCGCGATGCGCGGCGGCGCCACCGATACCGATTCCTACCTGGCCGACTGGCGCCGGGCCGAGCCCATTGCGGTGGGCGACGACCTGGTTTTGGAGGTGGAAAAGGCCAAATCTGATATAGAAGCCGCCTACGACAAGGACCGGCTCAAAACCCTTATTGCCAATGGAGGCAAGCTCTCGTCATGACCCACACCCTCGTTTCATCCGCCACGCGCACCCACATCATCGGCTTTGACCGCCCCTTCACGGTGATCGGCGAGCGCATCAATCCAACGGGGCGCAAGAAGCTGGCGGCCGAGATGCAGGCCGGCAATTTCGAGACGGTGATCAAGGACGCGCTGGCCCAGGTGGCCGCCGGGGCCCATATCCTTGACGTGAATGCCGGCGTCACCGCGGTCAACCCCAACGAGACCGAGCCGCCGCTGATGAAGCAGACGCTGGAAATCGTGCAGTCGCTGGTCGACCTGCCGCTGTGCATCGACTCATCGGTCACCTCAGCGTTGAAGATCGGCCTGGAAACGGCCAAGGGCCGGCCGCTGGTCAATTCGGTGACCGGCGAGGAAGAAAAGCTCGAAGCCATCCTGCCGCTCATCGCCAAGTACAATGTGCCGGTGGTGGCCATCTCCAATGACGAGACGGGCATTTCGGAAGACCCGGACGTGCGTTTCGCGGTGGCCAAGAAGATCGTCGAGCGGGCCGCCGATTTCGGCATCAAGCCGCATGACATCGTGGTTGATCCGCTGGTCATGCCGATCGGGGCCATGGGCACGGCGGGCCAGCAGGTGTTCCGCCTGGTCCGGCGCCTGCGCGAGGAATTGAAAGTGAACACCACCTGCGGCGCCTCCAACGTCTCCTTCGGCATGCCGAACCGCCGGGCGCTCACCGGCTATTTCCTCGCCATGGCGGCCAGCCATGGCATGACCTCGGCCATCATGAACCCGCTGCACGACGAAGACATGCACGCCATCTACGGCGCCAATGTCCTCAACGGCACGGACAAGCACTGCAGGTTCTGGACCAACAAGTTCCGCGAAATGACGGCGGCTCCTTCCAAGGCAGCCCAAGCGGCGGGCGAGATTTCATCGAACGAGGACATTGAAGCGCGGAGAGCTGCCCGGGAAGCCCGGCGCCGGCGTTAGCAATTATCGCCTTCTCCCATGCGCCTTCGCATGGGAGAAGGTGCCCGAAGGGCGGATGAGGGCCCTTTGACTGCAAAGAGTTGTGTTTGTGGCCTTCCCTCATCCGGCCGTTGGCCACCTTCTCCCATACTCGGGCCAAGCCCGAGCACGGGAGAAGGCGATAACTTTCCACAGTTCCATCCATGGCCAGTGGAATGCTAAGGAAGATGATGACTCAAAAGGCCGACGCCCTCATCGTATTCACCCCCTCCGGCAAGCGCGGGCGCTTTCCGCTTGGCACGCCGGTGCTCACCGCGGCGCGCTCGCTGGGCGTTGACATCGATTCGGTCTGCGGCGGCAGGGCCATCTGCGGACGCTGCCAGATCAAGGTGGGCGAAGGCGAATTCGCCAAACACGGCATCACCTCCGCCGTGGACCATCTCTCGGAATTCTCCAAGGTCGAGGAACGCTACGACAAATTGCGCGGGCTGGCCCCTGGCCGCCGCCTCTCCTGCCAGACCAAATTGCTTGCCGATGTGGTGATCGACGTGCCGCCCGAATCCCAGGTGCACCGCCAGGTGGTGCGCAAGGCCGCCGAGGCGCGCGACATCGCAATGGATCCGGCGACGCGGCTTTACTTCATCGAGGTGGAGGAGGCGGACATGCACAAGCCCTCCTCCGATCTCGAGCGCGTCTATCGCGCCCTGGAAGAGCAATGGAATGTGCGCGACTTGACCTGCAGCCTCGCCATCATCGCGAAGCTCCAGGCGGCACTGAAAAAAGGCGGGTGGAAAATCACCTGCGCGGTAAATTCGCGCGTCGCCGGCGGCGGCAGCGAACTGGTGGCGATCTGGCCCGGCTTCCATGACCGGATTTTCGGGCTTGCCGTCGACGTGGGCTCGACCACGGTGGCGGCCCATCTGTGCAATCTCACCACGGGCGACGTCGTGGCCTCGGCCGGCCTGATGAACCCGCAGATCCGTTTCGGCGAAGACCTGATGAGCCGCGTCTCCTACGTGATGATGAATCCTGGCGGCGAGAAGGAAATGACCGCCGTCATCCGCGAGGCGCTGAACACGCTGGCCGCCCAGGTGGCCGCCGAAGCAAAGATCGAGCTTACCGATATTCTGGAAATCGTCCTCGTTGGCAATCCGGTGATGCACCACCTGTTCCTCGGCATCGATCCCACCGAGCTTGGCGGCGCGCCCTTCGCGCTGGCCACGGGCCTTGCCGTCACCTGCCCGGCCCGCGAGCTTGATCTGAAACTCAATCCCGGCGCGCAATGCTATGTGCTGCCCTGCATCGCGGGCCATGTGGGGGCCGATGCGGCGGGCGTGGTGCTTTCGGAAGCGCCGCAGGATTCCGATGAAATCATTCTCGCCGTCGATGTTGGCACCAACGCCGAAATCATTTTGGGTTCCAAGGCGCGGCTGCTCGCCTGTTCCTCGCCCACGGGGCCCGCTTTCGAAGGGGCGCAGATTTCCTGCGGCCAGCGCGCCGCACCGGGCGCCATCGAGCGCATCCGCATCGATCCCGCAACGCTTGAGCCGCGCTACCGGGTGATCGGCTGCGAATTGTGGTCCGATGAGCCGGGCTTTGACGCGGCGGTGGCCGCCACGGGGGTGACCGGCATTTGCGGCTCTGGCATCATCGAAGTGATCGCCGAGATGTATCTCGCCGGCATCATCAACCAGGATGGCCAGGTGGATGGCGGCATGGCGGCCACATCCCCCCGCGTGCGCGCCAACGGCCGCACCTTCACTTACGTGGTGCGCGACGGCGAGCCGCTGATCTCGATCACCCAGAATGACGTGCGCGCCATCCAGCTTGCCAAGGCCGCACTTTATGCAGGCGTGCGCCTGCTGATGGACAAGCTGGGGCTGGAACAGGTGGACCGCATCCGGCTGGCCGGCGCTTTCGGCAGCCATATCGACGTGAAATACGCGATGATCCTCGGCTTGATCCCGGACTGCGCGCTGGAGCATGTGTCGTCAGCGGGCAACGCCGCAGGCACGGGGGCGCGCATCGCGCTGTTGAACAAAGCTGCGCGCGACGAAATCGAAGCCGTGGTGCGGAAGATCGAGAAAATCGAAACGGCGGTTGAGCCAAAATTCCAGCAGCATTTCGTCGAAGCCATGGCCATCCCGCACAAGACGGCGGTTTACGCGAACCTGTCAAAAGTCGTGACGCTGCCGCCGGTCAAGGAAATTTCAACGCTGGATGACGGCGGCGGGGAGAGGCGGAAGCGGAGAAGGACCTAACATTCGGTTCGAATAGTCTGAATTAATAGATCTTGGTTAAGCAGCCCACGGCTCGCCAAAACAACTCCTGCAAGAAACAATAACAGTCCGAGTCCAACAGCCCCATAAGTGCCATAATGATATGTCTTTGCGGTTGCCCAATCTCTACCAGTTCGAGATGCATTTCCGTAACGTAGTTGGGCTACGTAGGCTAACCAGAACGCAATTGGTCCAGTAGCTGCCCCGACGGCAAAGCAAGTCATGGCATAAATGAGCAGTTCCGATTTGGATTTGGTGTTCCCGACAAAAGTCAAAACTGAAACTGTCGCAGCTCCGTTCAGGAAAAGAAGTGCTTTAATCCCTTCCGAGACATACTTCATCCCTTCCGCCCAGTGAAACTTGGTTTCTTCCTCCATAGTTCATTACCTTCTTTGAGTTGTTGTCACGCCGCACTCTTCATCGCCGACTTCTTCACACTCATTCTCACAGTCAGCCCCGCACGTGTCGCCAGTGTCGTCAGCGCGTCCAAACTGAACTTGCTGATCTTTCCACGCATGAGATCGTTCAAACGTGGGCGCGTAATGCCGAGGCGCTTGGCTGCTTCTCCCTGCGAGAGCTTCCAATCCCCAACTGCCTTCTCAATTGACGTCATCAGGTCCGACCGCATGGTCATGTTGATGGCGTCGGCTTCATTCGCCTCCAAGGCAAACCACACATTGTCAAATTTCTCGCGTTTCATCTTGTCTCTCCTTCAAATCTGCCGGTAGCGCGAAGCTGCCAGGTCCAGGTCCCGCTGCGCCGTTTTCTGGGTTTTCTTGTGAAACGCATGGAGCACATAGATCGCATCCACCAGCTTGGCGACATAGAGAACCCGGAATTCGCCCGGCTTGTCCGACACGCGGATTTCCCGCACGCCGCGCCCTACCGTGGGCATTGGCTTCCAGTCCAGCGGATCGTTCCCTGCCTGAACGCGGGCAAGCTCCCGGCCCGTATCCTGCCGCGCACTTTCGGGAAACTCCTTCAGCCGTGCCAGTGAATCGCCCAGGAAGATGATAGGCTTCAAGCGTGACATTTTACTATTGTATCAGTATTGATACAGATAGGCAAGTGCCATGCCGAACACTGCCCCGCACTCCCCTCTCCCGTGCATCACACGGGAGAGGGTGCCTCTTCCCCCATCGCCAAGCGTCCCGAAATTGAAATTGCGTGCTGTGGACTATTCCCCCGCCGCCAGTCCCTTGAGTTTGTCGGGCACCAGGCGTTCGGCGAAGCCGGCGATGAAACACCACACCAGGGTCCGGGCGTAGTCGGTGGCGTCGGCGGGGCCGAAATCGTGGATGAGCTTGTCGAAGCTGCCGCACATCTTCTCTCCCGCCTGGCAGGCGAAGCTGGGGAAGAACGAGCCGCCCTGCACGATGCCCGCCGCGAAGGCGATAAACAGGACCGCGGCTGAAAGCGCGCCGACCACCGGCGGCACCATGGCGTAGATGGTGAGATCGGAGCCGCGCAGGCGGGCAGCCCCGCCGCCTTCCTGCATCCGCGGGAAATCCTCGTAGTCATAGAGCCTGATCAGCGTGCTCATGAAGGCGCCCAGGGCGCCCGAGAGAACCGCGAAGAGAAAGAATGGCGGATTGCCGGTCTGCCAGGCGAGGAGGATGAAGCCCACCATGACGGCTGCCACCAGCAGCGTGGCGCCGAAGGACCAGCGCAGCATCTGGGCGTAAATCGACGTGGCGGTTTTCACCGGCGTCACCGTCTTGATGGATTTCCTGATCTTGCTTTCGCGCTCCCTGGCGGCGGAAGGCGGGGTGGTTTTCATGGCGCTGCCGGAAATGATTCCGGGAGCATTGGTTCTTCGCAATTGCGACGGAATCTCGGGAAGCGTGGTGTCATCGGTCATGCCTGTTGCCTCATGATGAATGCCGCCCGATGAACAGGTAACACCCGATGATTCAGCCCAACAACTGATTCGCAAAAACATTTGGCGGCGTTGCTTGCGGGTCACTGTGATCAAACGGCCACAGCGGCTGTTGCGGCGCGCGCGGTGGCGCATTTCCGATTCAATATATTGAAACAACTGCAAAAACAAAATTCCCGGCGGCATTCATTCCGTCTGCGGCTGAAGGGCACTGTGTCCTCAAAGACTCAGTGGACCCGCCAGGGCTTCAGGCTCGACAGCCGCTGGCCGCCGCCCTAGACTCCACGCCATGACATTTGCTCCTCTCTATGACATTCTTTCGCGCAGCGGGCTTGACGCCATCGCCCTCGTCCCCGGGGCCAATTTCCTCCGCCTCTTCGGCAAGGATTTCCACCAGATGGAGCGGCCCTTGGTGGTGATCGTGCCGCGGGTGGGAGAACCGGTGGCGATCGTGCCCAATCTTGAGATGGGCTCGTTCAAGCCGCTGAATTTTCCCGGGCCGGTTTTCGACTGGCGCGACGAGGCGGGCTACCTGGGGGCGTTTCTGGCCGCCGGCCAGGCGCTGCCGCAATTGGGCAAGGGGGCGCGCATCGGGGTCGAGGGCCAGCGCATGCGGGTGTTCGATTTCATCGCCCTGCAGAAGGCCCTGCCCCAGGCCAGCTTCATCGACGCGCACGCCGATATCTCATCCCTTCGCCTGCACAAGACGCCGGCTGAAATTGCCGCGCTGCGCGAGGCGATTGCGCGCTCGGAAGCTGCGCTCGAGGCAACGCTGGCCCAGGTTAAAATCGGCATGACGGAAACCGCCGTTGAAGCCATCCTGCTGCGCGAGCTGTTTTCGGCGGGCTGCGACGGGCTTTCCTTCGATCCCATCGTAGCGGCGGGCGACAATGCGGCACGGCCCCATGCCAAGGCGCGGCCCGATTATGCGATCAAGGCGGGCGATGCCCTGCTGTTTGATTTCGGCGGGCGCTACGGGCATTTCAACGCCGACATCACGCGCACTTTTTTCGTGGGCCACGTGTCGGACCATGACCGGGCCTTCTACGACACGGTGCTGGCCGCCAATGCGAGGGGCCGCGAGATTTCACGGGCGGGCCTCACCGCTTCGGCGCTCGATGATGCGGTGTGCAAGGTATTGGAGAATTCCCAGTTCGCCGCCTTCAAGCGCCACAAGACGGGTCACGGGCTTGGCCTCGAGGTGCACGAGGCGCCGCAGATCATGCGCGGCAATGACCAGGTGCTGGAACCCGGCATGGTGTTCACCATCGAACCGGGGCTTTACCGCGAGGGCGAATGCGGGGTGCGCATCGAGGACAATGTGGTGATTACCGAGAAGGGCGCCGAAAGCCTCACCACATTTCCGCGCGAGCTGCGGGTCATCGCCGCGGCCTGAAGCGGAGCGACACCGCCCGCCTCAGAAATCCGTCGGCTCGCCACCTTCCTGCGTGCGTTTGGCGACGAAGGCGTCGATCTCCTCAAGCCTGGCGGGATCGAGGTACGGCACCTCATATTCCGCCAGGGCCTGTTTCCACAGGGCATTGGCTTTCTGCTGGGCCTGGGGCGAGCCCGCCGCTTCCCAGGAGGGAAAATTCCGCCAATCGGAAATCATCGGGGCGTAGAAGGCGGTGGCATATCTTTCGAGGGTGTGCTGGGCGCCGAAGAAATGCCCGCCCGGTCCCACTTCCTGCATCGCTTCAAAGCCCATGGTGGCGCCGGTCACCTCCAGCGGCTTGAGGAATTCCATCACCATCTGCAGGAGATCGGCATCGAGGGCGAATTTTTCGTAAGAAGCCACCAGACCGCCTTCCATCCAGCCCGCCGCATGCTGGATGATGTTGCCGCCGCCCATGATAGCGCCCCAGAGCGAGAACACGGTTTCGTAGGCGGCTTGCGCGTCAACTGAGTTGGCCGCATTGGTGCTGCTGGTGCGGTAGGGCAGCTTGTAGCGCCTGGCCAATTGCCCGCCGACGATGCAGGCCTTCATGTATTCCGGCGTGCCGAAGGCAGGCGCCCCGGATTTCATGTCGACGTTGGAGGTGAAGCCGCCATAGACAAAGGGGGCACCAGGGTTGGCGAGCTGCGAGAGGCAAAGTCCCGCCAGGGCTTCGGCATTCTGTTGCACCAGAGCACCGGCGAGGGTGACCGGGGCCATGGCACCGGCGAGAGTGAAGGGTGTGAGCACGCAAATCTGGTTCAGCCGGGCCATTTCGATGATGCCCATGGCCATGGGGCTGTCGAGTTTCAACGGCGAGTTGGTGTTGATCACCGTGTAGGCCGAAGGCTCACGCAAAAGCTGGTCGTGGCTGATGCCGCGCGCCATGCGCACAATCTCAATTGCGTCCAAAAGCCGGTGACGGCCGGTCGACGAGGCGAAGGGCACCTTGTCGGCGTATTTCATCTTGTTGCGGGTGAGATGGAGATGGCGGATGGAAGCATGCACGTCCAGAGCATCAACGCAGGCGCCGCCCGCCGTGTGGACGCAATTGAAGAACTGCGCCAGCTTCATGAAATTCGTGGCGTCTTCCAGCGTGCCCGGCCTGCGGCCCCGGTCGAGATCGGAACAATTGGGCGGTCCGCCCACGGGGGCGAAGGCAATCCACTTTCCGCCAACCCTGATCGTGTGCTCCGGGTTACGGGCATGGAAGGTGAATTCCGATGGCGGAGTCCGCAGCGCCTCCTCGACAATGTCGCGGCCAATGCGCACCCGGTCGCCCAGGACAATGGCTCCGGCATCGGCGAGGATTTCGCGGGCCTCGGCATGGATCACGTCCATGCCGATGTCCTCAAGCACACGCAGCGATTCATTGTGGATGGCTTCGAGGTGGTCGTCGGACAGGATGCGTGAGGGTTCGAGGGTGAGCTGCGGCTGCTTCCACGGCAACTGGTTTATGGCACGTGGGCCCGTTTCAAGCTTGCGTCCGCGGCGCTGCGTGGTCATTTGGCAAAAGCCTTTGCAATCTCCGCCGCAACCCGGGCGTTGTTCTTCACCAATGCAATGTTTGCAGCGAGCGAGCGGCCAGCGGTTACCTCCGCCAGCCTGGCCAGCAGGAATGGCGTAACGTTCTTGCCGGAGATGCCCTGGCGAGCGGCTTCGGCCACGGCCTGTTCAATGACGGGGGCTATTTCGGCGGCGATGATTTCACTCGCCTCCGGAATGGGATTGGCGACGACAATGCCGCCCTTCAGCCCCATGCCCCATTTGACCTGGCAAAGCGACGCCACTTCTTCCGGCGTGTCACAGCGCATGGGCACGGGATGGCCGGAGCTTCGCGAATAGAAGGCCGGGAAGTCATGGGTGCCGTAGCCCACCACCGGAACGCCAAGGGTTTCCAGGGTTTCCAGAGTCAGCGCCAGATCCAGGATGGCCTTCGCGCCGGCAGTCACCACGGCCACATTGCTTTCGGCAAATTCCATCATGTCGGCGGAGATGTCGAAACTGCGCTCGGCGCCCCTGTGCACGCCGCCAATGCCGCCGGTGGCGAAGACATGGATGCCGGCCAGCGCCGCAATCCGCATGGTCGAGGCCACGGTTGTGGCCCCCTCCAGCTTCCGCGCCACGACATGAGGCAGGTCGCGGGTGGAGACCTTGCTGATCCGCGGCCCGTCGACGGCGAATTTCTTCAATTCCGCGGTGGTGAGGCCCACCTTCAAGGCGCCGCCGATGACGGCAATTGTGGCGGGAATGGCGCCCGCCTCCCTGATGATGGCCTCCACTTCCTGGGCCATTTCAAAATTGGCGGGGTAAGGCATGCCGTGGGCGATGATGGTGGATTCCAGGGCAACGACCGGCTTTGCACTTGCAAGTGCGTCTGAAATTTCACCCGAGATGGCAAGATGTCTATTCATTGCCGACCCCGACACCGTCGTGCAGGGCTGCCGCGCTGAGGCCGACGGCGGTCGACGAGGTTGAACCGAGCACCAGGCTTGCAGCGGCCTGGCCAAACTGCGCCGCCGTGGAAAGATCATAGCCCTTGGTTAGACCATAAATGAGACCGGCGACGGCGGCGTCCCCCGCCCCCGTCACGTCCCTGACCGGCGCGCGGCTGGCGCTGGGAATTTTCTTCATGCCTTTTGCGGAGGAGAGGAGCGCCCCATCGGCGCCCAGGTGGACGACGAGATTGAGCAGGCCGCGCTCATGCAGATCCTGGCAGGCCTGGGCCATATCGTCCGTCTCGGTCAGCGCCTCGATCTGGTCCCGGTTGGGCGTCGCCAGGAAAACCTCATGTTTCTCGAGGAGCGTTCCGAGCTTCCGGGACTTGCTGACCGACACCGGCTCGAGAATGAGTTTTTCGCTGAAGTTAAGGGCCAGAAGGTCGAGGACATCCGGTCTCAGGTTGCAATCGGCGACAATCAACTTCGCGGCCTGGAGCGCCGCAAAGTGGCGCTTCACATATTCCGGTGTCAGATTTTCCAGTATGCGCATGTCGTTGATGGCCGAGACAAGCTCGCCCTTCTCGTCGAGAACCGCCACATAGGCGCCGGTCGCAGCTTCAGCGCGCAGGCACATGCCGAGATCGACACCGGCGGCCTGCGTGGCATTGGCTGCGATTTCGCCTGCCGTGTCATTGCCAAAGGCGGAGACGAGCGCGACCTTGAGGCCAAGGCTGCCGAGATTATGGGCAATGTTGCGGGCAACACCGCCGGGCGTGAAGCTGACGCCGCCGGGATTGGAGGTTCCCGCAATGTAGGTGCCGCCCGCCCGCGCCTTGATATCAATGTTCGCGCCGCCAATGACGATGATATCAAACACGTTCGACCTCAGAAATCCGTTGGCGCTCCGCCTTCGCGTTTGCGCCGTTCCACGAAGGCATCTAGCTCCTCGCGCCTTGCCGGATCAAGAGCGGGCGCAACATATTCTTCCAGGGCCTGCTTGTAGACCGCGTTGGCCTTCTGCCAGGCTTCGGGCTTTCCGGCGGCTTCCCATTGCTGGCTGTTGCGCCAGTCGGAGATGATGGGGGCGTAGAAGGCGTTGGAATAGCGCGCCAGGGTGTGCTGGGCGCCGAAGAAATGGCCGCCGGGGCCCACTTCGCGGATGGCCTCTACGCCCAAGGCATCGTCGGAGGTATCCAGCGGCGTCATGAATTCCATCACCATCTGGATGAGATCGCAATCGAGCACGAATTTCTCAAAGCCTGCAACCAGGCCGCCCTCCAGCCAGCCCGCGCCATGCATGATGAAATTGCCGCCCCCCATGGTCACGCCCCAGAGGGAGAACACGCTTTCATAAGCCGCCTGCGCGTCAACCGTGTTGGCCGCACAGGTGTTCGAGGTGCGGTAGGGTACGTTGTAGCGCCTGGCCAGCTGCCCGCCGACGATACAGGCCTTCATGTATTCCGGGGTGCCGAAGGCGGGGGCGCCGGATTTCATATCCACATTCGAGGTGAAGCCGCCGTAGATCACCGGCGCGCCCTTGCGGATGATCTGGGTGAAGGCCATCCCGGCAAGGGCTTCGGCATTCTGTTCAACAATGGCGCCCGCAACCGTCACCGGAGCCATGGCCCCGGCAAGGGTGAAGGGTGTGATGCAGACAATCTGGTTGCGGGCCGACATTTCCATGATGCCGCGCAGCATGGGCGTGTCCAGCTTCAGCGGCGAGTTGGTGTTGACGATGGTGAAGAGCGAGGGTTCGCGCTCCATCTGCTCAGGGCTGATGCCGCGGCCGATGCGGGCGATCTCGATGCCGTCAAGGATGCGCTCGCTGCCGAGCGAATAGGCATGGAAGGGCTTGTCGGTGAGCACCACCATGTCGCGGAGCGCCTCGAGGTGGCGCACCGAGGCATGGATATCGACGGGTTCGACCGGGTAACCGGCAATGAAGCCGATGCAGTTGAAATACTGGGCGAGCTTCAGGAACTTGCGGTAGTCGGCATGATTGCCGATGCGGCGGCCGTCTTCCATGTCGGCGCAATTGGGCGGGCTGCCCACCGTGCCGAAAACCATGTTTGGCCCGCCAATCAGCGCATTGTTGTCCGGATTGCGGGCATGGAAAGTGAATTCCGAAGGCGCGGATTTCATCAGTTCCTCGATCATGGCGGGATCAAAGCGCACGCGCTCGCCGGAAATATCGGCGCCCGTCTTCTTCAGGAGGTCGCGGGCTTCCGGCAGGGTGAAGTCCATGCCTATTTCAGACAACACGCGGAGAGAAGCGTGGTGAATGGCTTCCACTTCATCGGCGGAGATGATCGCCATTGGCGGAAAGGCACGGGCCGCCTTGCGGCGCGGCAGCTGCGGAATAGCGCCCTTGACGCTGCTGCCGGCAGCACGGCGGCTTGCCGCGTCGCGCCGTCCGCGCCGCGAGGTTTCCTGACTGAGGGTTTGGCTGACGGCATCGGTCACTTGGCTTTTCCTTTTTCACGATAGGCATCGAGGTTTGGATCGGCGGCGATCTGTTTCACCAGCCACTCCTCGAAGCGTTTGATCTTGGGTTTCATCCGGTCCTCGCTGCTGCAGGCGAACTGCCAATGGTGGCGGTGCGGAACAAATCCCGGAAAGGGCCGCACTAGGCGGCCTGATTTCAATTCCTCGGTGGCAAAGGGGCCAACGGTCATGGCAACGCCCCTGCCCTCGATGGCGGCCTCCTGGGCCAGGATATGGCTGTCGAAAGCCAGGCGGTCGGAGAGCTTCACGCCCTTTATGCCGTGCGCCTCGAACCAGATGTGCCAGTCCTCCTCGGCGGTGTAGACATAAAGCAGCTTGTGCTTTTTCAGGTCTTGCGGTGTCTTGATGGCGTTGGCGCCCTTCAGCAATTCCGGCGCGCAGACGGGCTGCAGCAATGAGCGGAACAGCGGTCGGTAGTAGTGCTGGGGCGACTTGTTGCGCGCCAGGATGAACCCGGCATCGACATTCTTCTCGTTGAAGTCCCAATCGAAATACGAGGTGGACATGCGGATTTTCATCTCGGGGTAGCGCCGCTCAAAATCATGAAGCCGGGGAATGAGCCATTTCAGGGCCACCGTCACATAGACCTGAATGATGAGTTCATTGTCATTTGCCGCCGGCTTCAGGGCGCGGGTTTGGGTTTCGATCTGGTCGAAGGCGTCGCGGATGGCGGGATAGTAGATGTGCCCCGCCTGGGTGAGTTCGGCGCGCCTGGCATCGCGGCGGAAGAACTGGATGCCGAGCCGCTGCTCGAGGGCTTTCACCTGGTGGCTGACGGCGGAACGGGTAATGCCCAGTTCACCGGCGGCAAGCCTGAAACTGCCAAGTCTGGCGGCGGCTTCAAAAGCCGTCAAGGCCCGCAAGGGAGGAAGATCGCGTCTGGCCAATATACTTCACCAATGGAGTGTTGGATGTTGAATAGCACCCCTGCATTCCACAAAATATGTCCAGTTTCAAGAAATAGTGGTGATTATTTCTCACCATACAGGTAAAATTTGAAGCCTTTGCAACGCGGCGCGAAATTGGCACATAATGGGCGCGATTTAGGAGCATGACATGAGCGTAGTCGAAGACCTTTCCAAGCGCCGCGGCGGCCGTGAAGCGAGGCGCGCCCTGCGCTCCCGGGAAATTCCCAGGGGCGAGGCCGCGGTGCGCCCGGGCATGGAGGGCGGACAATACAAGCCGCTCACCCAGCATGACATGGAGCGCATTCATCAGGCTGCCCTTACGCTGCTTGAGACGGTCGGCTTTGCCCAGGCCATTCCCAGTTGCGTGGAGGCGATGACGGGGCGCGGCTGCACCATGACGGACAAGGGGCGCCTGCTCATTCCGCGCTCGCTCACCGAAGATATTCTGGCCAGTTGTGCCCGGGGCTTCATGCTCTATGGCCGCGACCCGCAGCACGACATGCAGCCCACGGGCAACAAGGTCTATTTCGGAACGGCGGGCGCTGCGGTTCACATCGTTGAGCCGGACACCCGCACCTACCGGGAGTCACTCCTGGTCGACCTCTATGACGCGGGGCGCATTGTCGACACCTGCGAGCATATCCACTTCTTCCAGCGCTGCCTGACGGCGC
>CAZRZB010000073.1:0-14630 GCA_964604435.1 uncultured Aestuariivirga sp. | reverse complement strand
ACACGCTGCGCGTCGTCTCGGAGATCACCGAGTCGAACGGTTCGTCGTCGATGGCTACGGTGTGCGGTTCGTCGCTGGCGCTGATGGATGCGGGCGTTCCGCTGAAAGCTCCGGTGGCCGGCATCGCCATGGGCCTGATCAAGGAGGATGAGCGCTTTGCGGTTCTCTCGGACATTCTTGGCGACGAGGACCATCTGGGCGACATGGACTTCAAGGTGGCCGGCACCAGCAATGGCGTGACGGCACTGCAGATGGACATCAAGATCACTGGCATTACCGAGGAGATCATGAAGGTCGCCCTGTGGCAGGCGAAGGACGGCCGCATGCACATTCTCGGCAAGATGGCGGAAGCCCTCGAAAATGCCCGCCCCGGCCTCGGCGAGCATGCACCGCGCATCGAAGTGATCAAGATTCCGACCGACAAGATTCGGGAAGTCATCGGAACGGGCGGCAAGGTGATCCGCGAGATCGTGGAAAAGACCGGCGCCAAGATCGACATCCAGGACGACGGCACGGTGAAGGTCGCTTCCTCTTCAGGCACCGCCATTGCGGCGGCGATGAAGTGGATCAAGTCAATCGTGTCGGAACCGGAGGTGGGCGAGATCTATGACGGCAAGATCGTCAAGGTCGTTGACTTCGGCGCGTTTGTGAACTTCTTCGGCGCCAAGGATGGACTTGTCCATGTCTCCGAGCTTGCCAACAAGCGGGTGAACAAGGTGTCCGACGTGGTGAACGAGGGCGATGCCGTAAAGGTCAAGCTGCTGGGCTTCGACAACCGCGGCAAGGTCCGCCTGTCGATGAAGCAGGTCGACCAGGTGACCGGCGAAGACCTGTCAAAGCAGCAGGCTGAAGCGGCCCCCGCGGAAGACGCTGACGCCTCATAAACTTACAACCGCTTGATTCAAAGGGCGCGGGAGAAATCCCTGCGCCCTTTTTGCTGGCAGCATGGCATCGGCATTGGTGAACGATGATTTCGCCTTTGTTTGGGGCGCCAATCTGCGCTTAAACGGGCCCATGCCAGATCTTGTGATGATTCCCGCCATGGGCTGCGACGGCAGGCTCTATGCCGACATCGCGCCGCGTCTGTCCGCTGCGGTCAAGCCGATCACGCTTGTTACGGACAAGAACGCGATGGCGGACTGCGTGCAGCAGGTGCTGGCCGGCGCGCCGGAAAGATTTGTTGTCCTGGGAACCTCATTTGGCGGAAGGACAGCCCTTGAGGTGGCCCTGGCAGCACCAGAGCGCGTGCAGGGCCTCATCGTCATCGGTGCAGGAGCAGGTGCCGCATTGGACCAGGCGGCGGGCCTCAAGCGCGCCGAGCGGCTGCGTGGCACCGAGTTCGGCAAGGTGGTCGCCGAAATGGCCGGCATGATTTCCCATCTGCCTGGGCCGCACGGACCATCGGCACGGGATTGTTTCATCGCCATGGCGCAGGCGATGGGCGGGGAGGCCATGGCGCGGCAAGCGGAAGCCATGGCGGGGCGTCTTGATCTACGGCCAAGACTTGGCGAAATCACCTGCCCGGCACTGATGCTGTGGGGACGGGAGGACCAGTTCTCGCCCGCCGCGGAAGGGTTGAAGATTTCAATGGCCCTGCCCCACGGACACTATGTGGCAATTTCCGCCTGCGGCCATTTCCCCAGCCTCGAAGCGCCGGAGGAAACCACACATATCCTCCTGCATTGGCTGCGCGACAGCGAACTTATTTGAGGCTTATGAGATATTCCGCGATGGCCTCGACATCGCCTTGCGGAAGCCTGGACAGGTTATCCTGCACCTGGCCCATGCCGCCCGAGGCCATGTGCTCGTAGCCAAGGATCTCGCCATTCTGAAGGGCTAGGACGAGATCCTTCCGGTCCTTGTACCTGCCTGATTCGACAAGGCCGCGGAGGCCCGGCACCTTGCCTTGTCCTTCCGGGTGGGCCCCACCCATCAGAAAGCGGCCGGTGTCACGGGCCAGGATGAGATTTCGCGGCGTGTGGCATTCGCCGCAATGGCCTGGACCATTCACCAGATAGGAACCGCGGTTCCAGCTTTGGCTCCGGCCGGCCTCGGGCCGCCAGGCGGCTGTGTCGAGACCAAAGAACTTCCACAGGCCAATGCCGCGGCGCAGGAGGAAGGCAACCGGTATGCTGGCTTCGCGGTTGGGCGATGCAACCGGCTTCAGACCCATGAGATAGGCCTTGATATCCAGGATATCCTCCACCGGCATGGCGGCATAGGAGGTGTAGGGGAAAGCCGGAATGAGATGTTGGCCGGATTTGGAAATGCCGCGATGCAGCGCATTGACAAAGTCGAGGTCCGACCAGCTGCCGATGCCGGTTTGGGCATCGGGAGTCAAATTGGGGGGATAAAGAATACCAATGGGTGTCTTGAGGGGGGAGCCGCCACTCGGCAGATTGGGATCAACACCGGCCTGTTCGGGATTTGGCTTGTGGCAGGCGCGGCAGCCCCCGGCGTCATAAAGAATCTTGCCATTGGCGACATTGCCCGCGTGGACAGGTATTGCCAAAGCGGGCAATGGCCTTGGCGCGCTCAACAGCCAAAACGCAGTGAAGCCCAGCACTGCAAGCAGTGCCAGACCCCAGAGATTTCGTTTCGACAGCAGCTTCAGGCTGATTTAATCCTTGGGACGGCGGAATTTTTCATGGCAGCCCTTGCAGGCCGCGCCAAGGGCGGGGAAAGCCGCCTTGAAGCCGGCCTCGTCGGATGTTGCGGCAAGGGCGTTTCTGGCGTCCAGCCAAGCTTGGTATTTCGCGCCAATGTCGCTGCCTTCAGCCCAAATCTCGGGTTTCGCCCAGGTTTCGATGGTAGCACCTTCCATGCTGCTGGCATCCCATGCATTGGCTGCACCTGCCGCGGCGTCTCCGGCAGCCATGGCATCAAGGCTGGCTTTGACAACGGTCGCATCATAGGGCGCTTCGCCCTTCATGATGGCAACCAGGGCGCCCATCGCCTTGCCATTTCCCTTCATTTCCGCCTGGCGGGCCTTGATCTGATCGTCGGCCGCGGCATGGGCCAGGCCAATGCCCAGTGCGAGCACAATTGCGCCGATGGCGGCAGACTTGAACAGTTCTCTTGCTAGCATCGCATTACTCCTGAAGTTGCGGTGGGGTGAATGGAGAATAGGTAACATTGCATGTTACGAGACCAAGTCCAGCGGCGGATCATCACGATCGTGTGAAGATTTTTGCCGGATGAATTTCAGCTGAACGGTGGCTTCGGACGGCATTCAGGCCTGGCCGTTTACGGTTTCCTCACGGTGTCTGACCTAGAGACAGCTCCAGGGAATTGGGAAAACAGAATGTTAAAGGATCAAGAAAGTTCAAAAGCGGGCCGGGCCGCACGCGCCAGGAAACTCGGTCCGGAGCTCAGTGAATTGCTGGATATGCTTGAGTCCCTTGAAGCGCAGCTGAGCCGCCGCCAGGCTCCCGTGGCACCGGGGCAATAGCAGCGTCCGCGGTCTCAGAGTTTTCCCGAACCGGCGGCCGCTACCCAGGAATTGGCCATCAACAGCAACTCTTCCATGGCCTGGCGATCGGCACCACGACTTTCAATCATCATCGCCTTGGCCTCCAGACCGGCTGCCTCAAAATTGCGGGCAAGGCCCTTCAGCGCATGCACACAGCGCCGCGCCGTTTCAGCATCACCGGCTTCGAAGGCGGTTGCCGCTGCCGTGGCATAGTGAACGCTCTCGGTGGCGGCGAGCGTCATGAGTTTGAGCCAGGTTCCCCTGGGCAGCGTGGCGCGCAAGCCGTTAAACAGAGAACCCGGCCTGGCAGGCTCCACGACCGCCGGCGGCAGCGGCCGCTTTGCTCCCAGAACCCCTCTGATGGCGTGGTGAAGTTCATTGCTGTTGGCAGGTTTCGGCAAGGCATGGTCGAAGGCATCGCGCCAATGGGAAAATTCGGTGGAGTCGGCCAGGAATGCCGAAAGTGCCAGAATGGGCGTGCCGGAGCCAAGGGCGCGGATGCCGCGGGCCGCTGTAACGCCGTCCATGACCGGCATTTCGATATCGAGCAGGATGACATCGTAGGAAGATTTCTCCGCCTGGCGCAGGGCGAGTTCGCCGTCTTCCACCGCATCGACCTCAAACCCCATGCGCTTGAGCATGGCGGTGGTCACGATGCGCGAGGCCGTTGAATCCTCGGCGTAAAGTACGCGGGGACGCGAGCCATCCGCATGTTTTGAGAATTTTTGATCGGGGTGCAGGGTGGAACTGGCGACGGCGGCAACGGACATTATTGTTTTCTGCACTCTCAAATCACGTTCAGAGGCAGAGACTAGGGGGGCAATTATTGTCGAATGGTATGTATGGCCGTTAACTTGTTGCTATGACTAACGGGAGCTTAACCGGTCCCATTCTGAATCATTTGGTGCCGAACATGCGATCGCCGGCATCGCCCAAGCCCGGGACGATATAGCCATGGGAATTCAGGTGACTGTCAACAGCCGCGGTATAGATCTTCACGTCAGGGTGGGCCTTGGTGAAGCGCTCGATGCCTTCGGGGGCTGACAGCAGGCAAACCAGACGGATGTCCCTGGCGCCTTTTTCCTTCAGGCGGGTTATGGCGGCGGAAACGGAATTGCCGGTGGCCAGCATGGGATCCACCACGATGACCGGACGCTCGGAAATATCATCGGGAACCTTCATGTAGTATTCCACCGGCTGCAGGGTTTCCGGATTGCGGTAAAGGCCGATGTGGCCCACGCGCGCCGACGGCATGAGATCAAGCATGCCTTCAAGCAGTCCGTTGCCCGCCCGCAGGATGGAGACGATGACGAGCTTCTTGCCCTTGAGGATCGGCGCCTCCATTTCAGCGATGGGCGTTTCGATGGTCTGGGTGGTCATGGGCAGGTCGCGCGATACCTCATAGGCAAGCAGCAGGCTGATCTCACGCAGGAGCTGGCGAAAGACGGCGGAGGGCGTGTGCTTGTCGCGCATCAGGGTGAGTTTGTGCAGCACGAGCGGGTGGTCGACGATCGTCAGGGTGTCCGGTGGTACAAATGCGGGCATGGCGCGGCTCCTTAACTGTGGCCTCTCATTTCGGCGATCCACGCGGCAAACTCAAGGCCAAGGCGAAATTCATCCACGGCTTTGACCTGATTGGGGCGCGGGTACCGTTTACTTATGTAACAATCCCAGTTGCCATAAACTTTGGGGGCATTTGCTGCTCAAGCGTCTGCGGCCCTGATGGCCAGCGGCAGGGCCTCTTCAAGGGCGGCCAGATTCTCGTCACTTCCCACGCTGATCCTGATGCAGCGGTTAAGGGGTGCCACCCCGGGCATGCGCACGAAAATGCCGTGGGCGGCGAGGCCGTCAACAAGTTTTCTGGCGTAGGCGCCGTCACGCCCGCAATCCACCGCGACGAAATTCGTGGCGGAACGGACGGAGCTGAAGCCGTTGAACTGGGCAATGGCATAGATTTTCTCACGGGCGCGGGCCACGCGGGCGACCACCGATTGCAGATATTCGTGGTCGGCGAGGGCGGCCATGGCGCCCGCCTGGCCCATGCGGTTCACCCCGAAGTGGTTTCTGATCTTGTCGAAGGCCGAAATCAGGCGGGGATGCCCGAGGGCGTAGCCCACACGCACGCCGGCCATGCCATAGGCCTTCGAAAAGGTGCGAAAGCGCAGGACATGCGGATTGGCCACATCAAGGGCGGGAACCGTGCCCTCGGCGAATTCATGGTAGGCCTCATCCAGCATGAGCAAAGCCCCGGGCGGCAGATTGTCGATCAAATCCTGTACGACCGGAGCCTTCCAGCTGGTGCCCATGGGATTATCGGGATTGGCGAAATAGATCAGGCGGGCCTTTTCCTTCCTGGCGAGGTCAAGAAGCGAGGCAGGATCCTCGTGATCATTCACATAGGGCGTGGTGACGAGCCTTCCGCCAAAGCCCGAGACATGAAAATTGTAGGTGGGGTAAGCGCCGAAGGAATTCGCCACGGTCACGCCGGGTTCGACAAAGAGCCTGACAGCCAGCCCGAAAAGACCATCAATGCCTTCGCCAACCGTGACGTTTTCAAGGCCAATCCCGTGGTGTCTGGCAATTGCCGCGCGCAAATCATGCACTTCCGGATCGCCATATTGCCAGGATTCCAGGGCAGCCGCCTGCATGGCGGCAATGGCCTTGGGGGAGGGGCCAAAAACGCTTTCATTGGCCCCGATGCGGGCACGCAGCGGAATTCCGGTACGCCTGACGATGGCTTCGGGACCGACAAACGGAACCGTGGAGGGGAGTGTTTCAACGAGAGGGGTGAAGCTGGTCATGGCGCCATGTTTTCAATTATGCTTGCAACATCTGATATAAGAGGAACGGATAAGTCAATGCGTGCATGGTGCATTGCAGGCGGCCACAATTCAACAGGATCGGCGAAAACATGTCTGAATATTTGCTTGGCCATGAGCCGCAGATTCGTCTCTTCTTTCTCCTTTCAATCCTTGCCGTCATGGCTGCCTGGGAAGTGGCGGCGCCGCGCAGGCGGCAGGAGATTCCGCGGCTCTTGCGCTGGAGCAACAATATCGCGGTTGTGGTGGTCGATACGGTTCTCGTGCGCCTGAGCTTTCCCATCCTGGCGGTGGGCATGGCGCTGCTGGCGTCCGAGCGGGGCTGGGGATTGCTGAATGTTTTCGAGGCACCGTCCTGGCTCGCCTTCCCCGCTTCCCTTCTGCTGCTTGATCTGGCGATCTATCTGCAGCATGTGATGTTCCATGCGGTGCCGGCCCTTTGGCGGTTGCACCGGATGCACCATGCGGACCTGGAGTTCGATGTCACCACGGGCCTGCGGTTCCATCCGCTTGAAATACTGATTTCAATGGGCATCAAACTTGCCCTGGTTGCGGTATTGGGTCCGCCCGCGGCTGCGGTTCTGGTGTTCGAGGTGCTGCTGAACGGGACCGCGATGTTCAATCACAGCAATGTCCGTCTGCCCCTCGCGGTGGACCGCATCTTGCGTCTTGCCGTCGTGACGCCCGACATGCACCGGGTCCATCATTCCATTCTTCCAAGCGAGACCAACAGCAATTTCGGTTTCAATCTGCCGTGGTGGGACCATTTGCTGGGAACCTACCGGGCCCAGCCCCGGGAAGGCCATGAGGGCATGAGCATCGGCATCGAACAATTCCGCACGCCCAGGGAACTCTGGCTTGACCGGATGCTGCTCCAGCCTTTCCGTGGCCCGGCCAGCGGCTACCCCATCAACCGGGAAGGGAAATCGAAATGAACCCGAAGCGTTTTGTCCCGCGCTTGCTGGTCTTGACCGTCATTGCAGTTGCGCTGATCTGGGTGACGCTTCACCGCGATCAGTTTGATGCCGCCAGCCTCGACCGCTGGCTCGCCGATCTCGGAATCTGGGCGCCTATCGCCTATGTTTTTCTTTTTGCCCTGGGAACCATCGTATTTCTGCCGGGATCGCTGTTTGGGCTGGCCGGCGGCGCGTTGTTTGGCCCGGTGTGGGGCGCCATTCTCAATCTTCTTGGCGCCACCATGGGCGCCAGCCTGGCTTTCCTCATCGCGCGCTATCTCGCCGGGGACTGGGTGGCACGGAAATCGGGCGGGCACCTGAAACGCCTGATCGAAGGGGTGGAAAAGGAAGGCTGGCGCTTCGTTGCCTTTGTCCGCCTGGTGCCGCTGTTCCCGTTCAACCTGAGCAACTATGCGCTCGGGCTCACGCGCATCGGCTTTCTGCCTTACGTCATCACCTCTTTCATTTGCATGGCGCCGGGTGCCGTGGCTTTCAGCTGGCTGGGGCACGCGGGCCATGGAGCGCTATCAGGCGATGCCTCGGCAATCCGCTATGGGCTTTATGCGCTCGGCCTGTTGGCGGTGATTGCCTTTGTTCCGCGGCTCGTCAAGCGGCCCCGGCAAGGCGAGATTGCGTGGATCGAATCCGGCGACCTGCAACAGCAGATGACGGATGGCGCGGTTCCTGCCATTGTGGACGTGCGCGGCCCGGATGAATTCACCGGCAGTCTTGGACATATCGCTGGCGCGGTGAACATTCCGCTGGGCGAACTCCCGCAGCGGTTGAGCGAGATCAATGCACTTCGGGACAAGCCGGTTATTACGGTCTGCCGGACCGACAAGCGCTCGGCCCGGGCAGCCGAGATACTGCGGGATGAAAAATTTTCCGATGTACGCGTGCTGCGCGGCGGAATGGAGAGCTGGAACCAGCTTGGCCTTCGGGCCAAGGGCGGGAAATGACGGCACGGTGCCGTTCAACGAAGGAGAGAGAGCAAATGAAAAGCGTTTCGCTGGCAACCGCCGGGGCATTGGCTGCAGCCTTGGCCTTCACCCCCGGCTGGGCCTTGGCCCAGGGGCAGCCGACTGGAGAACCTTACAGATATGGGCCGCACATGATGTGGTGGGATGGCGGAGGATATGGCATGTTTTTTGGACCCCTGTTCATGATTCTGACGCTCGTTGTGGTGATTGCCGCCGTTGCCCTTCTCGTCCAGTGGCTCGGCGGCGGAGCATCGCAGGGGGCGCAAAGGCTGCAGCACATGCCGCCGCAACGGACCCCGCTTGATATTCTCAAGGAGCGCTTTGCGCGCGGCGAGATCGACAAGAAAGAATTCGAAGAACGGCGCAAGGTGCTGGGCGAATAGGCCGCCGCGCCAGGCCGGCAGTCACGGCGCCATTTGGATGGGGGACTTGTCTGCCTCCCGTCAGGCCAGATGGTCCACCCGCTCCATGTATTGCGCCAGCTCCTTGACCTGGCCAAGCCAGCTGGCAAGGGTCTTGGGATCATGCGGCGCGCCGTGCACGCCTGGCGCAATCTCTTTCCGCAACACCGCTTCCACCGCCAGCGACACCGGAACCGAGACAAGCCGCCCCATCGCCGTGCCGCTTCCATCCCCCCAGGCATCCATGGCCCAGGTCTCATGAAACACGGTGCTGCCGTCGCGTTCGGCTTTCAGCGACACGAAGAGGATGACGCGGTCCGGTTCGCCCGGCGCATAAGCGTTGTCCTTCAGGAATTCGGCGGCCATTTCGGCGAGCCGCGCATCGCCCTGGGGGCCCGAGAGGGTTTCGATTTCGCGGAACACCGGCTCCCAGGCCTTGGCCCAGCCGTTCAGGCGGATGGTTCCGCGCACGAAGTCGCGCACCTTCCAGGCCTTGTCGAAGCGGTAGTCCTCCATGAAGGGGAAGCTGTCGCGGTTCGGATAAACCTCGAAGCTTTCCGGCACGGGCAGGGGCGCGGTGTAGGCGGTGATCGCATTCCACGGCCTGTCCACCTTCAGTTCCTTGAAGTCCCGCAGGCTGCGCGAGGGCGAGCGCAGGGCCTTCAGCACGCCCACCGGGGCCCAGCTGAACTTGTAGCGGAAGGGGTTTGGAATCTTCGGCACGCCGCCGCAATAGGAGGTGAAGCTGAGGACATTGCCGGCATGATAGGCCTTTGAAGCCCGGTAGCGCGCCACGAGGTCATGGGCCATCAGGTGGTCGATGCCGGGATCAAGCCCCACCTCGTTGACCGAGACCAGCTTCCTGGCGCGGAACTCGCCATCGAGGGCCCGCATTTCCGGAGCGATGTAGGAGGACGAGACAAAATGCGCGTTCTTCGACAGGCAAGCCTTGGCGATGCTGACATGCTGATCGGCCGGCAGCATCGAAATGGCAATGTCGCCCGGCTGCAAGGCCGCCGTCAGGGCCTCCAGCGAATAGGCGCGGATATCCTTGGTGAGATCGCCCACCACTTCCCGCGCCTTTTCCACGGTGCGGTTCCATACCACCACCTTGTGGCCGTTCTTGATCAGCCGCCGCAGCCCCGGACCCGAAGACAGCCCCGTGCCGCACCAATGAATCGTCATTTTCCGTTTCTCCTCACAGGCCGACGGCATGGCGGTCAAACTCCGCCCTGGCACGTCCCCAAACTCCAGCCTGCAGATTGCCCAGCGCCAGAAGCGAAGGCAAGAGCTGCCTGGCATAATCCTCGCTGCTTTCCACCGGCAGAAGCGATGGCAGATTGTCAATGGCCGTCACATCAAGAGGCGGCAGATCATGGACGCGGAGGGCCGGGGCCTGCCAATCGGTCACCCGGTCATAGACCTTGATGGGCGAAAAATCCGAGGTGGGATCGCAGGCGATATCGCCGATCACCGTCAGTTTTCGCGGCGCGGTCTTGGCGGAGGCCGGCACGAACACCGGGCATCCGGGGCGCGCCAGGATGCTATTGAGGAAAATCTCGTGCTGCAGCACTTCTGGAAACGGTCCACCTGAAGCAGTCTCGGCCATGTCCCATTTGGTGACCGAGACGCCCATGGCGGTGCAAAGGTCCGAGGCACCCGTGCCCACCCGGCCCAGGGCCCCGATGATGATGGCGCGCGGCCGCCCCATTCCGGCAAGTTCCTTGTTCAAGTCGGCCAGAAGTGCTGCCTTGCCCGGGTATTTGGCCACCGGTCCGGCGATCCCGCCCCGTTGCTGCGCGGCCCAGCATTTGAGCGTGACCGCGGCCCCGGCATAGCCGGCCCAATAACCGAAGGCCGCCACGCGCCGTCCGGCCGCGTCGACAAGGTATTCCAGATCGTAAAGGGTGCCCCTGCCCGCCTTGAAACGCTTCAGCAGCACACGGCCTGCGGGCTGGCCCTTGTAGGCGTGGCCGAACATGATGTGGCGGTGACCGAGCGGCGAGCCATCCTCGGGAAGCTCCTTCAGGCCGAAGATGATTGCCTCCGCTGGCGCCTCGGGCCACTGGTTTTCCGGCGCGATGGCGCAGCCTGCGGCCTTGTAGCCGTCAATGGGAATGGCGCGGACCGAACTTTGCTCGACGGTCACCCGGATGCCGGCCTTCACCAGTTCGGCGGCGCCGGCCGGCGTCAATCCCACACGCTCCTCATTCGGGCGCTGTTCGGCCCGGACCCAAAGATGAGTCATCGCCTTGTTCCCCTCGTCTGCAAATGGCTTCACTTATGAACAGAGATAGCAGATACAGGGCCGGGCGGCAGTAGGGAAGCCTGGATATCGGGGGTTGGCCCGGCCCGTTGCGCCTCAATTGCCGGACCGCACCGCCGACAAGGAATTGATTGAGGTCAATGCAAGCCCTGTCCGTTCCTTTAACCTTATTTACAGCGCATGCGAGAAGCCAGAAGGAGTTCACAATGCCCTCGTTCAGAAAGCTGTTCTTGTCGGCAGCCGCAGCTGCTTTTTTGGTGGGTACCACCATGTCATCCGCCCAGGCCGCCAATCCCGTGGTCTGCACCGCGTATGCAAATGGCGCGGTTCAGCAGCAGAAGAAGAATCTGGCCCTTGGCTGCGGCTTTGTGGGGCCGCGCTGGATGAAGAACTTCGGAGCCCACTATGCCTGGTGCCTCGGGGCTCCACTGGGATTTGTGCAATCGGAAGGAAATGCCCGCGCCGCCATGCTGCAGCAATGCGCCGGCGGAGGAAGCCAGGTCAAGACCTTCAGCAATCCGAAATACAAGGGTTTGCGGCTGGACTGGTGTTACAGCTGGGGCCAGGACTGCGGCGCCTATGCCGCCAAGGCCTATTGCGTCTATCGCGGCTATCCCCTGTTGAAGAGCTGGGGACTGGCTGAGAACATCGGGGCTTATACCGATACGCGCGTGTTCTCGACCAATCAGGTCTGCCAGGGGCCCGACTGCGACGGTTTCAGTTACATCACTTGCAAGAAGTGAGCGGACGGGGGAGGCTCCTGTCAATGGGGGCGTTTGCCCGCGCGAGTTTCACAGGTCCGGCGGTTGAGTTGTTCCAAGCCGATAGTTTCGGCTGGCACAGGCACTTCCCTTGTTCATGCAGCGCGTGCAGAATGGCCTGGTTTCAACGGCATGGATTGCGAAGTTGCGTATAACGGCAAGAGTGATTGCAATAATTGTTGGCGTGCTGTTTGCGGCATCTGCGTTGGCGGACAACCGGAAGGACTGCAAGGGCCCGGATCCGGAGCGCTCGATCATGGCCTGCTCCGCCATCATCAAGGCGGGCCGTGAAACAAAGAAGAACCTCGCCGCCGCCTACAGCAACCGCGGAAACTCCTACATCAAGAAGGGCGAATACGGCCAAGCCATCGCCGACTATGGCAAGGCCATCGAACTCAATCCGAAATATGCAGAGGCCTATGGCGGCCGCGGCGCTGCCTACAGCAACACAGGCGAGTACGGCCGGGCTATCGCTGACTTCGACAAGGCCATCGCACTCAAGCCGAAAAATGCGGACGCCTACCGCAGCCGGGGCTTCGCCTATGCCGGCAAGGGCGATTACGAGCGCGCCATCGCGGACTACGACAAGGCCATCAGCCTTGATCCGGAATCCGTCCTCAGCCATTACAGGCGCGCCCTGGCCTTTGCCGCCAAGGGTGATGATGCCAGCGCCATCACCGCCTACAGGATGGCCATCGGCCTCGATCCCAAACAGGCCATGGGCAGCAATGAACTGGGTGCCGCCTACATCAGGAAGGGCGAGCTTGACAGCGCCATTGCGGCTCTTGACAAGGCTATAAACGTCAACCCGGAGAATGCCGAAGCCTACGGCAATCGCGGCCTGGCCCGCCTCAAGAAAGGTGATTACGAGGGCAGCGTCGCGGATCTGGACAAAGCCATCGGCCTCGATCCCACGAGTCCCGGCAATTACACTCATCGCGGCCTTGCCTACTACGGCAAAGGCGACAATGACCGCGCCATCGCGGATTACGACAAGGCCATCAGCCTCGATCCCAAGCACGGCCTGGCCTATTTCCATCGTGGTGAGGCCTACGAAAAGAAGGGGCAGGACGATAGAGTCCTGGCTGATCTTCGCCTGGCAGCCGCCAACCTGCCTCCGGCCGAGAGCGAGGCGGTAAAGGCGCAAACCCGCATCGCGGAACTCGAACAAGAAATGGCCGCTGCCGCGAAGGCAGCGGCGGAAGCGGAATTGGCCAAGAAGCAGGCGCTGGCAAAAGCTGCCCCTGCGCCAGCCGCTCCGCCTCCGGCAAAGAAGCGCGTTGCACTGGTCATCGGCAACAGCGCCTATGAAAACGCCGACGAGCTTGTGGCCCCAGGCAACGATGCAAGGGCAATGAGCCAGATGCTGTCGGACATGGGTTTCAGCGTCATCAGCGGGATGGATTTGAGCAAGGCCGAATTTGAAACGAAAATCGCGGAATTCGCGGCCGCCGCCAAAAGCGCGGACCTGTCCCTTGTCTATTACGCGGGCCATGGCTTGCAGGTGGCAGGCCGCAACTATCTGGTTCCGGTCGATGCAAAGGTGGAAGATCATGCTGCCGTCGGCGCGGAACTCATCAGTGTGGAGGATATCGTCAACCGCATGGGGGATGAAAACCAGACGGGCGTCCTGCTTCTCGACGCCTGTCGCAAGAACCCGTTCTTGAAGTCGCTGGCGCAGAGTCTTGGGGCAGCCCGCGCAGGGTCATTCAGTGACGGTCTCGCAGCGATATTCGGCCGGGCCCCTGTGGCACCGGTGAACCAGGGCCTGGCGGCAATGACGCCAGAGCGGAGAGGGTTGGCGATAGGCTATGCCGCGGCGCCAGGCGATGTTGCGGCAGACAGCGCGGGCCCCAACAGTTTCTTCACCGCGGCGTTGCTGAAACATTTGCCGGCCGCGGGCCTGAAGCTTGAATTGGCCCTGGAAGAGGTGAGGGCGGACGTCGTGGCAGCCACGAACAACGGGCAAAGCCCGTGGACCTATTCCGGCCTGTCGACAGAAGTTTTTCTCAAGCCGGCGAATTGATATCGGGCAAGGCTGATCCTGAGGGCATGGGTTTGCCTGTCCGGGGCGGAAGGCCGAGGGCCGACGCAACCGGTCAGCGTGGCTTGCGATGGGCAAGCAGCGGAAGGAGGCCGTGGCGGCAAAGATGCTCTGCCAGCAGGCTGGAAACCGCTCCGGGCTGGCCAGCCATCGGCTGGAGCAAGTTTGACTTCCGCTCCAATATGTCCATATTCTTTGGGTGGTTTTGGTCGAATCGTCCCCAAGACCGAACAATATTGCTCTTTGCGAAAGGGACTAAACATGAAGAAAATAGCAGGTATCGCGGCTCTGTGTCTGGGCCTGGCGCTGGCTCCCATGGCCGCCTCAGCCCACCATAAGCGTCTCCATCCTGATGGCAGGATGGCCGTTGGTGTTGGTGCGGGCATTGCCGCGGGCGTGGTCGTTGGGGGCCCTGTCGGTGCCGTCGTCGGCGCCGCGGTCGGTTTTGTAATCATTCATCATCCTTTCCGGTAACTGGTTTCAACGCGAAGCAGCACCTGCGGGTGCCCGCTTTGTGCGTCATGAAAACCTTTGCGGGCCCAGCCAAAGCCTGCCGCGGAAGCGGCAGGCCAGGTTGGGCCTTCAGTTTTCCGGTGTTTGATCCGGCGTGAACCGGTAAACGGCGGGAAAATCCAGCCGCCTTTTCCGGGCAGGCCGGACTCAATGGCTTGCCGTCACAAGCAACAGTCCTTGGCTGTCAGAAATCATTGGCGGCCCCGACTGGATTCGAACCAGTGGCCCTCAGTTTAGGAAACTGATGCTCTATCCAACTGAGCTACGGGACCTCGCAGGCACCCTTATAGTTTGGAATCCGCGAAAAAGAAAAGGCCCGCGTTTGCGGCGCGGGCCAGGAGTTTTGCTGTATTTGAACGAGTAGCTTATGCGGCTTCTTCGGCGGAGGCTTCTTCCTCGGCCTTTTCGCCGGCGGCCT
>CAZRZB010000072.1:0-14648 GCA_964604435.1 uncultured Aestuariivirga sp. | reverse complement strand
AGCCGGTTGGCGCTTACCACTGGTTCAGCCATTTTCTTTTCTCCCGTTTTCGGAATCGGTTGTGTCTTCGGTCCATTCGCTGCCATCGCCCAGCGCCTTTGCAGGCAGCCTGGCGCGGGCCGCTTCAATCAGTTCGTCGGTCAGCGTGAGTTTTGCGTCGGCGATATCGGCAAAGGGAACGCCAATCAGCAGGGGTTCCTTGCCGCCTTCCGGGTTCTCGATGAAAAGCCGCACTTCGCCGTCCGTCACCCCTTCGAGATGACCCTTGAAACGCTTCCGGCCCGCCACCGGAACCGCCATTTCAATTTTCACTTCGTGGCTGGCCCAGCGCTCAAAATCCTCCTGCCGCACCAGGGGCCGGTCGATGCCCGGCGATGACACTTCCAGCTGGTAGCGGGTTGAGACGATATCGGCCACATCCAGCATCGGCGAAATCGCCCGGCTGAACTTCTCGCAATCGTCGATGGAGAACGTCCCGTCGGGGCGCTCCGCCATGATCTGCAGGGTGGGGCCTGACAGCTTCACGCGCACCAGCCGGAAGCCCATGCTTTCCAGCACAGGCTCCACCAGCGCTGCAACCCGCAGGGCCGGTCCCGTTTCGCGTGATAATCTGCTCGTATCCATCATCTCTCTGGGCAACAAAAAAAGCGGGCCCCGGTGCGGAACCCACTCTCAAAACTTTGCGAGTGAACTTAAGTTAGGGGGTATATAGGCCTTTCCCAACAAACCTGCAAGTGCCTAGCTCCGCCGGAAGGTCAAATACCTGGTCGCCCTTCCTTCCCGCCTCGCCTTGGCTTCATAGCGGGTCTGGAGCCAGTTTTCGAAGGGCTGGCCCGAATTGCCGGCCAGTTCAAACCCGCCATGCTCGCGGCATTCCCGCAGGGTCCAGTCGTTGTAGTCGTCGATATCGCTGGCGAAGAGAAGCAGCCCGTCTGGCTTCAGCAAGGCATGAAACTGCTTCAGTGTCTCCGCGTTGACAATCCGCCGGTCATTGTGCCGTTTCTTGGGCCACGGATCGGGATACAAAACGAAAATCTTGCTAAGTGACGATGGCGGAAGCTTTTCCAGCAAGTAGCGCACGTCATCATCATGAATGCGGATGTTTCCGATCGATTTTTCTTCAATCAGCGCCAAAAGCTTGGCCACGCCATTGCGGAATGGTTCCGCCCCGATGAAATCCACTTGCGGAAACAGTGCGGCTTGATGGGCCAGATGTTCGCCGCCGCCGAAGCCGATCTCCAGCCAGGTTTCGCCGCCGGTCGCAGGCGCTTCCAGATCGACCCGGAGCTTCGGCAGCAGTTCTTCCATAAGCTGCAAATGATGACGGCGCAGGGTTTTGCCGCTGCGCCGTCCGTAATACTGAAAACGTTTCTTCGCTTCGCTCACTTCACAGCCGATTTGAGGGCCTTCACCAGATCGGTCTTCTCCCAGGAAAACCCGCCATCCTTCTCCGGCGCCCGGCCGAAATGGCCGTAGGACGAGGTGCGTGCATAAATGGGCCGGTTGAGGCCGAGATGGGTGCGGATGCCGCGCGGACTCAGGTCCATCACCTTGCCGATGGCCTTCTCAAGCTTGGCTTCCGAAACCTTGCCCGTACCGTGGGTATCGACATAGATCGACAGCGGCTCGGAAACGCCGATCGCGTAGGAAAGCTGGATGGTGCAGCGCTTGGCCAAGCCGGCAGCCACCACGTTCTTGGCCAGATAGCGCGCCGCATAGGCCGCCGACCGGTCCACCTTGGTGGGATCCTTGCCCGAAAATGCCCCGCCACCATGGGGGGCGGCACCGCCATAGGTATCCACAATGATCTTGCGCCCCGTAAGCCCGGCATCGCCATCGGGACCACCAATGAAGAACTTGCCCGTTGGGTTCACATGCCAGACCGTGTCCTTGGTGATCCAGCCCTTGGGCAGCGCCTTCTTCACATAGGGCTTCACCAGTTTGAGCATGTCGTCCGAGGTCAGGCTCTCGTCAAGATGCTGGTGCGAAACCACGATATGGGTGGCGGCGATGGGCTTGCCGTTCTTGTACTGCACCGTGACTTGGCTCTTGGAATCTGGCCCCAAGGCCTTTTCCGCGCCCGAATGGCGGGCTTCCGCCAGCAGTTGCAGGATTCGCTGGGCATAATAGAGCGGTGCTGGCATCAGGTCGGGAGTCTCATCGCAGGCATAGCCGAACATGATGCCCTGGTCGCCCGCCCCCTCATCCTTCTTGGCACCCGAGTCGACGCCCTGGGCAATATCCGCCGACTGGCCATGCAGCAGGATTTCGATCTTTGCGGTCTGCCAGTGAAAGCCGCTCTGCTCATAGCCGATGGCCTTGATGGCCTGCCGCGCCGCATTCTCGATTTTGTCATGGGTCACCGACGAGGGCCCGCGGGTTTCGCCGCCGATCACCACCCGGTTGGTGGTGGCAAAAGTTTCGCAGGCCACGCGCACCTGCGCCGGGTCCATGCCCTGATTCAGAGCCTCGCGGAAAAACAGATCGACGATTTCATCGGAAATGCGGTCGCAGACCTTGTCCGGATGGCCTTCCGATACGGATTCGCTGGTAAAAAGATAATTCTTGCGTGACATCTAATCTCTGCCTCTTCGACCGAAGTCTTGCCCATCTTTCGCATAAAGAATTCTTTATGCCCCTGAACTGGCGTTAATGACAGTCTTGGCAGAAGAGGTCAAGCAGGCACGCGTCCGGCTCTGTCAAAATTGACTGCTCAGGGAATGGGCAATGCTTTGCAGGCGGTCGCGCCCCATCGAAGCGCTGATGGCATAGCCGAGCGGCCCGTCAATCCAGTAAAGCGTCTGAATGCTGCCCTGGTCGCTAAACCGAAATCCGGTGACCTGGTTGTTTTCGTTGCGGCCAATCATGAGGGTCAGCCTTTCACCCCGTGGGTTTTCATACATGATCAACGCGGCCGGTTTTTCAGCGTAGGCTACAAGACGGCCGCCAATGAGCGTAAAGCCTTCGTTTGAAATATCGGGAGCGGCGATCTTTTCTCCCAGTCTTTTGCCAAGCCAGCTCAGCATATGGTCTTTTTGCTCGGCGCCAACTTCAATGGGGTGGCGGATGTCGCTGGCGTAAACCAGAAAATTCGTTCGCGAAGAGGCGGAAAGTCCAGCCGCCTGAGTGTCCATGGTTTCCGAGTTCAAATAGCCAAGGGAAGCGACGCCGCCACTCGCTGCTCCCAGCACAAAGAGCGCGAGCCCCGCCGCCATGGCCCATGTAGGCCGTGGCCATGCGCTGTTTTTCGAGGCGGAACTCACGGACACGGCTGGGACGTCCGCATTGGCGACAAGCGCCCTGATTTGTTCGTTTTGCGAAATCCATTCCGCGACGTCCGCCGCCAGTCCGGGATTGTTTGCAAGATAGGCCTCGACGGCTTCGCGGCGTTCGGCGGACAGCTGGCCATCGGCATAGGCATGGAGATCGTCATTGGAAACCGGCGGCAAAATCTTGTTGGTCATGGATGGCTCCGGAGTGGAATGACATTGTTTGACCGCAAGCGCTCGGTGAGCAATTTGCGGGAACGCGAAAGCCTTGACATCACGGTGCCAAGCGGGACAGCTAGCATGTCTGCGACATCAGCATATTTATATCCTTCAACGACAACAAGCATGAGAACCGCGCGGTAGTCCGAAGGCAAGGCATTGATGGCGGCCCATAACTTATCCCGTTCAAATGGGTCTGATACGGGAAGCTGAACCGCGACCTCGCCCGCGTCTTCCAGCCCGACCATCATGCCAGGTTTGAAACCGCTGCGACGCCTGTTCCGGTAGACATTTGTCATGATTGTCATCATCCAGCTTTTAAAATTAGCCCCCCGCCAATTTGACTTGCCCTTGATGGCAGCCTCCAGGGTGTCCTGAACCAAATCATCCGCCTCAGACATATTTTTGGAAAGACTGCGCGCATAGCGCCGCAACCTTGGCATCAGGTCGATGATCTCGTTGTTAAAGTTTTCCATCATGGTCCGGGGAGGTGCCAAGACAAGCGCCTCCCCGCCAGTTTTGAGGTTAGACTATGGGCGCGCCACGTCCCACACACCCTTTACCCCATTTCCGGTTGTGTCACCGGGCTTGCTGTCCTTGCTCCAGAAATATAGCGCCTTTCCGTCCTTTGCCCACTGTTTAGAGCCATCCGCGCGCTCGATAACGGTGTATGCACCATCGGCCTTGTCGCTTGCTCCCGCCATGAGAGGCGGCCAGAGTTTAGCGCAATCATCATTGCAATTCGACTTTCCGGTCTCGTCCTTCTTGAACGTGTACAGCGTCATGCCGTTTTCCGCCGTCAGGACGTCGCCCAGCGTGGAGGTCATGGTTTTTACTGGCGCCGCGAAAGCGGCCCCGGCACCCAGGGAAATTAGGGCAATCGACATTAAAATGCGGTTCATGTGGTTCATATCCTCTATGCATCAGGTGGGTTTCACGAGGGCCGCAACAGCGGCTCCGAGAAGTAAGACACAGGACGGATCGGAATTATTCCCGGCTGTTCTTATTAGCCATGCCAAAGCTGGCCGCGCAGCGCCAACCCCATCCAGGAGGGCTGGCAGGGCCAGCGGATCCAGGCTGAAGCCGGGTCTTAGTCCTTCATATCCACGATGGCGCGCGCCAGTGTTGCGATCAGCTTGCGTTTCGTCGAATTGTCAGCATCGCGGAAGGCCTTGGCCAGCTGAATGCCTTCGCTGTTCATGAGCGAAGACATCACGCTATTCTGCTCGCTGGATTCGTTGAAACCGGATTCACCCTCGATTCCGGGCAAGTCCTCAAAGAACGATTGTACCGGAACCCCGAGAATCTTGGCCGTATAGAAAAGCCGGCTGGCACTGATGCGATTGGTGCCCTTTTCGTATTTTTGCACCTGCTGGAAGGTGATGCCCAGCAATTCGCCCAGTTTCTCCTGGCTCATGCTGATCAGCTGCCGCCGCATCCGGATGCGCGAGCCGACATGGACATCGATGTAATTTGGATCCCGTCTGGTCATATCCCCTTCAGGCCACTGTCCCGGCCCGCCCTTTTCTGCCGCTCATTCCACCTGTCAGATCAGTTTGGATGAGCAATCAATTTATTGTGATCAATTAATCCCATCAGTCCGGCTTGTAAACAAAATTCGCCAATACCAGACTAAAACACTCGTAATTTCAATTGGTTCGGAGATTTTCGATCAAAAGTTGTGCTTTTCGATAAGTTCCTAAGATGAATACCGCCACTACTGCAAGGAAAAACGTCACCGCGCCATTCCTAGCAAAAAAAGTGGGTTGCAGGCCCTGCGCTAATGTCGCATCAATCATCCCCTCCTCGCCGATGGGCAGGCTGGATCTGATCCGGCCATAGGGGTCGATCACGGCGGATATTCCCGTGTTGGCTGCCCTTGCGATCGGCAAGCCCTGTTCAATGGCCCTGAGCCTGACCTGCGCCAGATGCTGGTGAGGCCCGGTCGAATTGCCGAACCAGCCGTCATTGGTCACATTGATCAGCCAGCCTGGCCGCGCCAGTGGGTCGACAAGGCGGTCGGGGAATATGGCCTCGTAGCAAACCGAAAATCCGGCAGCGGGCGCCCCCGGCACCGCCAGGCTTACGGGCCCTTGGCCTGCCGCAAAACTGCCCGGAACCGTGACCACCTTGCGAAATCCCAGGGGCTCCAGCAGCCACTCAAACGGCAGGAACTCTCCGCCGGGAACCAGGCGCCACTTGTCATACCGCGCCACCACATTGCCAGAGCCGTCAAAGGTCAGAATGCTGTTGTAGACCTTGTCGCTTTCGCCCTTGCCGGCATCGGCCACATCCCGCCGCAGGGCGCCGGTCACCAGGGTCTTGGCCCCGCCGAGCAAGCGGGCCAGTTCCGCCTTTGCGCCGGCACTTTCATCGATCAGGAAGGACACGGCCGTTTCCGGCCAGATAATATGGGTTACTGGATGTCCAACCGCTGTTTCGCGCCCCGACATCTCCAGCAACTGATCGAAGATCGCCCGCGCGTTTTCATCCCGCCATTTGGCATCCTGCGAAATATTGGGCTGGACGATTCTGATCGTCACTCCGTCGACATCCGTAACGCCGCCGTGCTGAAGCCGGTAGTTTCCCCAGGCCCAGCACAGGGGAAGGGTTGCAAGGATCAGCAACGCCGCCAGCCGGTGCCAAGGCATTGCCTGCCGGTCGAAAATGAACCGCCAGCTGACCGACCACAACACGATCAGCAGGGTCAGTCCGGGCATGCCCCAGAGCGATGCCGTCTGGTCAACCGGCCCCATGCCGTCGCTGGCGAGGCCGGGCGCCGCCCAGGGGAAGCCGGTGAACAAGGTGCCGCGCAGCCACTCAACCAGGGAAAGTGAAGCGGTATAAACCAGCGCCGCCGGAAGCCCGCGGAGCCCGATGACGCTGACGCACAGCGTGGCAAAGCCCCAATACACCGCCATTGCGGCGGCCAGCCCGCCCACCGCAAAGGGCATCATCCACAAATAGTCCTTTGAATCGACAAAGAAGGCAAAGCCGATCCAGTGCAGGACCACGGTGAAATAGCCCAGGCCGAAGCTCCAGCCCAGCAGGAAGGACTGCAGCCGGTGGCGCCGCGCGATGCCCTCCAGCAGGAGCAGGACGGCTGGAAAGGCGAGAAACAGCAGCGGCCAGAAGTCGAACGGCGGCATGGAAAGAGCCGCCACCACGCCGGCTGCCAGCGCAAGGCCCCCGCGCCGCCAGCCCCTCGTCCCGCGCAGCGCCTCAGTCAACGCAAACATCAGCGCGTCCGCTGTTTCGCCACCGCCTCCGCCATTGAACACATGATCTCGAACATCATCACCACCCCCGCATAGGCCGTCATGCCGGAGGCATCGAAGGGCGGCGAGACTTCCACCACATCGCCTCCCACAAGATTGAGCCCGCGCAGGCCGCGCAGCATCTGCTGGGCCTGGAAGGTGGTGAAGCCGCCGACTTCCGGCGTGCCCGTGCCCGGCGCATAGACCGGGTCGAGCGCATCGATGTCGAAGCTCACATAGGTTTCCCGGTCGCCCACCACGCCGCGCGCAATCTCCATGACCTTCTGCGGCCCAAGCGCCATGGCTTCCTCGATGCGCATGAGGCGGACCCCCATTTTCTCGCCATAGTCGAAATCATCGGCATCATACATGGAACCGCGCAAGCCGATCTGGATGGTGCGCTTGGGATCCAGCACGCCTTCCTCGATCGCCCGCCGGAACGGCGTGCCATGGGTATATTTGAAACCGCCGAAATAGCTGTCGTAGAGATCCGTGTGGGCATCGAAATGGATCATGCCCACCGGCTTCTTCGCCCCCACCGCGCGCAGGATCGGCAGGGAGCACAGGTGATCGCCGCCGGCCGAAAGCGGGCGGATTCCTTTGGCCACGAGTTTTTTGAAATAGCTTTCCACCCGCGACAGGGCATCATCCACGCTTGCCGGATTGACCGGACAATCGCCAAGGTCGGCAATGTTGGCGAGATCATAAGGAACCACCCGCGTGGTCTGGTGCATGCGCCGCACCATGGAAGACTGGTCGCGCATCTGCCGCGGCGCGTGGCGGGGGCCCGGGCGATTGGTCGTGCCGCCATCCCAGGGAACGCCGACAATACCGATGTCGATGTCCTTGGCCGCATCGAGAGGCACATGGGGCAGCCGCATGAAGGTGGCAATCCCGCCGAAACGCGGCACCACAAGGCCCGAGGCGGGTTGATTGAATTTTGTCATGATAAATGTCTCTCGTTTAGGCCTTGATCATCAGTTTGCGCGGCGTCTTGCACAGGCACTCGGCCCCTTTGGGCGTTATAAGAATAGTTTCCGACAATTCAAGCCCACCATCGTCGAGCCACAGGGCCGGCATGAAATGCAATGTCATGTTGGCTTCGAGCACCGTCCTGTCGCCCCGGCGGATGGACATGCTGCGTTCGCCCCAATCGGGCGGATAGGAAAGGCCTATGGAGTAGCCCGCGCGCGAATCCTTCTTGAAGCCATGGCGGTTGAGTTCATCGAAGAAGGCATCCGCGACATCGCCGCAAGTCCTTCCCGGTTTTGCCATGGCGAGCCCGGCTGAAGTTGCCTCAAGCACGGCCTTTTCCGCATCCAGGAATTTCTGCGGCGGGGTGCCCAGATAGACCGTGCGTGAGAGCGGCGCGTGATAACGCCGGTAGCAGCCGCCCAGTTCAAAGAAGGTGCCCTCACCCTTCTTGAACGGCCTGTCATCCCAGGTGAGGTGCGGTGCCGTGGCATCCATTCCCGAAGGCGCCATGGGCACGAAGGCGGCGTAGTCTCCCCAGTTGCCGTCCGCCCCCAGGATGGCCTGCTTCTGGACCTCGGCAATCAGCACATTCTTCGGCAAACCCGGCTCCACCAGCTCAAACACCGTGGTGTGCATGGCATCGACAATTTTCGCCGCCTTGCGGATGAAGGCCACTTCAAGGTCGCTCTTCACGCTGCGTTGCCAGTTTACCAGCCCGGTTGCATCCTGAAGCACGGCCCCGCTCAAATTCTGTTGCAGCGTAGTATAGGCCTTGGCCGAAAACCAGTAATTGTCCATCTCCAGGCCGATGCGCTTGGCACTCCAGCCGCGCGCGCCTATCACCTGGGAAAGCTGCTCCATGGGATGGCGCTCGGGCGACTGCACATAGTGGTCGGCATAGCCCACGATATTGTCATGATTCATGAAGGCCGTGCGCTTTGCCCCATTGGCATCCATGCCGCGCCCCCACCACACGGGCTCGCCCTCGAGGCCCAGCAGCACGGCCTGGTGCACATAGAATGACCAGCCGTCATAGCCCGTCAGCCAGCCCATGTTGGAAGGATCGGAAACGATGATCAACTCAAGGTTCCGCGCCAGCATGGCGCTGCGCGTCTTGGCAATGCGCCGCTGATACTCGGCAAGCGGAAAATGCAGCGTGGCCTCACTCATCGGCCCAGTGTGGCCTGACGCCGCATTTGACGCAAGGCCAGTGCAATGGCATGGCTTGGTCCATGACAAACAAGTTCGACATCATCGTGATTGGCGCCGGCATTGCCGGCGCTTCCATTGCGGCCCACCTCGCCGAATCCAGGCGCGTAATGATCCTGGAAATGGAAGACCGTCCCGGTTTCCACACCACCGGCAGGTCGGCCGCCACCTTTGAGCCCAACTACGGCCCGGCCTCCATGCTGGCCTTCACCCGCGCCAGCAATGATTTCTTCCTGGAGCCCCCGCCGGGCTTTGCCGATGGCCCGTTGCTTGTGCCACGCTCATCCTTGTTCTTCGAGGCGGAAGGGCAGGAGGCAGCTGCCAAAAAGCTTCTTGCTGCGGGTTCTGGCCTGGAAGAATTGTCGGAAACGCAGGCGCTGGAACTCTACCCCGTGCTGCGCAAGGGCTATGCCCGGCGCACCTTCCTCGACCCCCACACGGGCGACCTCGACGTGGACCTGCTGCACCGCGGCTACCTCAAGCTCTTCAAGGCGCGCGGCGGCCAGTTGCTCAACAGTGCTGCCGCTGAAGCCATTGAGCGCAGCGGAGCTGTCTGGCGTATCGCCACGCCGCAGGGCACTTTCGAAGCTGCCGTGCTCGTCAACGCGGCTGGTGCCTGGGGCGATGTCGTGGCGGCAAAGGCGGGCGTCAGGCCCGTCGGCCTGCAGCCCAAGCGCCGCTCCATCGGCATCATCCCGGTGGACGGCATTCCGGGTGTGGCCGGCTTCCCCATGGTCACCGATATGGGCGAAACCTGGTATGCCAAGCCGCAAAGCGGCAAGATGATGGTGTCTTCCGCCGATGCCACGCCAGTTGATCCGCACGATGCCTATGCCGACGACATGGCCATCGCCCTTGGCATCGAACGCCTGATGAATGCCACCACCATCGAGGTCAACCATCTGGACCATTCCTGGGGCGGCCTGCGCACCTTCGCCCCCGATGGCTCTCCCGTGGTCGGATATGATCCGTCCACGGAGGGTTTCTTCTGGCTCGTCGGCCAGGGCGGCTACGGCATCCAGTCCGCCCCCGCCCTCTCCCGCACCGCCGCAGCCATGGTACAGGGCGAAAGACTCCCGCGGGATGTCTTGGATGCCGGATTGGTGCTTGCGAAAATTCTTCCGGACCGCTTCTAGGAAATCAGCGCGGGAAACTCCGGTGCGTCCATCACCGCGCCATGGGCCAATGTCACGCCGCGGAACGGTGGCGAGGTTTTCACTCCTTCACGCCGGGCGAAGCGCACATCGTCGCCCAGCAACCGCAATGAAAAGGCGCGGCGCTGTTCGCTCGCCGAATTATTGGCCGGCGCCCCGTGCAGCGTCTTGTAATTGAATGCCACCGCATCGCCCGGCTCGAGCGCCCAGCCGATGACGTCGAACGTGTCGCGGTTGCCATTGATGTCGGGCACTTCCTCCAGCCCGTCATTCTCGTTGAGCGGCGTCTTGTCGAAGCGTTCCGGCCGGTAGAACTTGCCCCACTTGTGCGAGCCCGCGACAAACTCCAGCGTGCGCTCCATCGGCACATGGTCCAGCGGAAGCCACAGGCTCACCGTGTCGTCGCCGTCCACGCAGTAATAGGGCTGGTCCTGGTGCCAGGGCGTGGCGACACCCGCGCTCGCCTCCTTCACCAGCACATGCTCGTGGAAGAGCCTTACGGTTTTCGTGCCCATCAACTTCCGCCCGATCTCCGCTGTCGGCGAGTTGAAAATGAAATCCTTGTATTCGGCGATACGCTCCCAGTTGCAGTAGTCGCCGAAAAAGCGTCCGCCGCCGTCCTTGCCCCGGTAGATTTTCACATCCGCACTCGGCGCGGCCATATTGCGTGCAATGCCCGCCCGCAAAAGCTCCACCCAATCGCTAAAATACCCCTTCAGGACGACCGCCCCGTCGCGCTTGAACGCCGCTATTGTTTCGGCTGGAACGATCGTTTTGGCCATTTCCGCACTCCCCTTTTTTGTGTTTCAGCACATCGCCGGGCATAAATAAACCAGGTTGATTTACCCCGGCCAAAACAGAATTTTGATCAATCGGAAAAACGTGCTTAAGTGCCCCACCGCCCAGTTGGGCGTCAAAAAAACTGAGGGAGACTAAATATGAAATCCAAAAAACTGTTTGGTGCCGCGTTACTGATGAGCACGATGCTTGCGGTAGGCAGCGCCCAGGCAAAATCGCTGGTTTATTGCTCGGAAGGCTCGCCCGAGAACTTCACCCCTGCCATGAACACCACCGGCACCAGCCTTGATGCCGCCCGCCCGGTGTTCAACAAACTCGTGCAATTCACCCCCGGCAGCACAGCGGTTGTCCCGGCCTTGGCTGAATCCTACGAAGTGTCTGGCGATGGCACGGTCATCACCTTCCACCTGCGCAAAGGCGTCAAGTTCCATTCCGGCGTGAACGGCTTCACGCCCACCCGCGACCTCAATGCCGATGACGTCATTTTCTCCTTTGAACGCCAGTGGAAGCCGGAGCATCCCTATGCCAAGGTCTCCGGCGGCGCTTACGACTACTTCAACGACATGGGCATGCCGGACCTCCTGGCGTCCATTGCCAAGGGCGCCGACGACCTCACGGTGGTGATGACCCTCAAGGAACCCAATGCCCCGATCATGGCAAACCTCGCCATGGATTTCGCCACCATCCATTCGGCTGAATACGCGGACTACCTGATGAAGAAGGGCACCCCTGAGCAGTTCGACCAGGTTCCCGTCGGCACAGGCGCGTTCCAGTTCGTTGACTACCAGAAGGATGCCGTCATCCGCTTCAAGGCAAACCCCGACTACTGGGCCGGCAAGCCAAAGGTTGACGACCTGATCTATGCCATCACGCCCGACCCGACGGCGCGTTATGCCAAGCTCAAGGCCAATGAATGCCAGGTCATGATCGCGCCAAATCCGGCCGATCTCGAAGACATGGGCAAGAACGCCGATGTGCAGCTCCTGCAACAGGCAGGCCTCAACATTGGCTACCTGTCAATGAATGCTTTGAAGCCGCCATTTGACAAGGTCGAAGTGCGCCAGGCCATCAACATGGCCATCGACAAGGCTGCGATCCTCAAGGAAGTCTATCAGGGTGCGGGCCAGCCAGCGAAGAACCCGCTGCCGCCGACCATCTGGTCCTACGATGATTCAACCAAGGACTATGAATACAACCCCGACAAGGCCAAGGAAATGCTGGCGGCGGCCGGTGTCACCTCGCTCGACACGGACCTCTGGTGGATGCCCGTGCAGCGCCCCTACAACCCGAATGCCAAGCGCATGGCGGAAATGATGCAGGCTGACCTTGCCAAGGTCGGCATCAATGCCACGCTGGTGTCCTACGAGTGGGGTGAATACCGCAAGCGCCTCCAGGCCGGCGAGCACCAGATGGGCCTTCTCGGCTGGACTGGCGACAATGGCGATCCGGACAATTTCCTCTTCCTGCTTTCCTGCAAGGCCGACGGAACCCCGGCTGGCCAGAACATCGCCAAGTGGTGCAACAAGGACTTTGATGCCAAGCTTCTCGAAGCCCGCAAGATCACTGACCAGGCTGCGCGCACCAAGATCTATGGTGAGATGCAGGCCATCTTCAAGGCGGAAGCGCCTTGGATGACGGTTGCCCACTCCACTGTGTTCGAGCCGATCCGCAAGGAAGTTTCGGGCTATAAGGTAAGCCCGCTGGGCGCCCACGAGTTCCAGGACGTGGACGTAGCCGAATAACAAGCACACAAGAGCGCGGGGCAATTCACAGGTGGGTTGCCCCGCGCCTTCAACGGTGACTGGATGTTTCGTTTTCTCCTGAAGCGCGCGGCGCTCACACTGCCGACTTTCATTGCCCTGATGTTCGTGACCTTCACGATGATCCGCCTTGTGCCGGGCGATCCCATCGAAGTGCGGCGCGGCGAGCGCGGTATTTCGCCCGAGCGGCTTGCCGAACTCCGCCATGAAATGGGCCTCGACCAGCCCATCTGGAAACAATTTTTCGACTATGTCTGGGCCCTCCTCCACGGCGATTTCGGCACCTCGATCATTTCCAAATCGCCGGTCACCCATGAATTCCTCACCCTTTTCCCTGCCACCCTGGAACTTACGCTCTGCGCCATGCTGTTTGCCGTGCTTGTGGGGATTCCAGCTGGCGTCATCGCCGCCGCCAGGCGCGGCAGCATCTACGACCAGTCCCTGATGGGCGTGGCGCTCACTGGCTACTCCATGCCAATTTTCTGGTGGGGCCTCATTCTCATCCTGGTCATGTCCAATACCCTGCACCTCACGCCCGTCTCGGGCCGCATCGATCTCATCAAGTATTACTTCCAGCCGGTCACCGGATTCATGCTGGTCGATTCGATCATCTCGGGCCAGAAGGGTGCCTTCCTTGATGCCCTGCGCCATCTCATTCTGCCGACCATCGTGTTGGGCACGGTTCCGCTTGCCGTCGTGGCGCGCATGACTCGCTCCTCCATGCTGGAGGTTCTCGAAGAGGATTATGTGCGTACCGCCAGGGCCAAGGGCCTGTCGGTGTTCCGCGTCATCGGCGTCCATGCGCTGCGCAATGCGCTGATCCCGGTGGTGACCATCATCGGATTGCAGATCGGCTCGCTGCTCGCCGGGGCGGTCCTCACCGAAACGATTTTTTCCTGGCCGGGGGTTGGCAAATGGCTGGTTGAATCCATCGGCAGGCGCGATTACCCGGCCCTTCAGGGCGGCATCATGCTGATCGCCAGCCTCGTCATCGTGGTGAATCTCATCATCGATTTGCTCTACGGGCTGATCAATCCGAGGATCCGCCATGGTCACTGAAACACTTGCACTGGAAGCGCCGCCCGGGCCGCTGCTGTCCTTCTGGCGCTCCTTCCGCGAAAACCGCGGTGCCGTCGTAGGCCTCACGATCGTTTGCTTTGTGATCTTCATTGCGGTCTTCGCCAATTTCCTCGCCCCTTATAATCCGCTCGAGCAATTCCGCGGCTTCACCAGGTTGCCCCCCGTCTGGGCCGAGGGCGGCACCTGGGCCTATCCGCTTGGCACCGATCCTCTCGGGCGGGACATGCTGTCACGCATTCTCTATGGCTCGCGTATTTCGCTTTTCATCGGCCTCTCGGTTATGCTGGTATCTGCCGTGGTGGGCGTGTCTCTCGGATTGCTTGCCGCATTTTGGGGCGGGCTTGTCGATGTCATGATCATCCGCGTCATGGATTTGATCATGGCCATTCCCAGCCTGGTTCTGGCCATTCTCATCATTGCGGTGATCGGTCCAAACCTCACCAACACCATCATCGCGGTCACCATTGTCTATCTTCCGCGCTATGTCCGGCTGGTGCGCGCCAGCGCCTTGAGCGAGTTGAGCAAGGACTATGTGACCGCTGCCAAGGTGGCCGGGGTCGGCCCTTGGCGGCTCATGCTCAAGACGGTCCTGCCCAATTGCCTTGCTCCCCTGATTGTCCAGGCTGCCCTTGGCATCTCGGATGCAATTCTGGAAGCTGCAGGCCTGGGCTTCCTGGGGCTTGGCGCCCAGCCACCCATGCCGGAATGGGGTTCCATGCTGGCCGATTCCAAGGACCTTATCACCTCCCACCCCTGGGTCATGGCGCTGCCCGGCATCGCCATCCTGATTACCGTGCTCGCTATCAATCTCATGGGCGACGGCCTGCGTGACGCACTCGACCCGCGCCTGAAGAAGAGCTGAGGCGATGCCTGATGCCATCATCAATGCGCTCGGAACCATCGCCGCCGCATTCGTGGGCGTTGTCA
>CAZRZB010000071.1:0-14703 GCA_964604435.1 uncultured Aestuariivirga sp. | reverse complement strand
AGCGGTCCATCTGGGCCTGATTGATCTGCTGGGTGCCATGATAGAGGCCGGTGGTGTCGCCGAGGCCCACGGTGTTGGCGGTCGAAAACAGCCGGAAAGCCTTGTGGGGGCGGATCACCTTGGACTGGTCCAGCAGGGTGAGCTTGCCGGAGGATTCGAGGATGCGCTGGATGACAAACATCACGTCGGGGCGGCCGGCGTCATATTCGTCGAAGACGAGGGCCACATTGCGTTGATAGGCCCAGGGCAGGATGCCCTCGCGGAATTCGGTGATCTGCTTGCCGTCCTTGAGGACGATGGCATCCTTGCCGATGAGGTCGATGCGGCTGATGTGGCTGTCCAGGTTGATGCGGATGCAGGGCCAGTTGAGGCGGGCGGCCACCTGCTCGATATGGGTCGATTTGCCCGTGCCATGGTAACCGGTGATCATGACGCGGCGGTTGAAGGCAAAGCCTGCCAGAATGGCGAGCGTGGTGTCGCGGTTGAACAGATAGTCTTCATCAAGGTCGGGAACGTGCTCGGTTGCCGTGGTGTAGCACGGTACCACCATGTTCGATTCAAAGCCAAAGAGCTGGCTGACCGAAGCGGTTGAATCGGGCATTCCGTTGTTTTCTTCGTTTGCCATAATATTCATCTATTCATTCTTCTGTTTTCGAGCGCGTCAGGGAGCGCTCCGGGTTCTAAACGGTTCAGGGGGGCGCGGCAAGTTCCGCAGGCGGAGCCAGCTAGCAGAAACCGCTGGCCCGCAATGTGTCGTAGGCATGGATCACCGCTTTCAGGGTGTCCTCGTTCTCCCGGCTGCCGGCATTGGCGTCCGGATGCAGGCGCTTTACCAGAATCTTGTATTGCGCCTTGGCCTTCTCGGCCGTGGCAGTTTCGTCCAGTCCCAGGGTGTTGAGCGCCTTGATTTCATTCTTGCGCAGGGAGCGGCCCAATTTGGCGTTTATGTTCTCGGCCTGGGGCGTGAACATCGCGAACGGATCGTTCACGTTGCGCGCCTTGCGGCGCATGCCATTGATGTTGGCATAGGAGTTCTGGCCCAGCTTCCAGGTGGGCCGATGGCCGGTCTGGGCATCCTTCTGGAAGCCCGCCACGGCGTCGTCCTTCATGCCCTCGAAGTAATTATAGGTCTTGTTGTATTCCTGCACATGCTGGGTGCAATAGTTGTGGAACTGGCCTTCGGCGCCCCGGCCCTTGGGGGCCTTGTGGCGCGACGGCTTCTCGCAGCCCGGCCATTCGCACATGGTCGGCGCCGGCGGTTCCTTCTTGTTTGGGCCGGTTTTAATGCGGATTTTGTCGAAATATTTTGAATCAAGTTTCATGGGGCATGATTATGGGGATATGAAGCTAAAGTCGCAACCCTGAACCGCACTGGACGCAAAATGATTTTAGGACTGGTAGGAAAAACCCTGGAGGCCAAGCTGATTGCGGCATTTGCCCCCGATTTTCTGCAAATAATCGATGAATCCGCCCAGCACGCGGGCCATGCGGGGGCGCGGCCCGATGGGGAAAGCCATTTCCGCCTCAAGATTGTCGCGGCGGCCTTCCGGGGCAAGTCGCGGGTCGAGCGGCACCGGATGATTAATGCCGTCCTGGCGGAGGAACTGAAGGCGCGGGTGCACGCCCTGGCGATCGAAGCCTCAGCGCCGGAACATTAACCAGGATTTTCCGGGGTGAGTTTCACCGCGGTGACCTGGTGCTTGCGTTTCTTGAGAACTTCCAGGCGGAAGCCGTGAAAATTGAAGACCTGCCCGACCTCGGGAATCATCCGGGCTTCGTGGATCACGAGGCCGGCAATGGTCGTGGCCTCCGCGTCGGGAAGGCTCCAGTTGAAGGCCCGGTTGAGGTCGCGCAGGGGCACGGTGCCTTCAACGATGCAGGAGCCATCGGCCTGCGGCTTGATGCCGGAGGAGACGAAGTCATGCTCGTCCCTGATATCCCCGATGATTTCCTCGATGATATCCTCGAGGGTAATGAGCCCCCGCACTTCGCCATACTCATCGACAACGATGGCAAAGTGGGTCTTGCGCCGGAGGAAGGCCTTGAGCTGGTCAGCCAGGGGCCGCGTATCGGGCACGAACCAGGCGGGTCCCATGACCTCTTCGATCCTGATTTTGCCTGAATCCCCATCGTTCTCCTGCAGGGCGGAGAAAAGATTTTTGGCGTGCAGTATTCCGACAATGTTGTCCTGCTTGTCTTTCCACACGGGAAAGCGCGTATGGCCGGACTTCAAAACCTGCCTGACGATCTTCTCGGGCGCGTCGGAGGCATCCAGGGTCACCATCTTGGTGCGATGGATCATGGCGTCGAGGACTTCCAGATCCTGAAGATCGAGGATGCCGCCCATCATGTCACGGTCGTTGGTGATGAAGCTCCCTTCCTTGTGGTGAAGCGCAATGGTGCCGCGCAGTTCATCATGGGCGGACAGGACAGCATCCACATTAGCGACGTTGACGCCGAAGACCGCGAGAGCATGTTTCACGATGTACTCGACCGCAATGACCACGGGGCCGAAGACGGCAACGAGGCCGCGAACAACGGGGGCAACAGCCAGGGCCACCCGGTCAGGGTAGGCAATGGCATAGGTCTTGGGCATGACTTCACCGAAGATCAGGACAAGCACGGTCATCACCACAGAGGCGATGACCGCGCCGCTGTCGCCAAAGGCCTTGACGAGGACGGCTGTGGCAAGAGCCGAAGCTGAAATGTTTACGACATTGTTGCCAAGCAGAAGTGCACCGATGAGACGCTCGCGGCTCTTTGTCAGGGAAAGGGCGATCGAGGCGCGCCAGTTTCCACGGCGCTCCAGCTCCGTGAGCCGGGCCCGCGATGTCGCGGTAAGGGCCGTTTCGGAGCCGGAAAAGAATGCAGACAGGAGAAGCAAGAAAACAATCGCCACTGCCGGAATGCTGAGATCGAGACTCATTTTCTTTCCATGTCCTCCGCTAGAAATCCGGCAACAGCCGAATCCGGTACATTCTTCGCTATGAAGGCATCGCCAATCGAGCGGGCCAGAATGAACGTCAGCTTTCCGCCCTGGGCTTTCTTGTCCTGGCGCATGATGTTTACGAGACCGGCGACCGGCGGCAGCGCTCCTTCAATGTCGCCCATGCGCGTGGGAAGGCCCACGGATTTCAGGTGGCGGGCAACGCGGTCCGCCGTTCCGGCCTTGCAGTGTTTCAGGTATTCCGAGAAGCGGAAGGCCTGGACCATGCCAATCGCCACGCCCTCGCCGTGCAGGAGGCGGTTGCCATAGCCGGTTGCCGATTCAAGGGCGTGGCCGAAGGTGTGGCCCAGGTTGAGCAGGGCGCGGACGCCCTGTTCCGTTTCATCCTCGGCAACAATGGCCGCCTTGGCGGCGCAGCTCTTGTGAATGGCGTGGGCACGCGCCTGGGCATCGCCGCGCAGCAAGAGTTCGGCGCTGGCTTCCAGCCATTCGAAGAACGGCAGGTCGCCCAGCAAGCCATATTTTGCCACCTCCGCATATCCGGCGGCCAATTCGCGGCGCGGCAGTGTATCCAGCAGGCTGGTATCGGCCAGGACCATGACGGGCTGGAGAAATGCCCCGACGAGGTTCTTGCCATGGGCCGAATTGATGCCGGTCTTGCCGCCGACGGAAGAATCGACCTGGGCCAGGAGGGTGGTGGGAATTTGGATGAAATCGACGCCGCGCCTGAGAATGGCGGCGGCAAAGCCCGCAAGATCGCCGATCACCCCGCCGCCGAAGGCAATCACCTTGTCGCGCCGCTCAATCCCCGCCGCCAGCAGCTGCTCGCACAGGTCGGCCAAGGCGGTAAAGCTCTTGGTCTTTTCGCCCGGGGGCAGGGTGATGGCGACAGACTTGATGCCAGCCGCGGCAAGGGATGTTTGCAAAGTCCTGAGATGAAGGCGCGCCACGTTCGCATCGGTAACGATGGCAACAAACGGACGGCTGAGGAGAGGGGCAATGTGGCGGCCGGCTTCCTGCAAGAGGTTTTCGCCGATGTGTATGTCGTAAGCCCGGCGCCCGAGATTGACCGGCACGATGTCGTGGCGCGTTCCGTCAGCTTGCTGCATGGCTTAGCCGTTCCCAACCTGGCCACCTGGCCAAAACCTTGATGACCTCGTTGACCATCTGCGTGTGCTGAACATCCCGGCTTTCAACCGTTACGTCGGCGGTGGCATAGAGGGGATAGCGTTTGGCCATGAGATCCTGCATGACCGCCTCGGGATCTCCGGTCTGGAGCAAGGGCCGGTCGGATCGTTTCATCACACGCTTCATGAGCAGCGGCAGATCGGCTTTGAGCCAGACTGAAATGCCGTGGGCCTGGATACTGCGGCGGGTTTCTTCATTGATGAAGGCGCCGCCGCCGGTCGACAGGACCTGGGGGCCGCTTTCGATCAGACGGGAGATGACCCGCCGCTCGCCTTCGCGGAAGTAGGTTTCACCATGGTCCTTGAAAATCTCAGGAATGGTCTTGTCGGCGGCGAGTTCGATTTCATGGTCGGCATCGGCAAACGGAATTTCCAGTTTTTCGGCAAGCCGCCGGCCAATGCTTGATTTTCCCGCTCCCATCAGGCCGACAAGCACGATCGAACGGTTTCCGAGCTTCCCGCGGATATCCTCAATCTCCTTTGAGAGTGAACGCCGTGCCATAGTTCCATTCCTGATGCTGGCGGAGCTTTTAGAACGGCAAGGGCCAGCGCGCCAAGGCTTTTGATTGAGTAGTCATTTGAGGGCATCTGGGATAAACTGCCAAGTGATTTGGAGATTTGCACTTGCCTGACAGCCTTCGTTTCCTGTTTGTGGTCCTCATACTTGCAGGCGCTGTCTATGGCGCCGTGTGGGGGTTGGCGAATTTCCCGCCTGAACCGTCGGCGGTGGTGAAGTCGTTGCCCCATGAAAAACTCCGGCAAAGATAAGGCGCCGGCACGCGCCAGGCAGAACCGGCATGTGGAACGGTTCCTGGAAATGATGAGCGCCGAGCGGGGAGCGGCGCTGAATTCCCTGCAGGCCTATGGCCGCGACCTTCAGCATTACGCATCTTTTCTAGAGGCGCGGAGCGTGGCGCTGCTGTCGGCTTCGAGCGCTGACATCCGGGCCTATCTGGAACATCTCGAAGCCCAGGGTTTTGCCCGGACAACGGCGGCCAGGCGGCTTTCGGCGGTGCGCCAGTTTCACCAGTTCATCCATGGCGAGGGCATTGTGGCGGCAAATCCGGCAGCCATCGTGGAAAGCCCTAAGGCGGGCCGGCCCTTGCCCAAGACGCTTTCAAGCCAGGACATCAATTTGCTGCTGGAGGAGGCCGGCGGGCGGGCAGCACGGGCGGACGGCAAAGCCCGGTTCAAGGCAGCAAGACTCCATTGCCTGCTGGAACTCCTGGCGGCAACCGGGCTGCGTGTTTCCGAACTTGTGGGTTTGACGGCCGGGGCCGTGACCGCGGATGACGCCTTCCTGGCCATCCGGGGCAAGGGCGGCCGCGAGCGCCTCGTGCCGATTTCGGACCGGGCGAGACAGGTTCTTCACGGCTATCTCAAGACCCTGGCGCTGCAGGAGAAGGCCCAATCGAAGTGGCTGTTCCCTTCCCATGGGGCAAGCGGCCGCCTGACCCGCCAGCATTTTGCCCTTGAACTCAAGTCCCTAGCCGCTGCTTGCGGCCTCGATCTGGGCAAGGTTTCACCCCACGTCCTGCGCCACGCCTTCGCCAGCTATCTGCTGGAGTGCGGGGCGGATCTGCGGGCCGTCCAACAGATGCTGGGCCATGCGGATATTTCGACCACGCAGATCTACACCCATGTCCAGGCGGGGCGCCTGCAGGCGGTGGTGGAGAGCCACCATCCACTAGCTAAGAAAAGTTGACTTTATGGCGTCCGGCGGCCACATCTGGCGCGATACAAAAGCCAATTCATTCAATAGCCTTTGAGGGTCTATGCATTCCTATTTGGATTTTGAAGCGTCTGTCGCCGAACTGGAAGGAAAAATCGCTGAGCTGCGGGCCCTGGCCGCCGGAGATTCAACCGTATCCATCGCTGACGAGGTCAAAGCCCTTGAGAAGAAAGCCGCCAAGAGCCTGGCCGAGATCTATGTGAATTTGACGCCGTGGCAAAAGACCCAGGTGGCGCGGCATCCGGACCGGCCCCATGCCCTTGCCTATATTGACCGGCTGATCACCGACTTCGTGCCGATGGCGGGGGACAGGAAATTTGCCGAGGATCAAGCCGTGGTCGGCGGCCTCGGGCGTTTCCGCGGGTCTTCGGTCGTGGTGATTGGCCAGGAAAAAGGCGCTGACACGCAGGCACGCCTCAGGCACAATTTTGGCATGGCGCGGCCGGAAGGATACCGCAAGGCCGTGCGGCTGATGGAACTGGCCGAACGCTTCGGTATTCCGGTGATTACCTTTATCGATACGGCAGGAGCCTATCCGGGCATTGACGCCGAGGAGCGGGGCCAGGCGGAAGCCATTGCGCGCTCGACCGATTGTTGCATGGGGCTGGGGGTGCCGCTCGTTTCACTGATCATCGGCGAGGGCGGTTCCGGCGGCGCGATTGCCATCGCGACGGGAAACAGCGTGCTGATGATGGAACATGCGATCTACAGCGTCATATCGCCGGAGGGGGCGGCCAGCATCCTGTGGCGTGACGCGGGGCGCGCCAAGGATGCGGCGGCGGCCCTGAAGATCACGGCGCAAGACCTCAAGAAACTTGGGGTCATAGATGATATCGTCAATGAACCGCTGGGCGGCGCGCACCGCCAGCCGGAACAGGCGATCTCGGCTGCTGGTGAAATGGTTGCCCGGACACTGGAGGCTTTTGCCGGCGTATCGCCGGAGGTGCTGCGGACGCAGCGGCGCGAAAAATTCCTGGCCATTGGCCGCGGCATCTAGAGGATGCGGTTCATACTTCGTGAATTACCGCCAATGAGTTTTTGATGCCGTCAAAAGAGGCCCGCAACGATGTCGAACAATGTTGATTTCGCGGTTGAGGAGAGCGCGGACATCACCGGGATCAGCATGAGACCCATGGCCGCCGCAATGAGACCGTATTCAATAGCGGTCGCGCCACGGGTGTCATGCGAATAGAGTTTTGCCAGGCACCGTAACGTCTGCATAGTGACTACCTTTTGAACCGCTGAACACTATTCCGCCGGACCATAGTCCAGACTTGTTTTTGGAGTGTTAACCCATTGCCTTCGATTGTAACGAACTCGTATTTTGCATCCGTTCTGGTGAGTTGACATGAACCTGTCGGTGTCGCGGCGGACGCTTTTGAAAAGCCTGTGTATTGTGCCGTTTGGCGCAAGTCTCTCACAGGCGCAGCCAGTAACCGAGCTCCGGGCCATTTCACGGATTATTGAGGTTAACGGGAAGGCAGCGAAGGTTTTCGGCATCGAGAGCAGCGCCGGCGGCAGAGGGCTTTCCCTGCTGGCGGGCGAGCGGTTCCGGGCGCGGGTCAGAAACAGCCTGCAGGAGGAAACACTGCTGCACTGGCACGGGCTGAACCCGCCTTCCGCCCAGGACGGGGTTCCGATGCTCTCGCAGGCGGCGCTGAAGCCCGGCGAGCAGGCTGACTATGATTTCGCCAACTCGCGCTCCGGCACCCATTGGATGCACTCGCATCTGGGATTGCAGGAACAGCAGCTGCTGGCGGCGCCCTTGATTGTGCGCGAAACACCCGAACCCCTGTTTGACGAACAGGAGCATGTGGTGATGCTGCATGATTTCACCTTCCGCGAGCCGCAGGAAATCCTGGCGGAACTCAAAGGCGGCGGCGGAATGCATGCGGGCCATGCGATGGCTGGCACGCAGATGGCCATGCCCGGCAGGCTCAATGACATCATGTTTGAGGCCTATCTGGCCAATGACCGCAGCCTTGCCGATCCGGAAGTGGTGCGGGTTTGCAGGGCCACGCAAATCCGCTTGCGCATCATCAATGCGGCGGCGGCCAGCAACATGTGGATTGACCTCGGCGCGCTTTCGGGGGAACTGATCGCGGTTGACGGCAATGCAGTCTACCCGGTCAAGGGGGCGCTGTTTCCGCTGGCCATCGCACAACGGGCCGATATCCGGGTGAAGCTGCCCGCAGGCAGCGGGGCCTGGCCCATTCTTTTCAGGCCGGAAGGATTGCGGACCCGCACAGGGATCTACCTTGCAACCAGCGGCGCGGACATTGCCAAGCTTGAAAACGAGGGCGACATGACGCCGGAATTGGACCTGGCCCAGGAGATGACACTGCGGTCGGTGGCGGAACTGCCACCCGAACCGGTGACGCGGACTGAAATACTGGCCCTCACCGGCGGCGGCCCCGACTACCTTTGGGGCCTCAATGGCAAGTCTTCGGTGCACGAAACAGTCTTTACCGTCAGGGAAGGCGAGCGCATCGAGGTCATCATGCAGAACCGGACCGGAATGGCGCACCCCATGCATCTCCACGGGCACTATTTCAAGGTGGCGGCAATCAACAATGTGCCCGTCGCGGGGGCCCTGCGGGATACGGTCCTGGTTCCGCCAGCGACCTCCGTCACCATCAGATTTGCCGCCGGCAATCCGGGAAACTGGGCCTTTCACTGCCACCATCTCTACCACATGAACGCGGGCATGATGGGGACGGTGAGGTATTCCAGCGCGGCCTAGACGGCGCCTCAGGCAAAGCTGCCATGGCAATGCTTGTATTTCTTTCCCGATCCGCAAGGGCAGGGCTCATTGCGCGCAACCTTGCCCCAGGTTTCGGGCCGCTTCGGGTCCAGCTCGGCGGCGGCCGTTGCGGTCGCCTGAGCAAAGGTCGGAAAGCCCTCGCCCACATCGTCCTCGCCTGATGTGGCATCGATGTGATGGGCTTCCATGAGGGGCAGGCCCTCCTCATCGGGCAGTAGGCTGTCGGGCGGCTGCGACTGGATTTCCACCCGCATGAGTTGGGCAGTCGTGGTTTCGCGCAATTTGGAAATCATCGCCTCAAAGAGCGTGAAGCCCTCGGTCTTGTATTCATTGAGCGGATCGCGCTGGCCGTAGCCACGCAAATGAATGACCTGGCGCAACTGCTCGATCGTCACAATGTGGTCACGCCAGAGATGATCCAGGGTCTGCAGTACAACCGCTTTTTCGACCTGCTGCATGATGGCGGGAGTGAATTTTTCGCGCTTTGCCTGATAGAGTTCGTCGACCGCCTTCTTCACGCGCTCGCTGATCTCCTCGTCGGCAATGCCTTCTTCCTTGGCCCAATCCTCGATCGGAAAGTCGATGGCCACGGCCTCGCGCAGATGCTGGCGGAGCTCGGCGGTCTGCCATTGTTCGGCATAGGTGTTGTCGGGCATGTATTTTGCTACGAGGTCGTCGATAATCTGGTGGCGCATGTCGTCCACCGTTTCGGAAACGTCTTCACCCTTCATGATGCCGATGCGCTGCTCAAAGATCACCTTGCGCTGGTCATTCATGACGTTGTCGAATTTCAGCAGGTTCTTGCGGATGTCGAAGTTCCTCGCCTCGACCTTCTGCTGGGCTTTTTCAAGGGCCTTGTTGATCCAGGAATGGACGATGGCCTCGCCCTCCTTGAGGCCAAGCTTCTGCAGCATGGAGTCCATGCGCTCGGAGCCAAAGATGCGCATGAGGTCATCTTCGAGGGAAAGATAGAACCGGGAGCGGCCGGGATCGCCCTGGCGGCCGGAGCGGCCACGCAACTGGTTATCAATGCGGCGGCTTTCATGGCGTTCGGTGCCGATGACGAAGAGGCCGCCAGCGGCGATCACCTTCTGCTTGTTGGCCTCAATTTCAGCGGCGATGGCGGCAATGCGCCTGTCGCGCTCGGCACCTTCGGGAACGTCGGCCAGATCCGTGGCAATACGCATCTCCAGATTGCCGCCGAGCTTGATGTCGGTGCCGCGGCCGGCCATGTTGGTGGCAATGGTTACGCCTCCGGCGATGCCCGCCTGGGCGATAATCGCCGCCTCCTGCTCGTGGTAGCGCGCATTCAGCACGTTATGGGGCACGCCCATCGACTTGAGCATGGCAGCGAGGGTTTCGGACTTCTCGATCGATGTGGTGCCGACCAGGACGGGCTGGCCGCGCTCGCGGGCATCCTTGATGGTTTCGATGATGGCGGCATATTTTTCGCGGGCCGTGCGGTAGACCTCGTCATCTTCGTCCTTGCGGGCCACGGCCACGTTGGTCGGCACCTCGATGACTTCAAGCTTGTAGATATCCATGAATTCGTCAGCTTCGGTCGAAGCGGTGCCGGTCATGCCCGCCAGTTTCTTGTAGAGCCTGAAATAATTCTGGAAGGTGATGGAGGCGAGGGTGACGTTTTCCGGCTGGATGGCGGTGTGCTCCTTGGCCTCAAGGGCCTGGTGCAGGCCTTCGGAATAGCGCCGTCCCGGCATCATGCGTCCGGTGAATTCATCGATGATGATGACCTGGTCATCCTTGACGATGTAGTCCTTGTCGCGCTGGAACAGCTTGTGGGCCCGCAGGGCCTGCTGCACATGGTGGACGATGGTGACGTTCTCGGCATCATAGAGATTGTCGCCCTTCAGCAGTCCCGCCGCCCCGAGAACCTGTTCAAGGTGCTCGTTGCCCTTTTCGGTCAGGGTGCAGGAGCGCTGCTTTTCATCCAGTTCGTAGTCGTCGGCAGTGAGTTCCGGGATAAACTTGTCCAGGGCGTTATAGAGGTCGGACTTGTCATCGAGAGGGCCTGAAATGATCAGGGGCGTGCGGGCCTCGTCAACGAGGATCGAGTCCACTTCATCCACAATGGCAAAATGGTGGCCGCGCTGGACCATTTCGTTCAGGTGGTATTTCATGTTGTCGCGGAGGTAATCGAAGCCCAATTCATTGTTGGTGGCATAGGTCACGTCGCAGGCGTACATCGCGCGGCGCTCGGCGTCCGAGAGGCCATGCACAATGACTCCGGTGGTCAGGCCCAGAAACCCGTAGATCTTGCCCATCCAGGCGGCGTCGCGCTTGGCCAGGTAGTCGTTGACGGTGACCACATGGACGCCCTTGCCCGCCAGGGCATTAAGGTAAACGGCAAGGGTCGCGACCAGGGTTTTGCCTTCACCGGTTTTCATTTCCGCAATGGCGCCGTCATTCAGGACCATGCCGCCGATCAGCTGGACGTCGAAATGGCGCATGCCGAGGGCCCGCTTGGCCGCCTCGCGGACCACGGCAAAGGCCGGAACGAGGAGATCTTCGAGGGTCTTTCCGGCGGCGATCTCGGCCCTGAAGCCGGCGGTTTTTGCCTTCAATTCGGTGTCCGAGAGGGCCGCAAGACCGGCTTCCATCTGGTTTATTTCGGCTGTCGGAGCGCGGTATTTGGCGACCTTGCGGTCATTGGTTGTGCCGAAAATTTTTGCCGCAATCGAGCGCATTCCGAGCATATGATTCATTCCTTGTTTCGGTGGCCCATGGGGACTGGTGCCGAGAATTTCTGCCTGATAAGGCTTCGGTTCCCAAAGGTCTAGGCCTAGTTGTGCCGGGTGAATCCGTGGTGATTCGATTTCACACTGCAATTTGGCGATGGATTCCTGATATTTCAATGTGTTGCAGGGCGGCAACAGGTCCCCAATCTGCGGCCCCACCCTCTTGCGCGGCCCCCTCAACAAGATCAATGTCAACGGCGATTTAGGTCCAATGGCGGCCGTTGGAGTCAGGAATATTCGGCTTATTCTTGCCTCTATTGGTGGTCATTGAGCTTTGCGGCGGAGCCAATGCCCGCCGGATAATTGGAATTTGCACGATGGGTCCCATGCCACGCATTCAAAATTACGTTAAGATTGCACTGTTTACCGGTCTTCTGGGCGCCGCCATGACGGCGGGCGCCGGGGCTCAGGAACTGAAGGACGACAAGGTCGTGGCCATCGTCAATGGCCACGAGATCAAGATTTCAGAGGTGCAGATGGCCACCGATGACATCATCGGCCAGCTGCCCGACCTGCCGCCGAAACTGCGCTATCCCTTCGTCGTCGAATTTCTGGTTGAGCGCCACCTGCTGGCCCAGCTGGCGGTCAAGGAAGGCATCGCAAACACCGACGAATACAAGCGGCGGCTGGCCCTTTACCAGGCCAAGGCCCTGCGTGATGCCTATTTCTTCCAGAAAATACGCCCGCAGGTCACCGACGAGGAAATAAAGGCCGCCTATGATGCCGAATCGGCAAAAGTGGCCCAAACCGAACGGGTCCGGGCCCGCCATATACTTCTGGGTTCCGAGAAAGAGGCAAGTGACATTCTTGCCCGCCTCAAGGCGGGTGAAAAATTTGCCGACCTGGCCAAGAAGTACAGCCTCGACGGGTCAAAGGACTACGGCGGCGATCTCGGCTACTTCACCGCGCCGGAGATGGTTGCCGAGTTCTCCAAGGCGGCCTTTGCCCTCAAGGTCGGTGAGGTTTCACCGCCGGTCAAGACCGATTTCGGCTGGCACATCATCAAGCTTGAAGACCGCAAGCTGGGCGCCGCGCAGCCTTTCGATCAGGTGAAATCGGCAATCCGCAACGTGCTCCTGCGCAAGAAGGTGCAGGAGACAATGGATGAGCTTCGCAAGACCGCGAAAGTCGAGGTTCTCGATGAGGATCTCAAGAAATATGCGGAAGACGTCGCAAAGAAGCGGAAGGCGATGCTTGACAAGCAGAACGGCGATGTCGCCGCGGCGCCTGCCGATGCCGGGGCGGCTGATACGGGCGGCAAGGGCGACCTGCAGGTTCCCGAGCAATAAACTTTCCCGGGGGGCGAACGATGGCGCACAGTGTTTCACCGCTCGCACCGAGTGCGACACCGCATCTTCCGGCCATCGCGGGCGTGGAACTCGCAATCGCCGAAACCGGCATCCGCTACAAGAACCGGCCTGATGTGCTGCTGGCCGCTTTGGCGCCGGGCACGGCTGTTGCCGGCTGCTTTACCCTGTCGAAATCCCGTTCGGCGCCGGTTGACTGGTGCGTGCAAAGCCTGAAGGGCGGCAAGGCCCGGGCCGTGGTCATCAACGCGGGCAATGCCAATGCCTTTACCGGCAAGGCGGGTGTTGCGACGGTTACAACGGTTGCCAAGGCCGCCGCGCGGCATTTGAAATGCAAACCGGCGGAGATTTTTCAGGCCTCGACCGGGGTAATCGGCGAGCCGCTCGATCCGGCTCCCATCGTCAACGCCCTGCCCGGGCTGATTGCCGCGGCGCGCGGGGACCGCTGGGACGAGGCGGCGCGGGCCATCATGACAACCGATACGTTCGCCAAGGTGGCGACGGTTTCGCTGAAGCATGGTGGCCGGACGTTGACCATCAACGGCATTGCCAAGGGTTCGGGGATGATCGCGCCGGACATGGCCACCATGCTGGTGTTCATCTTTACCGATGCGGCAATTGCGCCGCGGGCGCTGCAAAAAATGCTTTCGGAAAGCGTGGCAAAAAGTTTCAACTGCATCACGGTTGATGGCGATACCTCAACCTCGGATACGGTCCTGCTGTTTGCCACGGGCAAGGCGGGCCCCGCACCCAAGGGATTTGCCAAGGCCCTGTCCGGCCTGTGCCTGGATCTGGCAAAGCAGGTGGCGCGCGACGGCGAAGGGGCCGAGAAGCTCATCGAAATCGCCATCACCGGGGCCCAGTCGGACAAGGCGGCGCACCGGATTGCCATGTCGATCGCCAACTCGCCACTGGTGAAGACCGCCATCGCGGGCGAAGACGCAAACTGGGGCCGCATCGTCATGGCCATCGGCAAGGCCGGCGAGAAGGCCGTCCGCGACAAGCTGCGCATCCGCATCGGCGGAATCCAGGTGGCGAAAAGCGGCATGCGCGATCCCCATTACAGGGAAGCCGACATCATGCCCCACATGAAGGGGCGCGAGATCGTGATCGAGGCGGATGTGGGCGTCGGCAAGGGCAAGGCCAGGGTCTGGACCTGTGATCTCACCCACCGCTACATCGACATCAATGGCTCCTACCGCAGCTGATGCGCATCCTCCTTGTGGCCGCCGTCGCCCTGGTTGACGCCGATGGCCGCGTGCTGATCGCCAGGCGGCCGGAAGGCAAGATGCTGGCGGGCCTGTGGGAATTTCCGGGCGGCAAGGTGGAGCCGCATGAGCGGCCCGAGGCGGCCCTGATCCGCGAGTTGAAAGAGGAACTGGCGATCGACGTGGCGGAATCCTGCCTCGCCCCGCTGACCTTTGCCAGCCATGCTTACGAAGACTTTCATTTGCTCATGCCGCTCTATGTGTGCCGGCGGTGGAAAGGTGTCGTGACTTCAGTCGAGGGGCAGGAGCTGCAATGGGTGAAACCCCTGCGGCTGCGCGACTACCCCATGCCGCCTGCCGATGTGCCGCTTATCGCGCATCTCATCGATTTGCTGTAGTATCCCCAACCTTATTCTTTCCCATCATGCCCGCACATGATGTGGGCAGCCTCTCGGCTGAAAGAAGATGGCCGTGTCAAGCGCGGCCATGGTGAGAAGAGGGGACTCTAATTCAGCTTGGTTTCCGGAACTCTCAGGGCGTCGGCCAGGCGGAATTTGGCCGAGCCGGGCTTCAGGGGCTTCGGCTGGCTTTCATGGGGGGCCCAGGCGGTGGCCCAGGCCACTTCGATGGTGGCGCGGATGCGGCCGTCATCGTCGGAATGTTTCTGCTGATAGATCGAGACGGCCTCGCCCAAAAGATTCCGTGTGACCGGCTTGCGGGCCCGGCCGGTCATGGGATTGGCGAGTCCCAGGGACCTGATTTCGTGAATGAGGGCGATGGCATCGGGATAGCGCACGATGGT